>CAYUOC010000006.1:0-28405 GCA_964446305.1 uncultured Terricaulis sp. | reverse complement strand
GCGCTTCGCGGTCGGGATCGGCGCCCATTTGAAGAGCGTGCGCGCGATAGTTTCGGCCGACGCAATAGATGCGTCGGACCGGAAACTGGCTGCCGTCGTCGAAGGCGGCGAATGTCTGTGGCAAGGTGAAAGTCATTGAAGCCGTTACTCGCTGGTTCTCTCGCGCCACAAGCCGAGGGCGCGTTGCACGGGGCTATCGGAAAAGCTGAACAGGACGGCTTCACGTTCTGCTTGGTGTGTCACCGTCGACCATGAAGGTGCGACAAAGGCGTCGTGCTGACGCCACTCAAAGGTCTGGCCGCCGACGTGTGTGCGTCCTTCACCTTCGGCGACGACGAATAAGCTCGATTCTGTCGTCTGGTAGGGTTTGGTCGCAAAGGATCGCGGGAGGATTTGTAGATAGGCCGCCATTGTCGGCAGGACGTCGCCGCCGTTGGTCGGATTGATGTAGCGCAGCTTGTGGCCGTGGTGAGGATCAGGTTGTTCAGTTGCCGCGAGCGCGGTCAGCGCGCCCCGGCATTGGGCGTACGGATAGTGGAGGAGCGGCGTTTCGGGCGCCGCTGCGCGCCACGAGGCCGGCGCCATGTTGGACCCGAAGCGCGCGAGCGAATCGCCGGCCGCTTTGGTGATAGGCTGAGCTTCCTGCTCTGATGGCTCTGCGAATCCGGCGTTCAAGAAGCTGACGAGCGGAATGTCCAATCCGTCCAGCCATACGATCGGCGCACCGCTCTCATTGCCGTGGTCGTGCCATGTCCAGCGTGGGGTAAGCACCAGATCACCCGGCGCCATGAGCAATTGCTCGCCGGACACGGTGGTGAAGGCGCCTTTGCCCTCGATCACGAACCGAAGCGCTGATTGGCTGTGCCGGTGCGCGCGCGCGACTTCTCCGGCAAGCACCAATTGGTAGCCGGCATAAAGCGAGCCGGTGGCGGCCGCCTGCCCTGGGAGGCCTGGGTTCTCCAGCACCAGCACACGCCGCTCCGCCTCAGCGGCGCTGATGCGCGCGCCTGCTTCCATCAGTAGCGGCCTGATGCCCTTGCCATAGCTCCAATGCGCGGCGAGGGCGGCTGGCCGCGGCTCGGGCGGCACCAGATTGTGCAAATTGCGCCAAAGCGGCGATAGCCCCGACCGGGCCAGCGCCGCTGCGAAGTCTGCCGGTTCGAGACGGGTCGTGGTGTGCGCTGGCACGGCGGCATCCTCAAAGTGGGCAGACGTCTGCATATATCTCGCAAATTAGACTTACGTCTGTCAATACGCCGACAACCGGCTTGCAGCTCGCCCGGCGGCGAAGTAAGCAGACGTCTGCTAAGTGAGGTTGGAATGACTGACGCACGGTCCAGCATTCGAGAGCGGCTTCTGCGCTTGGATGCGTGCGCCATCTCCGATGCCCTGGATCAACTGGGCTTGGCGGCCTCGGTGACGGGATTGCGTCCGCTTGCGGCGCCCGTCCGCATCAGTGGACGGGTGGTCACTGTTCGTTTGGCGGCGGGCAAGCCCTCCGAGGCTGGTCCTGTCCGCCATCTTTGCGCGGCGGCGATCGATCAGGCCGATGCGGGCGATGTGATCGTCGTTGAACACACAAGCGGCGTCGAGTGCGCGGGCTGGGGGGGCATCTTGTCCAACGCAGCCCGCATTAAGCGCCTCAGTGGTGTCATCGTCGACGGGTTTGCACGCGATGTCGACGAGGCGCGTGACGCCGGCTTTGCGGTCTATGCGCGTGGCACCACCGCACGTACCGCGCGCGGGCGCGTTTACGAGGTGGCGACCGCAGCGCCTGTCGAGATCGGCGGCGTGTCGGTTTGCAGCGGCGATTATGTGGTCGCTGACGGAAGCGGCGCTGCCTTTATCCCCGCGGCCAAGATCGGCGACGTTCTGGAGAGCGCCGAAGCGATCGCCGCGAAAGAGGCTGCCATGACCAAGGCAGTGCTTAACGGCGGCAGGGTGAGTGAAATCATGGGCGGAGACTACGAGCACATGTTGGAGCGGCGAGACGGCGATGAGTGACACCAACGTCCAGCGTGCGGGCAAACTCGATACTGCGACGCTAAGCGACGCGCTCGATAAGCTCGGCATCTCCGGCCAGTGCCTTGGCATCAAGCCGCTTGATCATGCCTTCAGTGTGACCGGCCGTGCTTTCACCTTGGCCTACGCCCCAGCGGGGCATCCGGGCGGGAGCGTGGGTGATTTTATCGACGACGTCGAGCCCGGAAGCGTTATCGTCATAGACAATGGCGGCCGACCCGACGCCACCGTCTGGGGCGACATTCTAACCTTTACGGCCACGCAGCGTGGCGTCGCCGGCTCCGTGATAGATGGCGCCTGCCGCGATACGCATCTTGCGTTGAAGTTGGGATATCCGCTCTACAGCCGCTCATATTCGATGCGCACGGGCAAGGATCGTGTGCAGCTTGAGGCGACCCAGGTGGCCGTCACCATTGGTGATGCGCGCGTGACGCCGGGCGACCTCGTTCGAGGCGACTCCGATGGGGTGGTCGCTATACCGCGCGCGCGGGAAGAAGAGGTGCTTGCGGCAGCTGAGGAGATCCACGAGGCGGAGGAACGCATTCGCGCGGCCGTCGCCAGCGGGATGCGGTTGGACGAAGCGCGCAAGCAACAGCGCTATCATACACTGCAGCGGCGCGGCTGATGTTCTCGGCTGAAGATCTTGAACTCGCGCGCCGCTTGGGAGCCGCCACGCTGCACGAAGCAGCCGGCCGCATCGGCGCGTTACCCTCGGCGATAAAGCCAGTGCATCCGGCGATGCGGCTAAGCGGTCCCGCATACACCGTACACATACCGGCGTTCGACAATCTTTGGATCCACCGCGCGCTCTATCGTGCGGCGCCAGGCGAAGTCCTGGTGGTTCATTGCAGCGGAGGCGTCGAGGCAGGGTACTGGGGCGATATTCTGAACGAGGCCGCGATCAGCCGGGGGCTAGGCGGCTTGGTGATCGACGGTGGCGTGCGTGATAGCGCTGGGTTAGCGGAGGCGTCGTTTCCCGTGTTCTCGAATGGCGTTTGCATCCGCGGTACGATCAAGGGCTTCGACGCACCTGTATGGGTGCAGCAACCAATTCGGATCGGCGAAGTTGTGGTGAAGCCGGGCGACTTGGTCGTTGGCGACCGAGACGGCGTTGTTGTTCTGCCTCAAGCCGATGTTCAAGTAGCGCTGGCGGCTGGTGTTCGACGAGAAGCCAACGAACGTGAAAAGGTTGCGCGCATCCGACGCGGCGAGACTACGTTGGATTTGTACGGGCTAAGCTAAAATCTCAAGAAGGTGCCGTGCCCCCAAAATGTCCGCTAGCCGGACTTTTGCACGAATGACCGCTATTGGGATGTAGCCCCGCTAGCACCCGTCTTTTCTACCACGCGATCAGCCCGTTTCGAATCGCGAAGATGGCAGCCATCATGACTGTTGACCCTATGCCTGCGAACGCAGCTACAGAAAGAAGCGCCGCCCGTATTTGCAGTCTCGTGCTGGAGTGGCGAGCAAACCCGCCGAATGGAATGCAGAGCAAGCAAAGAAGGACACCCGCCAGCGTCGTGACGCCTCCGATCCGCGCGAAGAGAATTTCTCTCCCGTCGTTTGCCTGAAACTGTGCCACCCATACCCAAGCTGATGCGCTTAGGAACGCCAACAAGATTCCGATCTTTGTGTCGACACGATCTAGTGCTTCATTGTGGTCTTGCCGGTTTGACATCCCATCCCCCACAAGCTCTTAGAAGCATTCTACGTTCAAATCGATCGGCAGGTAAGTACGAGATCGACTGAGCGGAAATGCCCGCTCTTCAGCTGAGCATCGGAGGGCCGGCGTCCGCTTTGCGGCGATGGAGCGGGAAGGGCCGTTCTTGGGATAGTTCGGTCTTTACGCCCAACTCATCCAACCCCGACAAAAGAGCGGAAATGAATCAGGCGGCGATTCACCGGGGATTGACGGTCCTAATCGATCCCGGCGTCATTCTGGCTCCGTCGCGCAGCGATCCAAGCGTCGAGGTCGGCGGGGTCGTACCGAACTGCCCTATCCGTCGATCTGACGTAACGCGGCCCTTTGCCGACGCAGCGCATCTTGTCGAGCGTGGACTTTGAGAGTCCAAGACGGGCGGCCGCCTCTCGAACGTTGAGCAGGAGCGGCGGTGGCGGCGCGGTGTCGCGTCTTGCTGGCGCCATGGCCGCGGATCGGGCTCGTGAAGGCGGTGGCCTGGGCGCAGACGCTCGCATTAGGCTCGCGTCGCCAAAGAGATCGGGCTGCGCCAAGCGCTCGTCCTTGTCGCGTTGCTTCTTCACGGCGGGTAGGGGCGTAGCTGAATGTCTTGGCTGACGAGCACGCGTACCCGCGCGCCGGCGCGAATTCGCAAAGTGGGGCGCACATTGAGTTCGCGATCGACCAGGCGTGATCCGGTCTGCGCCGCTTGTTGAGCGGCGGCGTCGCCGATGCTTTGTGAAAGACGCGCGTCCTCTTCGTCCTCACTTTCATTGGCTGCGACGCCAAGCACGGCGGATACGAGCGAAGCGAATGCAATGCGCCCAATGTGGGCGTCGACATCGCCGGTTAGGCCCGCGCTTCCCGCGGCGTCGGCGCCGGGCATCGCGCGCAGCGGGATCGACCAACCATTCGGCATGATGAGCCTGTTCCAGACCACCAGCAGCCGCCGCTCGCCGTAGTCCGTATCGGAATCATAAGAGCCGATCAGGCGCGCGCCCTGCGGAATGAGCAAGGTCTCGCCCGTGACGCTGTCGAAGACGTTCTCACTCACTTGAGCAATGGCACGCCCAGGCTGATCGGAGTTTAGCGCGGTGATCAGCGCCGCGGAAATCGTGGCGCCGGCTTGCACGGTGTAAGGCGAGCGCGGCGGCGCATAGATTGCGTCGAGCGTGCCTTCGTCGCGTCCGCGCTGACCATTGAGGAACGCGGCGCGCCGGCCGGTCTCAGTGAAGCTCCGGCCGTCCGCAGGGCGTGCAACGCCGCGGCGCTCTGAAAAGAGAATGGATGACGTGCGCGCCGCGTCGGCCTCCGCTTCAAGCGGCGAGGGGCGGGCTGGCTCATATGTGGCGGAACCGGCGCCGTCCGGCGTAGACAACGTCGCCCCAGCCGGCGCGTGATCGCCCCAGAAATAGTCGTGGCCTTCCTCGGGCGGCTGCAGCGTCGCCAGGTCGTAGTTTGCAGGGGCCTCGCGAATGTTCTCTGGCGGGTTAGACGCCTGCAGAGTTTGTGAGCCATCGTCGCCAGAGGCCGGCGCGCGGTCCCGCTCCGACAGTCCGTTAATGAGCGCAAACGCGATAAGAGCGCCGAGGCCGAGGGCGCCCGCCATCAGGGTCTTGCGCGAGAGCCGTCGCGGCTTTGGCGGCGCGGCGCGAATTGCCGTGACGGATGCAGGTGATGCGCGTGCATCATCGCTTGGCTTGGACTGCGAGGCGGTCATGAGCGTCTCCCGCGGCGCGTTGTTCGGGGCGCATCAGCACCGTCCCGGCTGATGCGCACGATCACCGGACGCTCGGCGCCTAACCGAAGCTCGGCGATGTCGAAGAGGCGGTCGATCACGTAGCGCCCGCCAGATACCCGATAATTGACGAGCCCCGCCTCGCCGTTTTCGATCACGAAGAGCGGCGGCGCTTCGCTTGTGGCCATCGCTGGCGGAAACTCGATGTAGGTCTTTCGACCGTCGTCGAATACTCGAACGGGCCGCCAGCGGGGATTGAAGCCGCGCACGGTGCGGACGCGATAGCCGAAGTTCAGCGTCTCCAGTGCGGCAGGGGCGCCTGCGAGGTCGTTGTTGTCGGCGGCGGGATAGCGCCACGCGGTCTGCGCGGAATAGGTTTGGCCATTCGTTGCGACCGCCTCGATGGCGTAGCTGCGGCGATCAGTTATAAGCACGATGTTGGTCCGGATATTGGCGCGCGTCGGCTTGATCAGCAGCATGGCGCGCGCATTGGCGACGTCGCCCCCAACCGCCTGTTCGACCATCCAGCGGGTGGTGTCTCCCGCTGCGACGGTCACGATTGTCTCGCCGGGCTCGAGCAGCACGGTCGAGATGAAGCCGGGCGCGCCGTAGACTTCATAGATGGCGCCCGGCGCATAATCGTAGATCTGAGTGGCGTCGGTGAAGTTGGCCGGGTCAGGGCGCCGGCGCGCTTCGGCGTTGGCTTCTGCAAGCGCGGCAATCGGCGTCGGAGGCCTTGAACTTTGCGCCTGCGCAGGCGTGGAGACGAGGCTCGTGAACGCGAAACAGAGAAGGGCGGTTTTGTTCATGGCTGAACTCGCGACGACGAGAACGCCGGGGTTTCCGGCGACATCGAGAATTCGGTGATGAAGAGCCCCAGTGGATTGTGCATCAGCGCGTCAGCATTGCGTGGCCGATCGAAGCGCACCGTGAAAAGGCCTGTGAAGCTCTGGGCTGAGCGCGCATCGGCGCCGTGCGTGGCTTCGATCCAGCTCACTTGCCACGTCGCCTCTGAGCGCTGCACGACCGATGTGATAACGGCGGTCCGCGCGCTCGTGCCTAGACGCTCAAACGGATCGTCTTCCCGCGCGATCTCGTTGAGCTGTTGCGACGCCTGCGGCGTCAGGAAGCGGTAAGCCGCGAACCAGTTCTGGCGCAGCACCACGCCATCGGTTGGAATCTCGCGCACCAGACGGACGAAGTGACCAAGAAAATAGCTCACTTGCGCGTCGGTCGGCGTGTAGCGCGCGGAAAGCGGTTCAACCGAGAGCACGCGGCCTTGCGGGCTGACCTCAACCACATGAACGAAGGTGCGCTTCTGGAGAGCTACGAAGGTGAGACCGGCTGCAAGCACGATAGCGAGCAGACCAAGGCCGAGCGCGAGCCAGCGCCAGGTCACGGCTGCTTGCACCGCCGAACCCATGCGCAAGTCCCACGCTTGTTGGGCGCGCGCAAAGGGCGTGTCTGGCGCTTCTGCCGCGTAAGCCCGGGGAGGTCGCCGGAAAGGAAAGTTCATGACGATGCCTTCTCCATGTCAGGACTTCTGCTGCGGACGCATCGCCGCATAGTTCGGTCGTGGGCGTGCGCCGCCGGTCGCGCCGCGTCCTCGCGCGGGACGCGCGCGTGAGCCGCCGCGGCCGGAGGTCATGAGCTTTGTCGTGACGGCGGCGCCAACGACCATCCCGGCGCCAGCCATTGCGCCTTGAATGGGTTGAGCGGCCGAGAGGCTGGGATTGCCCTGCATCACTTCGCTGGCAAGCGTCGGCGCAAGGAACGAAAGCGCAAGAATAGTGAGGCCGAAGAGCAGCACATCGAGCGCGCCGCCATTGGCGAGCGTCATCGTCTGCGGCAACTCAGCAACGAAGGCGAGCGCCACACTGGCGACGAAGGCCAATAGAAAGAGCCGGATCGCCGAGCTTGCGACCCAGCCGAGCGGCCGTTCGGCGGCCCACGCCGTGCCCGAGAACACGCCCCAGGGCAGGGCGACGAAGGCCGCGAGCGAGCCAAGCTTGAAGGCGATGAGCTGCACGAAGATCTGCAGCGCAAGCGCGAAGAAGGCGATGAGAATGATGACGCCCGAGAGCAAGATGGTGGCGAGCGTCAGGAAATCCGTGAAGATGTTCAGCCCATCGCCCATCTCCATGACGCGGCCGAAAAGCTCCTTGCCTTGAACCGCGACGCGCGCGGGGTCGTGCAATTGTGCGAGGCTCATGCCGGAGCCGCCGGCCTTCAAGCCGAGCGCCGCGCCCGATTGATTGATGGCGCCTGCGATCGCGTTCCAATTGTTCACAAGAAACGCGAACAGGCCAACGAACAGCACCTTGCGGAAAAAGGGCGCGATCGGCGCTTCGGCTTTAAGCGCCCACATAGCGCCGGCGAGCGTCACCGATATGACGATGAGCGCATTCAGAACGAACGCGACATCGCCCTGGATCAGGCCAAAGCCGCGGTCGGCTAGACCCAGGAACCGATCGAGGAAGGAGTTGACGCTGCCCGTGTTCATGTGGATCAGAAACGCGGCTGCACGGCGGGCGCATCATTCGAGATGTCAGCAGGGAAGGCGCGGCGGCGCACCTCGCGCGCGCGCTCTTCACGCGCGATTTGTTCGAGGCGTTCGGAGGCAAGGGCGCGTGCTTGAGCGGCCTGCAGTGCTTGGAGCTGCGCTATCTGTGAGGAGAGGACGCCGATTGCTTGCGCCGTCGCTTGTTCCGCGGACGTCTGCCCCTGTGCTTGCGAGCTTGCCTGGAGCGCTCGCGACATCGCGCGGTCGGCATGGTCCAGGCCGTCGCTACTGGCCGACGCGCTGATCGTCATGAGCGTCTCGACGCTGTCGCGGCTTTCCTCGAGCCAGCGGTCGGACTGGCTGAGCAACCCATCGAGATCGAATCTAGAGGCGTCGTCGGGATAGAGTTCGCGCATATCGCCCGCGATGGTTTGCGCATTCTGCTGTAGCCCTTCCGCTTCGCGCAGCAGGCTGCGCACTTGCCCGATCGAGGCCGACAATTCGGGCGACATTTCGAGGCCGAGGCTCTCTAGCATCTGCGCCTGTTGTCGGATCTGTTCGATCTGGTTGTTGATCTGCGAGATCATGTGCGTCACTTGCGAAATGCTCTGCGCGAGATTGGCGGGATCGATCACGACCCATTGGGCGCGAGCGGGCGCTCCACCCAATGTGAGCGCGAGCGCGCAAGCGGCAATGAAAAGACGTGGTGTGCGCGTCATGTGATTGCTCCCTCAGTCTGGCTTTGCAGGTGCGGGGAAGTCGCGGCCGCGAATCGATGCAGAGCGAGTGCGGCGTCGGCGAGCCCCTTGTGTTCAAGCCAAGCCGCGGCAAAGCCGGAGGGAGTGGCCTCAGCGCGCACAGCATCGATGGCGCGCTGATCATGAGGGGTGGAGGCGCCGAGGAAGGCGAGCGCCGCGGGCCCGAGCGCCAAGTCTATGAGCCTGGCGCCGCTACGGGTCTGTACATAATAGTCCCGCTTGGGCGCGGCTTCGCCGATCAGAGCGATCTGGCGGGCGTTGAGACCGAGCCTTTCGTAGAAGGCGCGTGTGCGCGGCTCGCGCGCGCGATCGTTGGCGAGGAAGATGCGGGTAGGGCAGGCTTCAAGAATGGTGGCGGCGATTGCGCTGGTTTCTACATCGGCCAACTCTTGCGTTGCGAACACAACGGCCACGTTCTTCTTGCGCAAGGTCTTCAGCCAGGCTTGGATCTGTCCGGCGAACGTCGGGTCGCGCAGATAGGCCCATGCTTCATCGAGAATGAGCAGGGTTGGGCGCCCATCGAAGCGTGCTTCCAGCGCATGGACGAGACACGGCAGCGCCGCCGCCAGGGCATCTGCGCTCGACATGAGTTCGCCCATTTCGAACGCCTGTACGTTGTGCCCGGCCAGATGGCTTTTTTCGGCGTCGATCAGGCGGCCCCAAGGCCCAGCGTGTGTAAACGGCTGGAGCGCCGTGCGGATGCCGCCGTCCTGGATGAGCGCCGACAGGACCGAGAGCGTCCGCTCGTTTGGAGGCCTTGCGCCAAGCACCGAGAGTGCGGCCCAGATTTCTTCGCGCATCGCGGGATTAAGGTCGATACTGGCGCGGTGAAGAAGCGCGACCAGCCAATCGCGCGCCCAAGCGCGCTCGGCTTCATCATCAATATGAGCCAGCGGCTGCAGCGCGATCGATGCTTGCGCTTCGTCTTGCATCAGATCAATGAATGCGCCGCCCAGACCAAGCGTTAGCGCACGGCTTGAGCGCCCCGCATCGAGTATGAAGACTTGCGCGCGCGCATAGCGGCGCCATTGCGCGGCGATGAGGCCGAGCAGGACGGATTTGCCGGCGCCGGTCGGTCCGACGATCAGAGTATGACCGACATCGCCATGATGAAGGTTGAGGCGGAAGGGCGTTGCCCCATCTGTTGCAGCAACCAGGAGCGGCGGGCCGTTCAGATGCTTGTTGTGGGCTTCGCCCGCCCAAACCGCTGACAGCGGCAACAAGTGTGCGAGCGACGGGGTCAACAGGATCGGGCGACGGAGATCGGCATAGGGCTGGCCAGGCAAAGAACCCAGCCAGGCCTCCACGGCGTTGATGGTTTCGAGCGCGGTGACGAAGCCCATGCCGTCGGCGACTTGGCGTATTTGACGAATGCGCTCGAACGCGGTGGCCTCGTTTGCGTCGGCGACCGTGATAGTCAACGTCACATATGCCGCGCCTGCGGCTTCGCCGTTCACTTCCTGCAAGGCGAGATCGGCGTCTTCAGCCTGCGCCGTCGCGTCGTTGTCGAGGAGCGTGGCTTCTTCGCGATAGAGCGCTTCGCGCAGTAGCGTCAGAATGCCTTTGCGTTTGGAGAACCAGCGCTTGCGGATTTTCTCGATCTCGCTCCGCGCTTCTTCCCGGTCGAGGGGCATGACCCGCGTAACCCAGCGATATGGGACACCCAGCCGGTTGAGCGCATCGAGAAGCCCGGGCTCAGTCTCGGTCACATAGGCGCGTACGGAGAGCACTTTGAGGTGTAGGTCGCCGAGCTGGGGCGCGACGCCGCCAACAAGAGCGGAATCGGAAATGAGCTCGTCGATGTGAAACGGTGTCAGCGGCGCTGAAATAGGATGCGGCCGGTCCGAAACGCATGAATGCAAATAGGTAAGCGTGTCGGCGCCATCGAGAAAGCGCACTTCGTTCATGACAAGGTCGAGCAGAGACTTGAACGATTGCGTCTCCTCAATGAAGCTTGTGAGGCAGGCTTTGTAATCGACTCCGATCTGACCGGACGAGGCGCCGTTCGCGAATAGCGCGGCCTCGAACTTTCCCGACGTTTCGCTTGGTGGAAGCCACGACAATGTCAGGAAATAGGCGCTCTCGAAGCGTCCCCCGGCGGCGGCGAAGTCTTGCGCGCGTTCCTGGTCAATGAGCCATGAGAGGGCGTCCGGCCAGTCGCTGCCCGGATATTCTTTCGTCTCCGAACGCCGCGCTTCCACGTGCAGGCACCATCCTGACCCGAAGCGCTTCAGTGCGTTGTCGAGTCTGGTGCTCGCGCCCATCAATTCAGAGAGCGTCGAGGAATCGAGGTCGGGTCCGCGAAAAGTCAGCGTTCGTTGAAAGGCGCCGTCCTTGTTGATGACGACGCCATCGGCGACAAGTCCGGCCCAGGGCAACCAATCGGCGAGGCGGGCTTCACTCTGGCGATAGGGGCGGAGATCCATCATCGCTGGCTCACGCGCTGAAATAAGAAGGCTTGGCCATGGCGCGCGGCCAGGTGTCCAAGAACCAAGGGTCGCGCGAGGAAGCGTAGGCGCCTGCGCCTTGGATGATCGCCCAGAGCGGAAAGCCGATGAGCGGCTGCTGCAAACCAAAGGCGATGGCTGCCGCGACCGTCGCGTTCATAATTGCGAATGTGCGCGGGACGCCCGCAATCAGCAGCGGGCGCGTCAGCGAAGTGCGCAAGGCAACGCGATAGCCTTCGGGTTCATCAAGCATTAGAGCACCGCCCCGCCGGCAAAACCGAAGAAATCCAGGAAGAATGAGACCGCCGCGAACATGATGGCGATGCCGAGGCCCACGAACGCGAGCTTTCTGATGCCGCCGCCGCCTTCGCCGAAGATGATGCCGACGCCCGAGATGATAATAGCGATAACAGCGGCAGCGCGTGCGACAGGCCCTGTGATCGAATCCACCACTTGCTGGAGGGGCGCCTCCCACGGCATGCCGGAGCCGGAAGCGAAAGCTGGTCCAGCCGTGGCAAAGACGAGCACGATCACTGCACCCGTCGCGACCACTTTGAAGCGTGATGTTGTCATCGCCGGTCTCCCTTGCAGCTGACGATTTCATCGATGCGGCGGCCTTGCGCTGTGCGCGCCATGAAGACGATTGTGTCGATGGCGGACGCGATGAGCCGCTCGGGACGCGCGGCGCCGGTCTCAAGGCAGAGATCTTCAAGCCGCAGCAGCGCGTCGGCGGCGGAATTGGCGTGAATGGTCAACAGCCCGCCGGGATGACCGGTGTTCCACGCTTTCAAGACTTCGAGCGCTGCGCCGTCGCGCACCTCGCCCACGACGATCCGATCGGGACGGAGGCGCAACGTCATTTGTACGAGATCGCGCATCGAAACTTGCGGGTGCGTGCGCTTGGTGAGGAGCTGAACGACGTCGGCCCCGGCGCACTGCAATTCGGCGGTGTCCTCTAAGATGAGTAGGCGCGAGGCGGAGAAGTCGGGCTCGGCGAGCAAGGCATTGAGCAGCGTCGTCTTGCCCGACCCAGTACCGCCGGCGACCACGATGTTGCGCCGTGAAATGATGGCTTGACGCAATTGTGCGGCTTGCGCGGGCGAAGCGATGCCGGCGCGCAAATAGTCATCGAGCGTGTAGATGAGTTTGGGCCGCTTTCTGATCGCCAACACCGGCGCGCTGACGATGGGCGCGATCAGCGCCTGCACCCGCGCGCCGGAGCCGGGGAGGGTCGCGGCAAGGTATGGATGGTCTTCGGTGACAGTTTCGAACGCCTCGGCGGCGAGCAGACGGATCGCAGTCTCACGCTCCGCTACGCTGAGGTGCGTCGATGTCGTTTCGATTCCGCGGCCGACGCGATCGACGCGCATCTGACCATCGCAATTGATCAGCACTTCGACGACGGCGTCGTCCGCCAGGGCGGCCTGCAACGCCGGACCCAGCGCTCCCGTCAGAGAAGCCAGTCGCCGTTCGGCGACGACGCGTTCTTGCGGAGGCGCCATCGCGTTCATTCGGCCGCTCCATTGATGGCTGCGCCGCTTCTGCTTTGGCGGCCGTGAGCCGCGTAGGGAAAGAGCGTCTGACCAGGCGCCATGCTCTCGGCGAGAAGTTCAAGGAAGGACTGAAAGCGGCGCTCGGCGACAGCGTTGGTGGCGTCAATGGTCTCTTCACGCGGCGGGGGCGTATGCTCCAGCCAGACGCGGATGAAGAGAAGCAGAGTTTCCTTGACGATGGCGATTTCACGCTCGCGCACCACTTCACGCTTCTCAAGGCGGTCCAACCGCATCTTCACGGTGTCGGCGACTGCTTCATCCTTTTCATCGAGGAAGACGCGCCGCAGCGCATCGGCCGCAGCCCGCGTCGTGGGTAGACCACGCAGACGCGCCTCCAAATCCAGCGCACGCGCGAGGTCATGCTCAAGATAGATTGTGATCTTCTTCTTGGGCTTGGCGGTCATGAGCCAGCCTCGCCGGAAGATTCGCCGGAGGAGGGGCGCAGCGCGAAGCGGGAGGACGTGTGCGCCGCAGCTGGCGCAGTGGTTGAAGGATCGGTTTCCTTGCTTTCCTCCGGGGGATTTGTCTCCAGCGCCGAAAGGAGATCGCCCTGCTGCTGCTCTGGCGGGGTGCGCGAACGCAGCGGCGATTTCTGGGTGACGGCGCGAACAATTGCGCCATCGCGACCGGGTGGCGCGTCAGGCGCGCGGCGCTGCGCGAAGCCGAGTGATGAGAAGCCAATCCAAGGCGAAGGCAGCGCGCGCCGGCGCGCCTCCTCCGGGGGCGGCAGCAGCCGCGCACGAAAGATAGGCTCTTCATCGTAGCGCAGTTTCTCGGCGCGCAGCGGCTTTGCGCCAGTGACGAAGATCAGTTCCTCGCGTTCGCTGAGCCGGCGCACCTCGGATGGCAACAGCAACGGGCGACGTTCCTCGCGATAGGTGATGGCGCGATGGTCGAGGCCAAACAATTGACGCTTGCCGGACCAAGTCTCTTGCGGCCGCATCTCGAAGATGTCGCCAGCGAGCTTTGAGATCGTCTCGGCGGTTTCGACATCGGTCGCCGCAAAGCTCGTGACGATCTGACAATTGTCTAGAATCGTGTGATAGCGCCCGTAGGCTTGCGTGACCTGATGCAGCGACTGGGTGACGAGATAGGCTCTCAAGCCGTAGCCCGCCATCGCGCCCATCGATTGCTCGAACACGTCGAGCTTGCCGAGTTGCGGGAATTCATCGAGCAGCAGCAGAAGATTGCGCTTCTTGTCGCGCCCATCGGCGGCGCGCTCTTGATGCTCCATCAGAACGCGGAGCACGGCGCCGAAGACAAGACGGATAAGCGGTTTGACGCGCTTGGCGTCGTTCGGCGGCCAGCACAAATAGAGCGTCACCGGCTCTTCCGCGCACATGAGGTCTGAGATGCGGAAGGTGGACGTCGCCGTGTTCTGGCGCACGAGCGGATCGGCGAAGAGTCCAAGATAGCTCTCGGCCGTCGCCTTGATGCCGGCTCGGAGCTTCTCATGGTAGGCGGCGTAGGAGTGCGCGGCGCGTTTGACCTCTGGGTGCGTTTCAGGCTCGCCGCTTGTTTCGTTCTTGCGATGAAGCGTCGCCTCCATCAGCTTCACCGTGTCGTCGAAACGGGCGAGCAACTCAAACACGCGCGCCAGCGTCTTGCTAGGCAGCGGTTCGGCATAGACGACGTGGATGATAAGGCCGGCGAGGATTTGCTTGGCGGCGCGATCCCAAAACTCCTGGAAGCGCCCGTCGCCGTAGGGGTCGGCAATGAGTTCAACCAGGTTCTGAACGTCGCGCACCTCTTGCGCACCCGGCCGGATCGTATCCAGCAGATTGAACCGGTCTGAGATCGCATCGGTTGGCGCAAAGCGGATGACGGGGCCGAGCTTGGCGCGCCAACCAGCGGTGCCTGGGAACTCGACGCGGGCGTCGCCGGAATGAAGTTCGCCCTTCAAATCCAAGACGAGGATTGAATGTGGGCAAGCGAGCAAGGTCGGGATGACGCTGCCGCGCGTCTTGCCCGAGCGCGTGCCGCCGGTCAGCAAGAGGTGATGGGGACCATCGTAGGCGAGAATCTCGCCATCGAGCTGGCCGATGATGATGCCGCCTTCAGCGAAGAGGCCGGCTTGGCGTGCATCCTTGCGGCTTCCCCAGCTCTTTGCGCCAAACGGCCGCTGACTGGGATGGGGCGACTTTAGCGCTAGCAGCACAAGCATCGCGCTGCTGAGGAAGCCGACGAAAACGATCAGCTTCGGCATCGCAAAGGCGCGAGGATACGTGTCGCTCCAGCGCTCGGACCAAGTCAGAACTGAGAAGGGTGCATAGATCGGCGCTGAGCCGAAGACAAAAACGGGTTTACCGAGCGCTGCTTGATAGCCGAATGTCTGCGCGCATGCTTGCGTCGCCGCGAAGCAGGCGAGCACGCTGATCGAAGCAGCTGCAATGCCGCCCCACACCAACCGCAAATGAAGCGTCCGCTCCCACATGAGCAGAAGCGTCTCGCCCAATTCCTAGTGGCGCCACCTGTTGCAACTCTATCGAGGCATGCCGCGCTAACGCTGCCTGCTCGCGTGGGAGTTTCATCACGCGCATTGGTGTTAAGCGCTCAATTAAGGCGGCGCTTGCCAGGTGAAGTGGCGTCCAAAATCGGCTACACTTCGGGTTGCATGCGCGAAAACCTCATCAGCGCCGAGATGATCGCCTTCGCCGCCGCGTGCGATGCGGCGACGACGCTGCTCGAACTGGAAAGCATTTGGCGAGAGCGTTTGGTTGAGATGGGATTCACCTTCGTGGCTCTCGGCGTCCATGCCGACCCGTTGCGGCCCGATAACGCGGCTTATGTATTCCAGAACTACCCCGACGAATGGATCGCTCATTTTTCGACACAGCGTTATCACCTCGTCGATCCGGTCTATCGCGCGGCGGAGGCCGGGAGTGGGGAGTTCGTTTGGACTGACCCCGAGTTTCTTCAACCGCTGTCTTGGCGTCAGCGCCGCATCCTCAATGAGGCACGCGAATTCGGCCTCCGCCATGGGCGCACCCATAGTTTGGCGTCCATGCTTCCTCGTCGCGCCTCCGCGTCCCTGGTGGCGAGTGATCCAGACATGCCGGAAGACACCTATGCCGCCGGCAAATTGGTCAATGTGGTTGTACATCACCGCGCTGCGCAAATGTGCATCGCCTCGGCGCCGCGTTTTGTGGAGCTACGTAGGCGCGAGCGACAATGCCTTGAGCTTTGCGCCAGCGGTCTCGTCGATGCCGATATCGCGCGCGGCTTGGGGCTGAGCGTCGCCACTGTCCGGCGCCACATTGAGCGCGCGCGTGTGCGCCTGGGCGCAAGCACGCGCATCCAAGCTGTGGCGCGCGCAATCGGCTCGGGGCAAATCAAACCGATCGCTTGAAACGAGCCCGAGCCACGGGAAGCGCTCCCTAAAAATCATGGTGAAGATTTCTCAAAAGATATTCACCTTTATCGCTCGCGGAGATTTCGTCCGCAAACGTCACGCTCTCTCTTGTCATCGAAGCTTCTTCGCCATCTAAAGTTGCGGAGGCGAGGAGTTTCTCATGCAAGCCCGCATCAATTGGGCGTTCGCGGAGGTCTGCGATCGCGCCACAAGCGTTGACGAACTTCAACTCGCGTTCATGCGCGAGATCCGCGAACTCGGCTTCACGCATGCCGCATGCGCCTCTCACGTCGATCCGCTGCGGCCGCCTGCGGAAGCGGTGATGATGGTGGACTATCCGCTCCCATGGCTGCAGCGCTTCAGTAACCAGAACTATGCGAAGCGCGATCCGGTCTATTGGAGGGCGCGGCGTCAAACGCTGCCGTTCCAGTGGAGCGACCGGGCCTTTCGTGCGGGCTTGGCGGCCGATCAAATTCGAATTCTGAGCGAAGCGGCTGAAGCCGGTCTCATCGATGGGATCACTATTCCGATTCACGCGCCGGACGCGTTGCCGGCGTCCTGTTCACTCGTCATCGGGCCGGATGGTGTCGACCCGCTCAATGCGCAGAAGGCCACTTGGTACGGCGTCTATGCGCACGAGTGCGCTCGCCGACTGCGTCTGGCGGGGTTGCCGGCGAGACCCGTTCTGAGCCCGCGCGAACGGGAATGCGTGCAGCTGTTGGGTCAGGGCAAGGACGATGGCGACATGGCTGTTATCCTGGGTCTCAGCGAACACACGGTTCACAATATCGTCCGTCGCGCGATGCACAAATACGGCGTCGCAAGCCGCGTGCAGGCGTTCGTGCGCGCGCTCAAAGACGGGCAGATCAGGCTCGAAGACGTGTGCTGAGATCACGTGACGTGGCGTTGTCAATAGGCACGTCCGTGCCTATTTGCGGCTGGCTCGGAATACGCATGCTCTAGCCGTCCTTTGACGACCGGAGCCCCCATGATCCACATCATCACCGCTGAGAACCGGCGCCATTATCACCATGCGCTGATGGAGATGCATCGCCAGCGCAAAGAGGTATTCATCGATCAGTTGAAGTGGCGCCTGGAGGAAAGCGCCGGCATCGAAATAGACGCCTACGATTGTCCGGAAGCGATTTATCTCATCGAGGCGGCGGCGCCGCGTGCGCCGGTTACGGGCTCGGCGCGGCTCTTACCGACCGATCGGCCGCATCTTTTGGGCGATCATTTCCGTTTCCTTTGCGATGATGAACCGCCCGCTGGACCCGATGTCTGGGAGGCGACGCGGTTTTGTCCCGCGCCCGATACAGCGCAAGGCCAACCGCGCCACGATCTGCTGGGGCGCATCATCGCCGGCATCATGGAGACGGCGCTCATCTTCGGCATTGAGCGCGTCACGTTTGTCGCGAGCGCGGCGCTGGCGCCGCTCGCGGCCAAGGCCGGTTGGGATGCTGAGCCGCTGGGCCCTGCGCGTCGGGTCGGCCGCGATCGTCTTACCGCTTTTGTCGCCGGAATCGACCAGCGGGGTTTGAAGCGCGTGCGGCAAAGCAACGGCATTAAAGCGCCGGTCACCCGATTTCTCGGCGGCGATCTCACTCAAGCGGCGTGAAGGAGAAACTTCCATGATGAAAACATCGAACGTCGTTGCGCTCGCACCGGCGAACCAGGATCATCTGTCAATTCTCGAGCGCGATGGATTTGTTGTGCTCGAAAACGTGCTGGACCAGCGCCGTTGCCGCAACCTGGCGGACGAACTCGAACCTTGGCTCGAAGCAACGCCCCGGTGCGAGGGTGACTTCTATGGTTGGAATACGACGCGCGTTGGCGGGCTCTTGTCGAAGGCGCCCAGCGTAGCCGATCTTGTGATGAATCCCTATATTTTGACGATCGCGGAAAGGCTGCTGAAGCCGAATTGCGACTGCATACAGCTCAATCTGACCCAAGCTGTTCGTGTCCACGGGCAAGAGCGTCCGCAAGCGCCGCACCGCGATGAAGAGATGTGGCCCTGGCCGACAGGGGGCAAGCACTGGCTCCTGAACGTCATGTGGGCCGTGAGCGACTTCACCGAAGAGAACGGCGCAACGAGGCTGTGGAAGGGAAGTCATCGCGCCGCCCTCGATCGGGGCGTCGATCCGGCCGACAGTGTGCCCGGCGCCATGAAGGCAGGCTCGGCGCTCCTCTTCTTGGGCTCGCTCACGCACGGCGCAGGCCAGAACCTCACCGCGCTCCCACGCACCGGCGTCATAGTCAGTTATTGCTTGGGATGGCTCAAAACCTACGAGAATCAGTTCCTGGCCTATCCGCGCGAGGTCGCTGCTTCCTTTCCCACCGATCTCCAACAGCTCATCGGCTATCGCATTCACCGACCCAATCTTGGCGGCTGGGAAGGGCAGGATCCGATCAACTACCTGCGGGAGCAGCGTGGGTTCATGCCTCACGTCGATGCGTTGACGCCGGAAATAGCCGCGCAATTGCGCGCGCACTATCAAGATCAGGAGAGCACCAGCGGCTGATGGCGGGAGATACGGGCGTCACCGAACGCGTCTATGCGACGTTGCGCGAATCTATACTCAATGGATCGCTGCGCTTGAGGGAGCACCTAGACATCGAAACGCTAGCTGCGCGCCTGCAGGCGAGCGCAACGCCCGTGCGGCATGCGCTCGCCGTTCTCACCGTCGAAAGGTTGGTGAAGCTGACGCCTGGCAAAGGCTATTCGGTCGCGTTCTGGAGCGAGCGCGAGCTCTCCGTGCTTTATCTGTGGCGCGGGCAGCTCGCGGCCTTGGCGAGCGCCGCCTACGAGGTGCGACCGCTCCCAAGCAATCTCAACAAGCGCTCCTATGTGGAAGCGCTGGCGGGCGTCTTTACGCACATTGAAGAAGGCCGCCACGGCGAATTGGCGCGCGCGATCGCCGCCGCGGATGCGCGTCTTACTTTGGCGCGGGCTGCGGAGCCCGAAGTGCTTGAGCGGATCAATGCGCATTTGAACGAGCTCATCGGCGCGTCGCAACAGAGCAGGGCGAAGCTTCAGGCAGCACTTCGGCGCCATTTCAAAACCCGTGTGCGTGAAGCTGGTCGTATTCGCGCGCGCGCCGGGCTGGCCGCTCTTCCGCGCAATGGCGAATAGCCTTCAAGATATTTACAGAGATAGTCCACCTGATCTGCAACGCCGCTGTCATGCTCTCGTCGTTCGGTTTCCCGAACATTCAAGGAGTAATGGCAATGCGTGACGACCAAACCCGCGATGACACCATCACCGAAATCGGCGACGCGACTGCGCTGACCAAAGGCGAGCGGCTCGAACAATCGATCGAAGCGCTCACGGTTCCCGACAAGTACGACGTGGGCTGAGCGACGTTATCCGTCCGGTCGCACGAGGCCGTGCGGCCGGACGTGATCGACGCCGACAGACTGTGTCTTCTTCAATCAGGACATCACACCATGAACGAACGTGACGAGACCGAGGAATTGGTCGTTCTGGGCGACGCGACCGCTCTCACCCTTGGCGAATGGATGCCGGGCGGCATGGAAGGCTTCGTGCATCCCGACTTCTATGATGCATGACGCCGTCGAGTTCGGGCGCTGTACAGCGCCCGAACTTTTACCCTGGGCCACGCATGTGCGCTGGGCGGTCGAGAACGATGTGCTCTTCGTGTTGGACCTGCGCTCTGACGCATATCTCTCCGTCCCGATGGCGAAGCTGGAGACGCCAAGTTTGGCGCGTCAACTGGACGCGCGGGGATTGCTTAGACCTGCAGGCGATTCGTCGCTTCCCGAACTCAGACGCATGCCCGGCCGAGACGGGAAGGGGCTGTGGTCTTTCTGGCGCGCGGCGCTTTGGGCCCGCGGTGTCATGAAGCGGCGTGCGCTCGATCGCGCGACGGCGTTGCTCCAGGGTGCGGATAACGCCGCTGCCGCTGCCGCTCGCGAACTCGTCGCCCGGTTTCAAAGATGGCGTCCGCTCTATCCGCGCGCGGCGTCGTGCTTGTTCGACTCGCTGGCATTGGGACGATTTCTTTGGAGCGCGGGCGTCCGGAGCAATCTCATTTACGCGGTGCGCGGCGGACCTTTTTCAGCCCACGCCTGGCTTGAGGTCGGCGGCGTCATCATAAACGATGATCCCGAATATTGCGCGGGCTTCACGCCGATGCGCGGCCCATGACCGCGCTTATCGCCCTCAAATACACAGTCGGCGACTATAATGGCCGTAAGCTCGCCGAGCGCTGCGTCGATGTCATGACGCGCGACGGGGCTTGGGCGATGGCAGTGAACTATCGCGGTCTTCGCCTGCTTACACGCACGGACGCGCGCGATGTCGACGCAATCGTGCTGCCCGGCGACAAAGGCGTCGTGAGCGGCATCCTTTTCGAGCGGCGAGAAGGGGGCGATCGCCGTGTGTACGAGATCGATGGCGCTGCGGTCAGCGCATGGTGCGCGACCGAAGCCCAGGCGCTCGTCGAGAAGTATTGGGGTCCGTATCTTGCCGTCGTCAGCGATTCAGAGCGCGACCGCGTGCTTATCCTGCGCGATCCGCTCGGCGCGCGGGCATGCTATTTCGCGGAACTGCCCGGCGTCCATGTCATGTTCACGGATGTCGCCGATTGGGCGAAGCTGAGCTCTCTCACGATCGACGGCGACTACATCGCCCTTTTCTTGCGTCACACGCGGATCGAAGGCGCCCGCACCGGACTCTGCGGGGTGCGCGAAGCGATACCCGGCGTGCTCTATTGTTGGGAGCGGAGCAGGCCAGCGCAAACAATAGCGTGGGCGCCCTGGCCGCCTGCGCGAGGCGCGGCAATCTTCAATTTCGACGAAGCGTGCGCGGCGCTCCGCAGAAGCGCGGAAGCGACGGCCAGCGCATGGGCGCATGCGGATCTGCCGATTGTCCACCGGCTCTCCGGCGGCTTCGATTCAAGCGCCGCGCTCGCGTGCCTGGTGAGATGCGGTGCAAGCGATATCGTTTGCGTCAATGAGCGCCCGCTCAATGTACCCGAGGGAGACGAGTTCGACGCCGCGTCGCGTATGGCTGCGCATGTGGGCCTTAAACTGCATGGTCTGACATTTGACGCCGCTACCGCCGACTACGCGGCGATCGAGCGCGCGCCGGCGACCGCCAAGCCTTCGCCCGCAGACATGGCGTTCGCCAGCAATGAGATCGCCAGCGTGTTCGACGAGGGGCGCCTCTCCGCGCTGACATCGGGCCAGGGCGGCGACCAGGTGTTCTCGCGGCGCCCGTTAACGGACGCCGCCGCCGACGCCATTCGTGATGGCAGGCCTTGGTCCGAAGTCCGACGCATCTTTTGGGAGGAGGCGCGTCTCAGCGGCAAACCGCTCTCCGAGATCCTCGGCAAGTCCTGGCTGGGGCTGGCGCAGCCCCAAGGCCGCCGCGTCACCGAGCTCTTGAATACGCATAGAGACGCCAAGGACGGCGATCCAAAAGCTGCGCTCGCCTACCAGCTTGCGCACCCGTGGCTCAGCGACATCGATCATCGCGGGCCTGCGCGAACTTATCGTGCGCTCAATCTATTGGATCTCGCATTCTATCAGCGGCCGACGCCGGCGTCCGCGCGCAGCGTTGCGGCGCCGATTTTCGCGTCTCAACCCGTCGTGGAGACGATTCTGCGCATACCCCCGTACGTGATGCAGCATGGAGGAATGACCCGCGCGCTTGCGCGTGCTGCGTTTGCAGATCTTTTGCCACCGGCCACATTGAGCAGAACCCGCAAAGGCGACACGACCCGCCACTTTCGCCGCGCCCTCGACAAGAACCTCGATTTTCTCCGTGCGTTCTTGCCGGACGGCGAGCTGGTGCGCCGCGGCATCGTCGATCGGGGCGTGTTGGAAGACGATCTCAAAGCTCCGGAGGGGCGGGCCTTGTTTCGTCTGTCGGCCGCGCTCGTCGCCGAGTCTTGGATCGCGCGCATCAAGGCGCTGCCTGCGCCGTTGGAGCAGCTTGCCTGAGCGCGCGCCATCGGGCGATGCGTTCACTGTCGCGAGGATCCGCGATCTCTACGCCGCGCAGCCAAAAATCGATCCAAGCCATGCCGCGTTCTTGCGATGCAAGCACTTGGAGTGGGCGCCATTTCAAATGATACGCGTCAGGATAGAGGTACATCTCCGTGGGCGTGCGTTGTTCGCGCAAGCGAACATAGAGCTCCATAGTGTCCATCGCCTCGCTGTGTCCTATATTGAACAGAAGCGGCGTATCGATCGCGGACGCCTGTTCGCTGATGGCGTTCGTACTCCACCATGTGCGCCACGGCTCCGATTGCGTCCATGGGGCAATATCGCCGTACCGTCGAAGATGGGCACGGAGCGTCTCGGATTGAAGCCACCAAGCGGAACGCTCGGAGGGATGTGTCGACACGATTGCGGCGGCGAAATGTCGGCGCAAGAGCGCGCGGTAGAGCGTCTCTGAGCCATCGCTCAAGCCCGTGATGGCGATGCGCTGAGAGTCGATCAGTCCGCGGCGTTCAAGACCTGAGAGAAACGCATCGAGCGCGTCTTGCTTCATTCGGTTTTCTTCGTCGCTCAAATTCTGTTCGACGAAGTATGTGTCCGCATCCACCTCAGTCTGACGGATCAGATCGTCTGGCCGTTCGACGCTCAACACGAAATAGCCGCGCGTAGCATAAGGGTAGATCGGATAATCGCCCCCAGTGCCGCCGCGTAAGAATCCGTGTGATCGATATTGAACGATGACGAGGGGGTAGCGGTGTCCGCGGCGGTATCCGGCCGGATAGACGAGATGGGCATAGGATTCGAGGCCGCGCTGATCGGTGAAGTCGATGCGCTCGATCCGGGGCCGCGCAAAGCGCGACCAGGACGGATTGGCGTTATAGAGCACGCGTGTCGCCCCAGTTCTTGGATCGACGGCAATGAGCTCACGCGGGCGCCAAGTAGATTCGCGCAGGCAATAGATTTCTCGCCCTGCAACACAGGCAAGCCGGTCTTGATCGAGTGGCAAGTGGCGCAGCGCGCCCGTCTCCGGGGTCCAAATGACGATGCCTGTTTCGGCGCGCGCGAAACCGGTGAAGCGGAGGAACGCGACGTCGCCATTCGCGAGCAGCATTGGGCTGCGGAGGTCGCCGTCGCATAGACCGGTTGAACAGCGCCAAATGTGGCCGTCGCGATTAATCCGCACGTCGCGCGGTGGCGCTTGCACCGCCGGCGCCCCTGGCTGAGGCGCAATCACCGGCAGAGGCGCATTCTCTGTCGTAGTGAGCGCGGTGCGCGCGGCAGCGTCAATTGTCTCGACCTGGCCCGATGCATCCACCAGCACGCTCCGCACATCGCCGCGCGGAAAGCGGTTCAAACTGAAGATCGGTGAGAGGCGATCGTCGGCGCGATAACCGATATCGGCGTCTTGCTCCTCATCCTGCGCCAAGACCGCACGCGGCGGCCCCATATCGACAATGAGCCGGCCGTCGGAGAGCCACGTCAAATCTGTGACGTCGCCATCGAGCGCCGCCAAGCGTTCGGCGCGCCCGCCGTCAATGTGCGCCCGCCATACTTCCGCGCGGCCCTCGCGCTCGGCGATGAAGGCCACCCATTGTGAGTCGGGCGACCAAGCTGGGGTTCGGTCCGCAGGGCCGCCGGTGCGCCGTCCATCTGATGCGTGACGTATGAACCCGCCGCCATCGGCGATGGCGCGCGGTTGGCCGCCCGGCGTTGGCACCAGCACGAGCGTGTAGTCATAATCATTGCGCGTAAGATTGGCGCGTCGCTCAAACACCGCGATGTTGGCGCCGTCCGGCGACAGCGCCAATTCGCCATGCACCGTTCCCAAATCGACGAGACCGATCAAATCCTCGATGGTGGGACCGGCCACGCGCCCGGGGGGATGCGCGTGGCCGGCGGGGGAGACGCAAGCCAACAGGGCCACGACCAGGACGAGACGTCTCACCATGTGCGACGCAGCTCAATGCTGACGAAGCGGCCGATGGCTGACGCGTTTTGAGAATCGAAGGCGTAGCCGATCGGATTGTTCGCAAACGGCGGATCTTCATCGAATAGGTTCTGCACATTGAGCGCGATCTGCAGCCCCGGCGCGCCGTCCTCGCGCCATGTATGCGCAAGCCTCGCGTCCCAGGTCACCCATTCATCGATCTCACGATTAGGCGTGCTGATATTGTCTCGGTAATCATCGACGTAATTGACGGCCGCGAGCGCGGACCAACCCTCGCTGCTCCATGAAACGCCAGCCCGGCCGCGCAGATCGACGGGGTTGAAGATCGTATCGCGCAGATCGAGCGGCGCCGCCGCAGACGTAGCGCGTCGTTCATGCTGCAGTAGAAGCGACGCATTGGCGAACCAGCGCAATTGCCCGAGCGCAGTGTCGTGGGTGTAGGCCGCGTTGAAGTCGATCCCGCGCGTGCGTTGGGTCGCCAGATTGACCAATCGGCCGTCCCAGATGACTTCGATGCCGTCGACCGGCATCGCCCCGACAACCTGATTGGCGAAGCCCAGATAGGCGGCGATCTGGTCCGCCGTCGGATTGCGGATGAAGACGCCCTCAAAACCCGCAGGGTTGGCGAGCGCGGCGAGCACGCTCCCGGCGTTGCCAATGCGATCGACGAAGTCGATGTCGAAATAGGTGGCGCTGAGCTCGAGCCCGGAGAGCCACGAAGGACTATAGTCGAGGCCTGCGGTCCACGTCGTCGCTTGCTCGGGTTCGAGAAACCGATTCGAGCCACCCAGCAGCAGCACGCCGGTTGAACCGTTCGTCGCGAACGGGTCTTGCGTAGGCGTAGCTGTCGAGAGCGTGCCGACCGTATTGCCGAGCATTTGCTGGAATTGCGGCGCCTTGAAGCTTTCGCCCCAAGTCGCACGCAGCGCAAAATCTTCAGACCAACCCCAGCGCACGCCAATCTTCGGCACGGTCGTCGCCTCAAAGTCGCTGGGCGCCTCGTGCCGCAGGGAGAGCGACAGCGTGAAATCATGCACAAGCGGCACGCCGTTCTCGGCGCCGATGATCGGCGCGAAGAGTTCGGCGAACACCGCGTCGGTCGTTCGATCTCCAGGCAGGAAGGGCGTGGTGCTGGTGACGCCGCTCGGCCGGCGCTGGCGGCTGTAGTATTCGAACGTCTCGCTCCGGCGCTCAGCGCCGACAGCGGCCCGCAGAGCGCCGCCCCACAATGTCCAAAGCGGTCCATCGGCGCGCACCGAGAACGTCGTGATGTCGGTGCGGCTGCCGTTCAGCGATTCATAGGTGATGCCTTCGAGCACGGCCGGGGCGCTGTTGGAGCCATCGGCAAACGGATTGAACGCGGTCGCCACGTTGGAGCTGGCGAGCGCGGCGTTGAGCGTGCCGGAATCATAAATGTTACCTTGAACGCTGTCGTCGGCGTGTTGGGCGAAGCCGACATTGGCTTCGATCTGCCAGTCGTGCGGCAATTCGTACTGTGCGCCGAGTACAGAACTCAAAGCGCGCGCCCGCGTGTCGTACCAAGTGGGTCCGAGGTCCGCGTCGAGATTGTAGGCGATGATGAGATTGCCTTGGCCCGGAAAAAGTCCGTTGAGCTGACGATAATAATTGCTCTCTGGGACGGTGAGATTGGCGTTGAGTTGGCGCGAATAGGCGAAGGCCGTGCGCTCGCTGGCCAAGAGCTCCGCGCTCAAGGTGAGCGCGCCAAGCTCCTGGCGCGCCGCCGCGAACACAGAATGGCTTTCCTGGTCTGGCAAGAGCGATTGGCCTTCGGTGCCGTTTTGAAAGTTGCGCACACCGACCAAGAGATCAGTCTGCGACAGCGATGTGCCGTCCTGACCTTCGGGGATCGCCAGCACGACATTGGTTGCGCCTATGCGCGTGATGTTGCCCGGATTGGCGGATGTGCCGGAGAAATTCGTCCCACCCCAGGGGCGCAAGTCGGAATCGGAGGTAAACCACCGATCGGCCGCCAGAAGATCGCTGCGATGGCGATACTCGTAGCCAGCCATGATCGAGCCGCCGCGCCATGAGGCGCCGAGCAATTGCGAGACGCCGACATCTTCAGGCCCGCCTTGCGTGGCGCCGCCATAGCGCAGAGCCGTTTCAGCGCCCTCGAAATTGTCGCGCAGGATGATGTTGACGACGCCGGCGACCGCATCGGCGCCGTACGTAGCCGAGGCGCCATCGGCCAAAATCTCGACGCGCTCTACGGCGGAGACCGGAATAGCGCTGACGTCGACAAAATTGCCGAAGCCGGCAGGGGCCAAGCGGCGACCGTTGACCAATGTCAACGTTGCGTCCGAGCCGAGGCCGCGCAGATCGACAGTCGAGCCAAAGCTGACATTGCGCCGCGAATCCGACGCGCCGAGCTGCGTCGCTTCGCCTTGTGAACCTGGAAAATTCTGCGGCAATGTCGAGACGACATCGGCGACGGTGGAGCGGCCGGTCTCTTCGATGCTTTCACGGTCCAATGTTAAGAGGTTCGCTCCCGCAGGCACGGCGCCACGAATGCGTGTGCCGGTGACGATGATCTCTTCTTCGCCTTCCGCATTACTTTCGGATGCATTCGCCGCCTCGGTGGTCTCAGCGCCGGTCGCGGCGCTCTCTCGCTGGGGGCGGGTTGTCTGCTCCTGAACCAAGACGAGATTGCCGCCGCTAATGCGGGCGTTGTAGCCGGAGCGCGCGAGCAAAAGATCGAGCGCCTGTTGGCGCGTGTACGAACCACGTAGCTGCGGGGAGGAGAGGCTGCGCAGATCGTCTGAGAAATAGAGTGCATTCACGCGCGCTTGCCGCGCGAAGTCGCTCAGAGCGCTGCTCAGGGGTTGAGCTGCGATGTCGAACTCTAATAGCTCATCGCTAATCTGCTGGATGTCTTGCGCGAACGCCGGTTCGGCAGCGGTGGCGCCCATGGCGCCGAGAATAAGAGCGGTGGCCAGCTTTCGCTGGCGCTCATACGGCTTGGTAGTCTTGCCCTTCATTTTTCCCCCTTCCGCTCTTGAACGAGCGTTGTCGGGAGGAAGACACTTCAGCTCGAAAACTGCGCCACGCTGGCGCGAACAATGTTTACGGATGAAGGGCTAGCCTGGAGATCCGCGCTCCCCGATGATCGCTGAGGAGGAACGCGATGAGGGGCATGGGCGATTTTCAACGAGCGCAGATGAAGCATCGCGATGCGCGCGTCAGCGCGATGGCGCAGCACCTGCGTGCGGCGGTCGACATCTGGGAAGAGATCCAGCTTTATCCGTTCAAGAAGGAGGAGCCTTCCGAGCCGCCGCCTCCGCCACCAGCGCCGCCACCGGTTATCGCATTGCCGTCAGAGAAGCTTGCGTACGGGATCAAAGAGGCAGCGAGCGCGCTTGGGGTCAGCAAAACGACAATCTGGCGCGCGATGAAAGAGGGGAAGCTGTCGGCGGTGAAGGTGGGCCACCGCGCGCTGATAAAGACGGACGCGTTGCAGGCTTGGATTTCCGCCCCTGTCGCGCGCAAGAAATAACGCCGCTGGCATACTGAAAGGCAACGCCCTAACTTCGTTCGCATGTGCAATCGATACGCCTCCGACATCCGCAAAGCCGGGAAAGAACGAGACTATTGGGGCTTCGACGAGTGGAGCGAGACCCGCATCAATCCGATGCTCGGCAACACCGTGCTGGAGGTGTTTCCGAAAAGCCAAGCGCCGATCATTCGAAGCCGCTGGATCGACAGCAAGCGGACGGATCAATTGGAATGGCAGACCATGCGTTGGGGTTTGCCGGGCCCGCCGCAATTCGGCGGCGCGCCGGTCACTAATATCCGCAATGTGAAAAGCCCGCATTGGCGCGGCGTCTTGGGCGTAGCACATCGATGCATTGTGCCGTTCACGGCCTTCAGCGAATACGAAGACGCCTCGCCGAAGGGTAAAAAACAGATTCGGTGGTTTGCGCCGCAGGATCGGGGTGTTGCGCATTTCGCCGGCCTCTACAGAGCTTGGTACGGCGACTACGGCTCCAAGAAAGAGCCGAATGAGGGCGACCACGTGCTGTTCGGTTTCTTGACGACCGACGCGAACGATCTCGTTCGGCCCGTGCACGCCAAAGCGATGCCGGTTGTGCTAACCAACCAAGCCGCCTGCGAAGAATGGCTGAACGCGTCGCCGGATGAGATTGAAGCGATCCAGGCCCGTGTGCTGCCGGCAGACGCGCTTGAGATCGTCGGTGATGAGGAAGCGGTGCAATATGTCGGCGGTTATCTGAAGTGAACTGATGGGCGTCGCGCGCTGACGCGCGCCGGGCTCTCGTCGCGTTCCGCGACCGAGCCGCGCTTAGCGCGTCTCGGCCCTTCGGGCGTCGATCCCTGACGCAAGAGTGCATCGCTCTGCGCGCCGGATCGAACGGGGAGAATGCCTTCGCATCGCGCCAATGATAACGTGTTGTCGCAGGGAC
>CAYUOC010000005.1:0-50565 GCA_964446305.1 uncultured Terricaulis sp. | reverse complement strand
CGGCAATTCCGGCTTCACGATCCGCGGCATGGGCGGCAACCGGGTGCTGTTCCTCGCGGACGGCGTGCGCGTGCCGGACGCGTTCTCGTTCGGCCCGAACGCGTTCGGCCGCGGCGATTATGTCGATCTCGACTTGCTGCAATCGGTTGAGATCGTGCGCGGCCCCGCGTCGGCGCTTTACGGCAGTGATGGTTTGGCCGGGGTGGTGAGCTTCATCACCAAAGACCCGACGGATTTCCTCGCTGACGATGAAAACTTCGGCCTGCGTCTGCGCGCGGGCTACGCCAGCGCCGACGAGAGCTGGAACACCGGCCTTTCCGCTGGTTTCCGCCTGAACGATGCGTGGTCGGCGCTTGTTGCTTACACACACCGCGATGCGCACGAGCAGGAAAACCAAGGCACAAACTTCTCGTTGAACAGCACGCGCACCGCGCCGAACCCGCAGGACATCACCTCGGATTCCGTGCTCGGCCGGATCGTGTTCGAGCCGAACAACGCACACCGCTTCCGCCTGACCGCCGACTACGGCGAACGCGAAGTGACAACCGAAGCCTACACTGGCCGCGCCGTGCTGCCGGCGCCGCCGACTTTGCCTGCCGCGACCGCCGTCATCGATCTCGACGGCCGTGACTCGAACCAACGCCAGCGCGTGACGTTGGATTATACGTTCGACAATCCGAACGAGGGCTTCATCGATAGCGCCTTCTTGGCCGCTTACTATCAATCCAGCGAGACCGAGCAGTTCAGCGCCGAAGATCGCTACACGTCCGCCGATCGGACGCGTCTCTCGATTTTCGAGAACGACGTGTTTGGCGTGCAAGCCCAGTTCATCTCGTCGTTCCGGACAGGCGCTGCCGAGCACCGGATCGCCTATGGCGGTGATTATTCGCAACTCCGCCAGGAAGGTCTGCGCGACGGCACGGTGCCGCCGGTCGGTGAAACCTTCCCGACGCGCGCGTTCCCGAACACCGATTACACGCTCGGCGGCCTGTTCGTGCAGGACGAGATCAGCTTCATGGACGGCCGCGTCGTATTTTTCCCGGCGGTGCGCTTCGACTATTACGATCTCTCGCCCGAAGTCGATGCGCTCTATCCCGATCCGGTTGCGCCGGGTCAGGATGGATCACGGGTGACACCGCGCTTTGGCGTTGTCGTGTGGCCAACCGATACGCTCGGTTTCTTCTTCAACTACGCGCAGGGCTTCAAGGCGCCGGCGCCGAGCGAAGTGAACCAATACTTCTCGAACCCGGCGTTCGGTTACATCTCGCGCGCCAATCCGGACCTTGGCCCGGAAACAAGCGAGTCACTCGAACTCGGCGCGCGTCTGCGTGATGTGAACATCGCAGGTGGCACGCTGCGCGCTTCGACCTCGGCGTTTTTGTCGGACTACGAGGACTTCATCGAACAAGTCGTGGTCGAAGGCAGTTTCACGCCGATGGATCCGGCGGTCTATCAGTTCGTGAATATCGGCGAAGTGCAGATCTGGGGCCTCGAAGGCCGCGCCGATCTGACATGGGACAACGGCTTCGGCCTGACGTTCGCTGCGTCTTGGGCTGAGGGCGATCAGACTGTCAGCGACGGCACCTCGTCCGGCACGATCAGCGGCCCGCTGCTGAGTGTGGAGCCGCTGCGCATTGTGACGGGGCTCTCTTACAATGACCCGAATGGCGTGTTCGGCGGCCAGGCGATCGTGACGCATGCGGCGCAGGTCGATGAAAACGACGGCGGGACGAACTTCCGTCCGGACGCATTCACGATCCTCGATCTGACCAGCTACTGGAACATCACCGACGCGGCGACCCTGCGCGTCGGCGTCTTCAACGTCACCGACGAGACGTACTGGTGGTGGAGCGACGTGCGCGGCGTTGGCGCGGCGTCGACGATCCGTGATGCGTTCACGCAGCCCGGCCGCAACTTCTCGGCATCGATTTCTTACCGGTTCTGAACAGGAGGAGTTTCAGAATGAAAATGTCACTAACGCGTCGTGGTTCGATGCTTGCGCTTGCCGGCGCTGGCGTTGCTGTCGCTACGCCGGTTCTGGCGCAAACGTCGCGCGCCAACGGTGTGGAACGTGATCGTCAGGCCATCCTTGCGATGGCCGGTGATTACCGCGTTCGCTTCAACTTTCGTGAGACGGTGCCGTTCGTGAGCGATTACACCCCGCTCGAGCCGAAAACGAGCGGCGGTTACGAAAGCGTGCGGGTCATCACCGACACGGGCAATTTCATCCAACTCCAGCACATGCTTGTCGCGGAGCACGAAGGCTCAACTTTCGTGATCAAGCATTGGCGTCAAGACTGGACGTATCAGCCGCGCACCGTGCTTGTGTACGACCGCCGCAATTATTGGGCGCTGGCCAACGTTTCGACCGCCGATCGCCGGGGCGCCTGGTCGCAGACGGTTTGGCAGACGGACGACTCGCCGCGCTATGGCGGCGTCGGCCGCTGGGACTATTCCAACGGCCGCACGATCTGGACGAGTGATCCCACCGCGCGTCCGCTCGCCCGCCGTGACGCGATCCGCAATCCGCCGTACGAGCGTTATCTCTCGATCAATCGCCATGCGCTGACGCCGACTGGCTGGGTGCATGAGCAGGACAACGAGAAGATTGGCGCGCGTGACGGCCTGTTGGTGGCGATTGTCCACGAAGACGGCGTCAACACCTACGATCACTTCAACGAGTACCCGGTCGCGGCGGCTGACTCCTACTGGGCCGATACGGCCGAGTATTGGGGCGGCGTACGCCAAGCCTGGGACGATGCGATTGCACGCCGGCGTGGCGTGTGGGTCGAGGAAGAAGCGCAAGCGGGCGCGGTGACTGGGCCGACTTTGTTGGGCCTCGCCGATCGCATCCACGCGGATGAAATCCAAACCGGACCGGCGCTTGCGGAAGCGCAAGCGGCGATCACGACCGCCACGAGCCAGAACGCCTAACGGCGATTCAGGACGACAACCATGGGCCCCAGCTCATGGTTGTCGTCGTAGCGCCCGACTGAAGGCGCCCAGAGGCTCGACACCGTGCCGTCGAGGAAAAGCGCGTCGCGGCAGTTCAGTTCGTCGCGGAAGAAACGTGCGAAGCGGCCGAACGAAACAAAGCCGGAGCTGATCACGAAATAGGCGGTGTTCTGGTCGGCGAGGCCAACGCCGTTGCGGATGAAGCGCGATGCGCCATCCTCGGCGATGCGCGGATGCAGCGCGCCATCGATCAGTAGCATGGGGCCTGACTGTGTCGCCCAGCGTGGAGCACGCGCCTCGTGCGCATAGGCCTCCGAAACGTCGATGTGGAGGGCGCCGTCCTCGCCCTGCCAGAACACGCCGTTCGGCTTCAGGTGGAAGTTCCCGGGGCCATCGGTGAGCGAGATGGATTTCTGTTCATCGCCATCTTGTACATAAAGCCCGATCGGCGCGCCGGCGTCGTTATACATTCCGGCGTTCATGGCGAAGCGGACGCGGCGTGCATCGGCTCCCAATTCCTGCTGCAAGGCTTCAAATCCGCGTAGATAACCGCCCTCGGACGCGCGCGAATACAAGCGCATGTCCTGGCGGCGCGGGTCGAAGCTGCAGACGATGAAACGCGAGGTCTCGAACTCGCGCACCTCACAGGCCGTGTCGCGGCTTTCCAGGCGTGGAATTATGAAAAGTGCTAGAGCGGCGAGAAGGCCGACAATTGTGACAATCGCGATCAGGGGCGTACGCGGCAACTTCATCCAAACGCCAGATGCGCAAATTCGCGGTTTGGCTCAAGCTTTGCCTGCGGCATTGCGCCCCCTGTGCCGTCGCGCCGCGTTGATATGAGGGGCTCGGCGGCGTCTAGCTTCTAGAATGGCAGAACCTGTCGAAACGCCGCGCCGCAATTTGACGGGCGCCGTCGTGCCCGCCGTGGCGGTTGCTGGCTTGGCTGCGCTCGGCGCCATGTTGCTTGTGGGCACCAATGGCGATGGCGGCAAACAGGCGGCGATCCCACGCGATTGCATTATCGAAAACGCCGACGGCGTGGGCGGGCCAATCGATCTTGTCGACGCGAACGGCGCGCGCGTGACGCAAGCCGATTTCGCGGGTGAGCCTGCTGTCATCTATTTCGGCTTCACAAACTGCCCCGACATTTGCCCAACCAGCATGTACGCGCTGGGCGAAGCATTGGCGGAACCGGGCGGTTACGACGTGCAACCGATCCTGATTACCGTCGATCCCGAGCGCGATACGCCAGCGCGCATGGGCGAATACGCGGGTACGGACGGATTTCCGCCGGGCCTCGTGGGGTTGAGCGGTTCCCGCGAGCAAATCAACGCGGCGGCGCGGGCTTTCCAGGTGCATCATTCGAAGGCGCCGATCGCTGGGGCGCCGGATGATGTCTACAATGTCGATCACTCGTCGCTGCTTTATGTGCTCGATCGCAATTGGCGGACGGTGTCGATCATCCAGACGATGAACAGGGCGGATCCAATGAATCCAGCGAGCCCACTGGTTCCGGCGTCGCCCGAAGCCATCCAGGCATGCATTGCCGCCGGTTTGGAACGGACAGATCTGGCCGGCTCCTGATTATGTGAAGCCGGGGCTTATTGCGCCCCTGGGACCGGCCCCATTACATTTGAGCCACGGACAGTGGTCAGGGCTGGAACCTGGCCTGGGGGAGCCGGTTAGGACCTTCGGCATAATCGCCAGCCTGGCGCTGCAATGCGAAAGGCTCGCCTGCTGAGTTGTCTTAGCTTGTTGGAAACACGGGCGCGCGCACTATCCCTCTGGGTTGCTGCGCCGCAGCAGAAGGGCTCGCATGCTCTATTCGCTTTATGAACTTGGCCATCTCTCGGTGGCGCCTCTGCGCATCGCGGCTCTGATGCAGTCCTCAATGCTGCGGTCACCGATGAATCCGCTGGGCGACACGGAAGTGGGCCGCACGGCCGCCGCCGCGGCGGACCTCTTCGAGTCGATGACGCGTCGCTATCGCAAGCCCGATTGGCAATTGCCGACGACGCAGATCAACGGCGTGAACGTGCCGGTGACGCCGAAGAGCGTTTGGTCGTCGCCGTGGGCGAACATGATCCACTTCGAGCGCGACGCTGAGCAGCTGAAAGAAGCGCGCGGCGATCGCGCCGATCCGACAGTGCTGTTGGTCGCGCCAATGTCCGGCCACTACGCGACGTTGCTGCGAGATACGGTGAGTGCGTTCTTGCCGGACCACGAAGTTTACATCACCGATTGGGCCGATGCGCGCATGGTGCCGGTGATTGCCGGCCGCTTCGATCTCAACGATTACATCGATCACGTCATGGGCATGCTGCGTGCGCTCGGACCGCAGACGCATGTCGTGGCCGTATGTCAGCCGGGGCCGGCTGTGCTCGCGGCTGTCGCGCTTATGGCGGACGAAGATGATCCGTGCACGCCGGCGACGATGACGATCATGGGGTCGCCGATCGATGCGCGCAAATCGCCGACGGCGCCGAACCTGCTTGCTGAAAAGCGTGACATCGACTGGTTCAAGTCGAACATGATCCACACGGTGCCGGCGCTCTACCCCGGGGCGTTCCGCCGTGTGTATCCGGGCTTTTTGCAGCTCGCGAGCTTCATGGGTATGAACCTCTCGCGCCACGTCGACGCGCACTATTCGTACTTCCAAAACCTGGTGAAGGGCGACGGCGACTCCACCGAGAAGCACCGTGAGTTCTACGACGAATATCTCGCCGTGATGGATCTCTCCGAAGAGTTCTACATCCAGACGCTCGTCGAGATTTTCCAAGAGTATCGCCTCGCTAACGGGACGATGACGCACCGCGGGCGCAAGGTTGATCCGGGCAAGATCACGAAGACGGCGCTGCTGACGGTCGAAGGCGAGAACGACGACATTTCCGGCATCGGCCAGACACAGGCCGCGCACGATATTTGCGCGAACATCCCTGAACAGATGCGGCGCGACTACATCCAGCCGGGCGTTGGCCACTATGGCGTCTTCTCAGGCCGCCGCTTCCGCACCGAAATTTATCCGCGTGTGCGTGAGTTCATGCGCAACTTCCACTCGAACGCGTCGCGTGGCGTTCGGAAGTTGAAGCTCGTCGCCGAAAGCTAAGCCTTCGGCCCACTCCAGCCGCCGACTGGATTTTCCTCGACTAAAGTCATCGACCGGCCTTCGGCGGGCCTGATCGGGATCGTGCTCGGATCGAAGCCTTCGAGGCAACGCACGTTGATGCCGTAGTGATCAGGCATCGAGCGCTTGCGGTGAAACGGGTAGATGCCGCAGACGCCGCAAAAGTAATGGCGCGCGATTTTTGTGTTCCACTGATAGAGCGTGAGCTTGTCCTCGCCCGCGAGCAGTGTGAACTTGTCCTCGGCGACGGTGGTCATCAGTGCGTTTTTCTTGGCGCAGAGTGAGCAGTCGCACTCATAGATATCGGTGATTTCGGCATCGATTTGAAACTGGACGCCGCCGCAGTGACACGATCCGCGATAGAGAGACATCTTCTCACCTTCTTGCGCAACTTAGCCTCAGAGGCGGGTCGCGTGAATCGCGATGACGTGGGATTCTTGCGTATGCGCTTCGATTCGCGACAGAAGGTCGAGCCGGGTCACACCGAGATCGAAACGATCGATGGCCGCCGCGTGCCGGTGAAGCTGATCGTGAACCCGCGCGCGCGCCATGTTTCGGTGCGCATCGATCCGACGCGCCGCGAAGCGATCGCGACGGCGCCTTCAAAGCGGCATCTGAAACATGCGGCGCAATTCGCGGCGGAACGCGCGGGCTGGATTGCGCAGGAGCTCTCGCGGCTGCCCCGCGGCGTTTCGCTGGCGCCGGGTTCGTTCGTGCCGCTGCGCGGGGTCGAGCACGAGCTGGTCTACAAGCACGGCCGCAAGCCGGCATGGATCGAGGAAGATCTGCTGCCGCGCTTGGTCGTGCAGGCGCCGGATGTGGCGCTGTTTGAAGGCAGGGTACTGCGCTACCTGAAGGATCAGGCGCGCCAGGATCTGATCGATCGCGTGGCTCATCATGCCGTGACGCTTGGCGTGAAGCCCGAGCGCATCCAGGTGAAGGAGCTGCGTTCGCGTTGGGGATCGTGCTCCGTCGATGGCGTGCTCTCGTTCTCGTGGCGCGTGGTGATGGCGCCGCCGTTTGTGCTGGATTATCTCGCGGCGCACGAAGTGGCTCACCTGAGAGAGATGAACCACTCGCGGCGTTTTTGGGCGCTGGTGAAGAAGTGCATGCCGGACTACGAGGCCGGCCGCGACTGGCTGCACGAGAACGGCTGCAAGCTGCACGCGATCGGCATGGCGCGCTAAGCCTTCGTTGGCGCCAACATTCGCTTTAAAACGCCGTCGCGATCAATCATGACGTGCTTCAACGTTCCAAGAACGTGCAGCGCAATAGCGCCGACCAACGCCCAGCGTCCGATCGCGTGAAGCAATTCCGCAATCTCGTGGATGCCCTGGTTGCGCTCGGCGAACGGGCTTGGGATCGCGATGATGTCGAACACGTTGATCGCGCGCCCGCCCGACCAGACGGCCAGCGGACCTGAGACAACTTGGATCAAGATCGCCAGCAGCAAGACTTGATGCGTGGTGCTTGAGAGGAAATTGAGGATTGGGGCCTGTTCGGGCGGCGCGGGGCGAGGTTGCGCGTAACTGGCGAACACCCGCGCCAAAAGGATGAGCGCGACAGAAGCGCCGAACGAGATGTGTAGCCCCATAAGCGCAGCGCGCGCTTCACGATCACCCGCATCGCCGGCGAAGTCGGCCTGAAACCCGGTCACGAGCATCACGACAACGGCGATGGCTGCAAGCCAGTGGAGCCCGATAGAGAGCCACCCATAACCGCTCTTTGTGTTCGTCCATTGCATGGCGATGTCCCTTGTCGAAGCCGCAGCACATCATGCCCGCGACTTCGACAAGGGCAAGGCGTCCTTAGTTTGCGCGAAGTGACGCAGCGTCGTGGTAAGCGCCGTTCAGCAGCACGGCGCGCGTTCGCATCGCATTTGCAAGATCTGCGGTGGGATCGGCATCGATAAAGACGACATCCGCTTCCATGCCGCGCGCGAGGCGGCCGATGCGATCTTCCATGTGCAGGGTTTCAGCGGCGTCGCTTGTCGCCATCCGCAAGACATCCCATGCGGGGATGCCAGCGTCTTGGTGCAAGCGCATTTCGGCGATGGTGTCGTAGCCCGGCGCGACGAACGGGTTGGCGAGATCGGTGCCGATGGTCAGCGGCACGCCTGCTTCGTGGAGCATGCGAGCGAAGCGCTGAATCTTCGGCCAAACCGCGTGGGCGCGCGCGTAGTGCTCGGGCTGCCAGCCAATATCGAAACGGAACAGGCGCCAGTTTTCGCGCATGAGCGGGTGGACGAATTCAGCGCCGGTGTCGCGAACGCTCGCGTCATCGCCCCAAAAGGTCTTTTGGAAGACGACGAGCGTGAGATCGACGGTCACCTGACGCTCGGCCAGTGCGCGGATGAGCCGCGCGATTTCCGGGCTGTCGAGGTCGGCGCGCTCCCACCACTCGTAGAAGGCGTGCGAAGCGGTTTCATCGGCGCCGCGATAGCCTTCACGCGCCGATACCGGAAGGGAGTCCGCGCTGATCGGCATCACGTGCACGATGGCGTCAACGTCGAGTTCGGCGGCGCGATCCCAGGTGATGGCGCCGGTGTGCGTGATCGCTTCAAGTCCGTGCCGATGCGCCGCCTCAACGCCTGCGGTGAACTGTGCTTCGGTGAGCAGGTGATAGAGCTTAATGTAGTTCATGCCCGCCTCGGCTTGACGAGCCACTGCCGCTTCAATGCTTGCGGTGTCCGTGACGGCGAGCGTGAGGCCTTCGAACGGCATTGTGTCGAGAATTTCTCCCGCCGCACGCTGCTCAGGACCCACGAGCGCGCCGCTGCGGACACGTTCGTTGTAGGCGACGTTCGACGCGGTGGATCCGCCTGGGTTGCGGATGGTGGTGATCCCGAAGGAAACAAGCGTGCGCGCATTGTGCGCAGTGATCTCGTCCTCGGATGTCGCGCGAAGCACAGGCGTGCCGTTCTCAACGGCGATGTTGATGCGGCTAAGCGTGACGTGCGCGTGTGTGTCGATGAAGCCTGGGAGCGCGTAGGCGCCGTTCATGTCGTGACGCTGTTCGGCGGGAATGTTGGAGGGGCCGTCGCCTCGGCCAGTGGCGAGGATACGGCCGTCGGCGACGAGCATGTAGGCGTCTTCGATCCGCGTTTCGGTGGCGGGATCGAGCAGGGTGAAGTTGGTGTAGAGCTGGGCGTCATCGGGCGGTGGCGTTGTTGCGCACGCGCTGAGCGAGAGAAGCGTTGCGGACGCCAAGAGCGCGCGCAGACGGGAATGTAGCATGGGTTGCCTCCGAGCAGATGTTTCGCTGCTCAGTGGCCGCCGGCCCCGCTGCTGGATGCAGACGGGGCCGGTTTTCACGTCATCAGGGCCGAGCGCCGCCTGCTGGAGGCACGCCCGGACCGATGTGCTGGTTGAAGAACGCCAGCGACTCGGTGAGCACCGTCCGCCACGCATCGCCATTACGCGGCGATGCGTAGTGATCGATGTCCTCAAGCGTGATGAGGCGTGTTGGTTTGCCGGCGCGTTCCATGGCCGCGACCATCAGCTCGCTCTGCGAGATCGGCACAGTGATGTCTTCGTCGCCATGGATCAGCAGCAGCGGCATACCCACGCGATTGGCGTTTTGAGCCGCGGAGACTGCGTCGATGTCGGCTTCGCCGCGGCTACCCATGGCGTCGGTCCAGTATTGATAGGTCGTGGAGTTTGCGCCGCGACCCCCGCCGCCGTCTTGCACGTCGCCGGTATCACCACTGCGGACCCAGCGCAGCATAGCGCGTAGGTCAGAGACGCCCGCTCCGGCAACCGAGCACTTGAAGATGTCGGCGTTCATGAACGAAGCCGTCATCGCGACGTAGCCGCCATACGACCAGCCGGTGATGCAGATCCGGTTTGGATCGGTGATGCCGGAGGTGATGAGGTGCCGCGCGGCGTCAGCCACGTCCGCCTGCATGCGCCCCCCCCATTGTCCGTGGCCCGCCACGACGAACGCGCGGCCAAAGCCACCGCCGCCGCGGAAGTTCGGTTGGAACACCGCATAGCCTTGACTTGAAAAGCCGAGCGCGAACGGATCGTAACCCCACACGTCACGGCCTTCGGGGCCGCCGTGCGGCACGACGATGGTTGGCAGGTTGCGCGCTTGCTCGCGGGTCACGCCCGGCGGCAGCCACAGATACCCCCATTGCTGCTGACCGTCCGAGGTCGTGTAGTTGACGACATGCTGCGTCGGCAGAAGCGCCGGATTGATGCCGCTGCGTTGCGAGATGATCGCGTTCAGCGAGTGGGCTTGGTGATTGTAGAGATAGTAGGTGCCAAGATCCTGCGGGCCGTCCGAATAGATCAGCCAGCGATTGCCATCATCCGAACGGCCGACGAGGCGGACGTTCACTTGATCGCCGAGCACTTGGTTGATCGCGTTCCAGCGCGCGGCGAAGGCTGGATCCTTCGCTTCGCAGGTCCACCGATAACCCCACCAGCATGCCGCTTGCAGCACGTTGTTGGCGGTGTCGAGTTCGGCGTCGGTGACGTCGAACTGCGGGTTGGTTTGGATGGTCTCGGTGTATTGGCCAGTGGCGGCGTCATAGACGTAGAGGCCGCTCGTGTCTTGGCCTTCGCGGCGTGCGAGCACGAACACTTGGCCAGGCTGCGTTGCGGCGCCTACGGGTTGGAAGTCGGGGCCTGAATTGGCGGCGGCTGCGCCGCTGAAGCGCGCGATTTCCGTCCAGCCGCGTTGGCCGGGGCCGCGGCGCAGCCACGAGAAGCCGCGGCCGTTTTGAACGCTGTCCTGCCGCAGAACCGGCGTGCCGTTGACGTCGACAACCCAGTTGAAGGTGAAGAGCGTGCCGTTCTCGACGCGTTCCCATTCGGCGTTGTTGACGTTGACTCGGCGCAGTTCGGCGCCGCCTTGCGTCGGTACGATGATGAGGATGTGGTCGTCGTCGCGCGGCAGATCGCTGATCACGCCGGCGTCGAGATAGTTGGCGAGCGCAGAGCCGTCATAGAGCGGCGTCAGGTTCGTGCCGTCGAGGTTCGAGGCGTAGATACGCGAGACTGTGGTGAAGCCATCATCGACGCGGCGCGTGCGGCGGATGCTGCGCGACCCATCGGCGACGACGCGGCTGTGTTGCAACAAGCGAAACACGACGCGTGAATTGCTGGCGAACCAGACCTGGCTCAGCTCAAGGCTCTGGTCTGTGCGCGCACGTTGGATGGCGCGCGCCTGGCGGGTGTCCATGTTGACGATGAGAAGCGTGTCGCCCTCGTCATCGTGGCGGAGCACTGCGAGATGGCTTCCATCCGGCGAGAGCGTCGCGTTGCGGAACTGGTCGTAGCCGAGGAACCAATCGATTGGCGCGCGAGCGCCTTGTTGTTGGGCGCCGGCCGGCGCGGCGAACGCGAAGGCGGCCGCCAGTAAGGCGAACAGAATACGTTGCATGTCGAACCCCCATAACGCCGTTATTACGGTCGTCTTCGGACTTCGGATTTAGCCGGTTGGACGGCGCTTGTCAGCGAAAGAAGTCAGGCCGGAACAACCCGGTTTTCAGCCCTCGGGGCCAAAATCGAGGGAGCGGTCCTCATTGTCCGGGGGTGGCGCGGGCGGCGCGCCGATCACCGCGCCGATCGGGGCGCCGACGGCCGTAAGTTCCGGTGTCTCTGGGTCCGGTACGCCGACGTCATAATCTTCGTCGCGCGGGAGATCGAGCGGCCGTGCTGGCGTGTTGCGCAGCGCCGTCGGCATGAAGCGGGCCCAGATCTCGGTCGGCAGCGTGCCGCCGGTGACGCGTGCGGTTTCGCTGAAATTGTCGTTGCCGGCCCACACACCGGTGACCATGCCGGGGACGTATCCGATGAACCAGGCGTCGCGATAATCGTTGCCTGTTCCGGTTTTGCCGCCCACCTGACGTCCCGTTATGCGGGCCGCCGTGCCGGTTCCCGCATCGACGACGCGGCGCATCATATAGTTCATGTAGCGCAAGGAGCGCTCGTCAATGACGCGTTGGCGGTTCGCCTGACGGAACGCCCACACGGTTTCGTTGCTAGAGGCGCGGCGAATGCGTGTCACGCCGTGGGCTTCGATGTTGTATCCCTCAGCCGCCATCGCGCCGTAGGCCTGTGTCATCTCAAGCAGCGTAATCTCTTGGGCGCCGAGCGACAGTGAGTGATAATTGTGGAGCGGAGAGCGCACGCCAAGACGGCGCGCGACGTCGATCACGTTCTGGCCGCCGACTTCGTTGGCAACCCGGATCGCGACCATATTGTACGAAAGCGCGAACGCGCGGGTGAGTTCGGTGGGGCCGTGAAACTCGCGCGTATAATTTCCCGGCGTCCACGGTTCTTGGCCCTCAATATAGATGGTGATCGGTGCGTCCTCGCGAACGCTCCAGGGCGTCAGGCCGTTTTCCATCGCGGCGAGATAGATGAAGTACTTGAATGAAGAGCCGGGTTGGCGGCGCGCCTGGGTGGCGCGGTTGAACTGGCTCTGATCGTAGTCGCGGCCGCCGACGATCGCGCGCACGCCGCCTTCATCGTCCATCGCGATCAACGCCGCCTGACCGATCCGGCGTGCTTCACCTTGGGCCTCGAGAACGGCGTTGACGGCTTCGTCGCCGGCGCGTTGAGCGGCGATATCGATGGTGGTTTCAACGACGAAGTCGTCGCGCTGCTGGCCGATGACATCGTTCAACAGTGGATCGATCCAGTCACGAAAATAGGAGAGCACGCCCGCTGGATTGCGCCGGCTGATCACAAGCTCCTGCTGCAGCGCCGCTTCGCGTTCAGCGGCGCTGATGAAGCCCATATTGACCATCTCGTCGAGCACCGTGCGCGCGCGGTCGCGCGCGGCGGCGATGTCTTGCCGCGCCGGGTTGAGACGCGACGGCGCTTTGACGAGGCCCGCAATCATCGCGGCCTGGAGCAGGGTAAGCTCGCGGGCCGGGCGGTCGAAATAGCGTTCCGCCGCCGCTTCTACGCCATAAGCGCCGGCGCCGAAGTACACGCGTGAGAGATAGAGCGCGAGAATTTCGTCTTTGGTGAAGCGGCCTTCCAACCAAATCGCCATAGCGATTTCCTGGAATTTGCGGCGCCAGGTGCGGTCGTTGGTGAGGAAGAGGTTCTTCGCGAGTTGCTGCGTGATCGTCGAGCCGCCTTGAACCACGCGCCCTGCGCGCAAATTCTCGGCCCCGGCGCGCATCATGCCGCCGACATCGACGCCGAAGTGATCGTAGAAGCGCCGGTCCTCGATGGCGATAAACGCCTGCGCCACATAGGGCGGTAGCGACGCCAGATCGACCGGCGGCGCGTTTTGCGCGCCTTCGCGCAGGATCACATGGCCGTTGCGATCGAGGAAGGTGATCGATTGGCTGCCGCGTGCCTCCCAAACATCATCGGTGGAGGGCAGATCCCAGGTGATGAAGAAGAAGAACGCGACGATGGCGGCGACAACGCCTGCAGCGGCCCAGCCGCCCCACACCGCAGCCTCGCGGACCGTGCGCGGGCGTTTGATTCCGAGAATGCGCCGCCACATCTCGCCGCCAAAAGCGCGGGCCGTGCCGGCGAACGCCACCCACTTGGGCTCGATCGCGCGCCAGACGTCGGTGAAGGTGGATACAATCCGATCGCGAATGCGGCCGAGCAGAGATGATGACGGCTCTTGGGAGGCGTCCTCACCTTCACCTGCGCCGCGGAAATAGCCTGGGGGCAGCGGTTCGGCGTCGGGCGCTTGCTCAGTGGGCGGCTCGGCCCCCGGCTTGGATTCTTCATGCGCTTCCGACGCGGCGATCGGCAAATCCTCGGGGATCGGCGGGAGATGTTCCGGCGGCGGCGGACTTACCGCCTCCGGGGTCTCGAACAGTTCGTCGAGCGGTTCTTCCGTGGAAGCGGCGGGCTCTTCCGCGGTGGCGGGCTCATCCGCGAGTATAGTCTCGTCCGTTAGGACCGGCTCCTCCGCGGGCTCATCCGCTAGGATGGGCTCATCCGTGAGGGCGGGCTCATCTGCAGGAGCGGGCTCATCCGGAGGCGGGTCTTCGGGCGTGGGTTCGCCGGCGGCGCTCTCGACGGGCGCAGCCGCTTCGTCGCCGTCCTTGGGCGGTTCTGGCGGCGGAGCATCCTCCGGCCGGTCTGGATCGTTTTCGTCAGCCACCCCGGCTCACCCTCCGCGCTTGCTGGTAGCGCGATTCGACCGCGCCGCCGCCGAGGAGCGGCAGGCGCAATCCAGCAGACGTGAAACGTTTAACGGTCTGGGAAAAGTTCCCTGGCCACTTTCCGGCCCCAATTCTGAGCCCGGGCGCGGAGGTTCGCAACGGCCTGTGGCGCCGGCTTTTTCTTGCCGCAGAGGAACAGCGTCGCCATATTCTGTGCCAGGAGCCGCGGGATTCTTCCGCGACTAGGAGGTTGTGATGAGCGATTACCACGCCCAGAGCCGGGACATTCCGATCGGGCGCGAAGAAATGGCGATCGACCCAGGTCTTCGCCGTTTTATGCTAGGCGTTTACATGAAGATGGGCCTCGGCCTCGCCTGGTCGGCGGCGCTGGCTTACGTCATCGGCACTGTAACGCCAGTGACCCTGTTCGTGCTCACGCCGCCGGTTGTTTACATCGTGCAGTGGGGCCCGCTGGTCGTTCTGCTCGGCTCGAACTTCTTCATGCGTAACGCTTCACCCGCGTCGTCCGGCATTCTCTACTGGACGGTGGTGACGTTGATGGGCGCCGGTCTGGCGTTCTGGGTCGCGATCGCGTCGAGCGCAGTCAGCGTTGAAACGATGGGCGGCCGCACGATGACGGTCACGTTCGCCAACATGGCCAAGGCGTTCTTGGTCACGGCGGGCGCATTCGGCGCGTTGTCGTTGTGGGGTTACACGACGAAGCGCAATCTTTCTGGCCTGCACTCGATGCTGGTTATGGCCACGTTCGGCATTGCGATTATCGCGGCGCTGAACTTTGCATTGATCGCCACCGGCGTGATGCAGGGCTCTGGCCCGTTCGAGATCGGCATGCAGATCGTGACGCTGATCATCTTCTCGGGCCTGGTGGCCACGCAGACGAACCAGCTGCGCGAAATCTACTTCCACATCGCTCACGATGAACGTGGGCAGGCGGTCATGACGAATTTCGGCGCGTTGAACCTCTACATCGCGTTCGTCACGATCTTCCAGATCATCCTGAGCTTCTTCAGCTCGCGCGAGTAATCTCGCTCGGCGAAGCAGTGCTTCAAACGCCCCGGCATCGCGCCGGGGCGTTTTTCTTTAGTCGCCCACGACGCGCATGCGCTTGGGCTCCAGCACCGCGAGAACGCGCTCTAATTCGTGTCCGCGGCGCAGCACGCGGCCATCGACGGCGCGCACGCTGTAAGCGCCGTTCTTGCGCGCCTCGTCCGGGCGTTTCTCGATCTGATAGAGCGGGGCTTCGCTTGTCCTGCGGTAGACACTGAACAGCGCACGGTCCGGCAACGCATCAAGCGCATAGTCGCGCCACTCTCCAGCCGCGACCATGCGGCCGTAGAAGCGGAACAAACGATCCAATTCCGGACGCTCGAAAAAAACGTTGCGTCCGCTCATGCATCCATCCTCATGCTGTTCATAACGCGTGGACAATCAGCAAAGCGCAGAGTGAGAAGTATTACAAATACGGCACAACTCCTTTTCGCCGGATTTTGTGCTTGCCCTCGCCGCATTGGGGCGCAAACCTATCATTGTGGTCGGTCGGAGAAAGGCTCGTACTCCGGTATCCATCAGCCCCCCCAGCCCCCCGGGGTGCGCGCTTCGACCGGCCACACAGTTTCTCACAAAGCCCGCGATCATCGCGGGCTTTGTTGCATCTGGGCTCCAGAAAATCCTTTGAAATAGCGGCTTGCGGCGCAACACGGAGCGCGCAGGACGATGCATGGCGGAAGGCATCGGCGATGTGGATAAGCCATTCGTCGTGCGCATCGCGTCACTCGTCCGGCTGCTCTTAACCGAAGCGAAAGACCGCGCGGAATCGCCTCAAGTGATTCGGCCGCCCTGTGGATAAGAAGCGGTGGCATTTTCCCCAAATCGACCGTAAGAGCGGCGCTCAATTTTCGGACGGGGATCCAATCCACATGCTGCTGCAGGTCGATGGTCTGCGCAAAACTTTTGGCCGCCGCGTCGCCGTGGATGGCATTGGCTTTGCGCTCGACGTCGGGGAGATCGTCGGCTTCTTGGGTCCTAACGGGGCCGGCAAGACGACCACGATGCGGATGATCGCGGGTTATCTTGAGCCCGACGACGGCGTCGCCAAGATTTTCAACATCGATGTCGCGCAGGATCGCCGCCGCGCGCAGGAGCGGGTGGGATATCTGCCCGAGGGCGCGCCCCTGTATGGCGAGATGACACCCTGGAGCTTCCTGCGTTTCGTCGCCGAGACGCGTGGCATGTCGCGGGAGGCCGCCCGCCATGCTGTCCGCCGCGCCGCCCAGGACGCCCGGCTGGGCGACACCATCGATCGTCCGATCGAGACACTGTCGAAGGGCTATCGCCGGCGCGTGGGCTTGGCGGCGGCGCTGCTGCATGATCCGATGCTGCTGATCCTGGATGAGCCGACCGACGGCCTCGATCCGAACCAACGCCACGCCGTACGCGATCTGATCAAACGGCTCGGCGAAGAGCGAGGCCTGATTATTTCGACGCACAGTTTGGAAGAGGTCGAGGCGGTCTGTACCCGCGCGATCATCATCGATCAGGGCCGCATCCTGGCCGACAAGACACCCGCAGCGCTCAAGGAAGAGCACGGCAGCCTCGAGCGCGCCTTCTCGACGCTGACACGCGGGGAGGAGCGCGTATGAAGAAGCGCCCCGGTCTTGCGAGCCTTGCCGCTGTCTATCGGCGCGAATTGCTTGCCTACGTCACGACGCCGACGGCTTACGTCTTCGTCGCGGTGTTCCTGTTCTCGATCGGCTTGTTCACGTTCCAGATCGGCGGCTTCTTTGAAGCGCGCCGTGCGGACCTGACGCCGTTCTTCGCCTTCCATCCTTGGATATTCATGGTGTTTCTGCCGGCGGTCGCGATGCGGCTGTGGGCGGAAGAAAGCCGCTCGGGCGCGATCGAGTTGCTGATGACTTTGCCGGCGCCGACCTGGTCGCTGGTGCTCGGCAAGTTTCTGGCGGCCTGGAGCATTGCCGGCGCGGCCTTGGTGCTGACGCTACCGCTTTGGGCGACCGTGAACGCACTCGGTTCGCCGGATAACGCGGCGATCTTCACCGCTTATCTCGCGAGCTTCCTGATGGCTGGCGCGTACATCGCCATCGGTTCGGTGATGTCGGCGCTGACACAGGCGCAGATCGTGGCGTTCGTGCTGGCGGTGCTGGTGTCGTTCCTGCTCACGGCGCTGGGTCTGCCACTGGTGCTCGACTTCTTCTCAGGGATCGTCAGCGGCGGCGTGGCCGAAGGCATCGCGCGCTTTTCGATCCTGCATCATTTCGACGCCGCCCAGCGTGGGGTCGTGGAGTTCCGTTCGGTGTTCTACTTTGCGTCGCTGATCGCGCTCTGTTTGGGCTTCACCGCGCTTGCGGTTGATGCGCGGCGGGGAGGCTAACGATGAGCGCACGCCGTTACGCCCTGTTTGCCGCCTTGGCTCTGTTCATCGCGTTCATCGCGGCGAACGTGATCGCCAATTCCTGGTTTCGCTCCTGGCGCTTGGACCTGACCGAGAACCAGCTTTACTCGATCAGCCGCGGTACGCAGCAGACGCTGAACGAACTGACCGAGCCGGTGCAGCTGACGCTTTATTACTCACGCGACGCCGCCCGTCCGGTGCCGCAGCTCCAGGCTTATGCGTCGCGCGTCCGTGAGATGCTGCTGACGTTCCAAGCACGCTCGCATGGGCGCGTGCGCTTCACAGAAGTGAACGTGGAGCCGTTCACTGAAGCCGAAGACGCCGCTTCGGAGAATGGCGTGCAGGCTGTCCGCCCCTACGAGGGCGCTGACCCCATCTATTTTGGGCTCGTCGGCGCCAACGCCATCGATGATACACGGACGATCCCGCTGTTCGATCCGCAACGCGAAGCGTTCCTTGAGTACGAGCTTACGCGGCTGATCTACGAACTGGAGAACCCCGAGCGTACGCGGGTCGCGCTGGTCACCTCACTGCCGCTCGATCCAGCTGCCGCCGCCGATCCGCAATTCGGCGCGACGAGCCAATCGGTGTTCGCCACGGAAATGGGCCGTCTGTTGGAGGTGACGAAGCTCGCCCCTGACTTCACCTCGATCCCGGCGGATACCGACGTACTGGCGATCATCCATCCGGGTGCGCTGTCGCAAGCGCAACTCTACGCGGTCGATCAGTTCATCCTGCGCAATGGCCGTGCGTTCATCGCGCTCGATCCCGCCTCCATGCAGGCGGCGATGAGTTCAACCGGTTTCGATCCGTTCAATCCGGTGATGCCGGCGCCGACGTCGTCATCGCTTGCGCCGCTGCTGGATGCGTGGGGCGTGCAGATGGCGCCGACCGTGGTGCTCGATCTTGAAGGCGCGCTGCCGGTATCGGTGCAAGACCCGACGACTGGCCAAACCGGCCAGGCCCCGCAGCCGCTGTTCTTTCAAGTGCCGCCGGAGCGGCTCGACAGTGAAGACCTGATGACGGCGTGGCTGCGCCGCGGGATCAATTTCGGCCTCGCCGGCGGACTTACGCGCCGCACCGAAATTGAAGGCGTCACCGTTGTGCCGCTGGTGCGTACGAGCGGACGGACGATGCGCTTGCCGGCCGAGCAGGCGCTAATGCGGCCTTCGCCGCTCGACATTCTGAATATGTGGCCGGCGAGCGGAGGGCGGGTAGAGAACGTCGCGCTGCGTATTTCCGGCAATCTGCCGACGGCGTTCCCAGATGGCGCCCCGCCGGCTGAACCTGTCGCTCCCCCAGAAGCGCCCGAAGGTGAGGCGCCAGCCGCGCCGCCGGCGCAACAGCCGCAGGCCGAGGCGCTGCGCACTTCGGCAACGCCAGCGCAATTGGTCGTCGTCGCTGATACCGATTTCTTGGCGGATGATTTCTACGTTGACCCGCAAAGCGGCGGCACCGCGGCTGACAACGCTTCGTTCGCGCTGAACGCCATTGATGTGCTGGGCGGTTCGGACGCGCTCGTTTCGTTGCGCTCACGCGCGCCGGCGCAGCGTTCGATGCGCTTGCTGGAAGATATGGAGCGCGATGCGCAACGCCGTATCGAGAGCCGTCAGCAGCAGCTTGAAGCGGATCTGCAGGAGACGCAGGCGCGGTTGCAGGAATTGCAGGCGCGGGGCCGGGGCTCGGGCTTTTTCTCGGGCGATCTCGGCGCGGAGCTGACGCCGGAAGAGCAAGCGGAAGTGGATCGCTTCCGTGCGCGCGAGGGCGAAATCCGCACGGAACTACGCGGCCTGGTGCGTGATCTGCGCGGCGACATCGATCGTCTGCAGGCGCTTGTGATTTTCATCAACGTTTGGCTGGCGCCGCTGCTGATTGCGGGTGCGGGGCTGTTCTTGTTCTGGCGCCGGCAACGGCGCGGGGGTGCGGGACGATGACGTCTGGCCTTGCTGAACGCCGTAGAGCGCGTTCGCTTACACTTTTCCTGTTCGCGGGTGCGCTTGTCGCGATTGCGGCGGTGACGGTTGCGATTGAATCGCGCGGCATCAGCGCGTCGAGTTCGGCTGGCCCTGTGCTGCCGGGCATCGCGGAGACCATCGGAGGCGCCCAGCGCATCACCATCACCAGCGCCGAGGCGACCTACCGGATCGAGCGCGGTCAGCAGGGCTGGGCGATGCGGGATCGCGACGACTATCCAGTGCTCTCCTCGCGTTTGGCGCAGCTGACCGAAGGCCTTGAGGGCCTGCGCTATGTGCGGCGGATGACGAGCGATGAATCCAAGCATCAGCGGCTCGGCGTTACCGACCCGCGTCAGGATGGGCGCGGCATCCTCGTGCAAATCGAAGATGGACGCGGTGCGCTCCTGGTCAATCTGATCGTCGGTGTTGAAACGGGCGGGACCTATGTGCGCCGTCCCGATGATCCACAAACGTGGTCGGTCGAGGGCGATCTGCCGCCGCTGCGCGATGTGGCGTCGTGGTTGGACCTGCGCCCGATGAATCTCGGCGCCGAGCGCTTGGCGCGGGTGGAGATCATGCCCGCCGAAGGGCGCGCCTACATTCTTGCGCGGGATAGCGCCGATCAGCCGTGGCGGATTGCATCGCCCGCCTTGGCGGCGCTGGCGCAATCCAGCGTCACCGCTACGGCGGAGCGGCTTACGCAATTACAACCGATCGACGTCCGCACGGCGCCGGCCATTCAAGGCGCGCCGCGCGCGCGCGTTCGGGCGACGACGTTCGACGGCATCGTTATCGACGCGGAGCTGATCCCCAGCGATGATCGCGTGTGGGTGAAACTGGTCGCGCGCGCCAATACGCCGGAGCAGGAGGCCGCCGCCGTGGCGTTGAATACGCCGGCGTCAGACTGGGCGTATGCGTTGAGCGATGTGGAAGTCGAGGCGTTCGCGCCGCCGCTGAGCCGTCTCGTCCCTGGCGCGGAATAATCAGTAACGGCTGGGGCGGTGCGTGTAGGCGGCGGCGAGGACGCGGCCACCGTTCGGCTCTTGAATGAGGATGGCGCATTCGGGCTGGCAGCGGGAACGCTCATGCCAAACGCCTGTGCCGTTCCATGTGCCGACGCGTTCAATCCAGCGTACGAGATTGTAGTGCGGGACGCTGCGGTTGCGGTTCACGCCGCCGGCGACAACGACCGTGAGCGGACCGGGATCATAGGCGACCATCCAAACGTCGGCGTTCGTGCTCGTCGTTCCTGAGCCGATGGTGGCGCGTGCGCGACCGTTGCGGAACAGGGTCAGTGAGACATCGGGCGAGTTCGGGGGCCAGCCGGCGCGGCGCGCGTCGTCGTAGGTGGCGCGGGCTTCGTCCCAGTCGGACGCGCTGATCGTGCGCGTGCCGTTGACGACGAGTTGTGGCGTGAAGCGGCCGCGCACGCGCAGTGTTTGCGAGTAGGAACGCTGGCGTTCGGCGAATTCGGGCTGAGCATAAGTATCGTGCCAGCCGAGATAGTCCCAAATCCCGACCGGGAAGGTTAGCGCCAGCACGTCATCCTCACGCGAGAACATGCCCAGGAGGCGGTTCGCGCGCGGGCACTGGGAGCAGCCCTGGCTGGTGTAGAGCTCGACCACAGTGGCCGCACGGCGGCCCTGGGTCTGGCCGAGCGCAGGGGTTGCGGTCGCCGCCACGGCGAAGGCCAGGGCGGCGAGGAACCGGACGATCATGCGCCCAACCATGCAGGCCCCGCCGCCCCGGTTCGAATCAAACCGTTGTGACGGGGCCGTTTAAGCTCAGCCTTTGGCGAGACCGCGCAGCACATAGTGCAGAATTCCCCCATTTCGGAAGTATTCTACCTCGTTCTCGGTGTCGATCCGGCAATGGACTTCCACGTCCTCGGTTTTACCGCTCGGGCGTGTGATCTTCAGGGTCACCTTCTGGCGCGGGCCGAGGGCCGCAACGCCCGAAACCGAGACGGTTTCGTCCCCGGTCAGGCCGAGGCCGGCCCAGCTTTGGCCGTCCACGAACTGAAGCGGTAATACGCCCATGCCGATCAGGTTCGAGCGGTGAATGCGCTCGAAGCTCTCGGCCACGACCGCGCGGACGCCGAGGAGTGTGGTGCCTTTGGCCGCCCAGTCACGCGAGGAGCCGGTGCCGTATTCCTTGCCGGCGAAGATCACGAGTTCGCGGCCTTCTTGTTTGTAGCGCATGGCGGCGTCGTAAATGAACATCCGCTCGCCGGACGGCTGGTGGACGGTGTAGCCGCCTTCGACGACGGAGCCGTCGTCGTTTTTCACCATCTGGTTCTTGATGCGGATGTTGGCGAAGGTGCCGCGCATCATGACTTCGTGATTGCCACGGCGTGCGCCGTACGAGTTGAAGTCGACTTGCGCGACGCCGTGCTCGGTCAGATAGGCGCCGGCGGGGCTGACCTTCTTGATCGAGCCGGCGGGGCTGATGTGGTCCGTGGTGATAGAGTCGCCAAAGAGACCAAGTACGCGCGCATCGACGACATCTTTCGGCGGCGTCGGCGTCATGCTCATGCCGGCAAAGTAGGGCGGGTTTTGCACATAGGTGGACTTCGCGTCCCACGCATAAGTGCGGCCGGCGCCGACCTTGATGCCTTGCCAGTGCTTGTCACCATCAAAGACGTTGCCGTAGCGGGCGTCGAACATCTCTTTTGTGACGGCGGTGCGGACGACTTGCTCGATCTCGGCGTTTGTTGGCCAGATGTCGCGCAGATAGACTGGTTGGCCGTCCTTGCCTGTGCCGAGCGGATCGGTCTCGAGATTGGCATAGACCGAGCCCGCGAGCGCGTACGCGACAACAAGTGGCGGTGAAGCCAGATAATTGGCGCGCACGTCCTGGTTCACGCGGCCTTCGAAGTTGCGGTTGCCGGAAAGTACCGAGGCGACGACGAGATCGTTCTCTGCAACGCTCGTGGAAATCGCCGGCGGCAGCGGGCCCGAGTTGCCGATGCAGGTGGTGCAGCCATAGCCGACGAGGTTGAAGCCCAGCGCATCGAGCGACTTATCGAGGCCGGATTTGGCCAGATAGTCAGTGACGACTTGGCTGCCCGGTGCGAGCGAGGTCTTCACCCACGGCTTGGTGGCCAAGCCTTTCGCCACGGCATTGCGCGCGACAAGGCCTGCAGCGATCAGCACGCTCGGGTTTGAGGTGTTGGTGCATGAGGTGATCGCGGCGATCACAACGTCGCCATGGCCAATGTCGTGCTTCGCGTCCGCAACCGGCGCACGCTTCTTCAGTTCCGCGCTCTTGCGGAATTCATCGGTCATCACCTTGGTGAAGCCCTCGGCGACGCCGCCGAGCACGACGCGATCTTGCGGACGCTTCGGGCCGGCGAGCGAAGGGCGTACGTCTGCGAGGGAAAGCTCGAGCGTATCCGTGAATTCCGGTTCTTCGTCCGTACGCCAGAGGCCTTGCTGTTTGCAGTACGCTTCAACGAGCGCGACGCGCGCTGGATCACGGCCAGTGGCCGTCAGATAGGCGATGGTTTTGTCATCGACCGGGAAGAAGCCGCAGGTGGCGCCGTATTCCGGGGCCATGTTGGCGATGGTGGCGCGGTCTTCGACGCTCATGGTCGCGAGGCCGGGGCCGAAGAATTCCACGAACTTGCCGACGACGCCCTTCTTGCGCAGCATCTGTGTGACGGTGAGCACCAGGTCGGTGGCGGTGGCGCCTTCTTGCAGTTTACCAGTCAGGCGGAAGCCGATGACTTCCGGGATCAGCATTGAGATCGATTGGCCGAGCATCGCCGCTTCCGCTTCGATGCCGCCCACGCCCCAACCCAAAACGCCGATGCCGTTGATCATGGTGGTGTGCGAGTCGGTGCCGACGACGGTGTCAGGGTAGGCAAAGGTCTCGCCGTCGATGTCGCGGACCCAAACCGATTGGCCGAGATATTCGAGGTTCACCTGGTGGCAGATCCCGGTGCCCGGGGGGACGACGCGGAAGTCCCGGAAGGCCTGTTGGCCCCAGCGCAGGAATTGGTAGCGCTCGACGTTGCGTTCGTATTCGAGTTCGACGTTCTGTTTGAATGCGCCGGCGCTGGCGAAGTGATCGACCATGACTGAGTGGTCGATCACGAGGTCGACCGGCACCAGCGGATTGATCTTTTCCGGATTGGCGCCGAGCTTGGCGGCGGCGTCGCGCATAGCCGCGAGATCGACGACGGCGGGCACGCCGGTGAAATCTTGCATCAGCACGCGCGCGGGGCTGAAGGCGATTTCAACTTCGTTCTTGCCGCGGTTCACCAGCCACGAGGTCATGGCGAGGATGTCGGCTTTCTTCACCGCGACGCCGTCTTCAGTGCGCAGCAGATTTTCGAGCAGCACCTTCAAAGAGATCGGTAGTTTCGAGATATCGCCGAGGCCGTTGGCGCTCGCTGCTTTGAGATCGAAATATGTGAAGGTCTTGCCGCCCGCGCTAAGCGTGGTGCGGGCGTTAAATGAGTTCAGAGAGGGCATGTTTGTGCATCCGGCTGGAGTAGCGACAGAGATGCAAACGCGTTGGGGAGCGCCCCAAATCCGGAATCAAACCGGGCGCGCGGCAAGGCTTATGTAGCGCCCTTTTATGAAGGCGCAATTGATGGCTTTAGTTCGTCGCAGCTGAGGTTGCGAATGCCTCGCAACTGGCGGCTAAGTCTCCGCTGCCGGTGGCGGCGGCTCGGCCTTTCGCCCGAACAACCGTCCGCCGCGGCTCTTGCGCCAGCGGAGCAGGAGCCAGCCCAGCGGGATCAGCACGATCGCGAAGGGAATGAGCGCGGCGATGATAGTGATGATGGCCGCAAAGCCCGCGACGATGATGCCGAGGAAGTTCGCGAACGCCTGACGCAACGGCTCGAGCGTGTTGCTCCCGGCGGCGCGCGGCGACGAGCGGTACGTCAAGGTGAGTTCGGACATTGAGACGCGGGTGCGCATCACCGCTAGAGCGGACTGCACAGCGTCGATCTCGCCCTGAACGCGCGCTAACTCGCGTTCGACTTCAAGCAGGTCAGCCAAGCGGCCTGGCCGTGAGCGCAGCAATTCCTGCAAGCGATCGCGCAGGGCGGTTTGGGCGCGGAGGCGCGCTTCCGTGTCCACGATCTGGCGCGTCAGATCTTCTGAACTGGTGTTCTCCGAGACGATGCGGCCACCGGCGTCGTCAGCTTGCTGCGCCATGCCGGCCTTGAAATTGTTCAGCCAGCTCGGCTCGCCACGGAGAGAGACATAGCCTTCCATGTAGCTTTGCGGGTCGCCGCTGCGGTTTGAGGTGATGAGCTGGCAGAGGCGGGGGCCGGCGGTTTGGCAGGCTTGGATGTGGCGATCCATGACGCCGGTGAGGCGATCGCTCGGAATTTCGAGGCCAAGCGAATAGCTGTAGGCGAGATAGAGGATCGGCGTCGGCCCGGCGGGTTGGCTGGGGGATGTCGCGGTGTTTTGGCTGTCGGCGTCGACGGGTGCGGGCGGCGCGGCGGGCGCAGCGCTCTCCTCTGCCATTTCGGCGCGGCCCTGGGCCATGTCGGCCATGCCTTCGTAGGCGGCGCCGGCCGGCGCTTCCGCCGTCATCTCGGCCTGGCCGCAGGCAGTCAGCGCCGCAGCGAAGACCAATCCAATCCACAAACGACGCATAGCCGCACCTCCCTGCGCTCCACCAAGCGCGGCTTGGCGGATCGTGCAACCCTTTCTAGAACCGGGGCCGCATTATGAGCGCCCGCGGACCTTTCCAAGACAGAGCATCGCTCCGCGTCGAAGCGCTTACGCTTTCGCGCGGCGGCCGTGTGCTGTTTGAAGGTCTGAGCTTTGCAGCCGCTTCGGGCGCCTATGTCGAAGTGCAAGGCTCGAACGGTTCCGGGAAGACGAGCCTGCTCCGCGCGGTCGCCGGATTGCTCCGGCCGCGCGCCGGCGTGATCGCGATCGAGGGTGTCGATGAGCCGTCCATAGCGCTGCATTACCTTGGCCACGCCAACGCGCTGAAGCGCGAAGCGAAGGTGCGCGAACATCTGCATTATTGGGCGGGATTGTTCGGTGGTGCGCCGAGCGAGGACTTCGCTTCGAAGATGCTCGATCTCGGCCGTGTGCTGAATCTGCCGGTGCGGGTGTTGAGCCAGGGGCAAGCGCGGCGGCTGGCGCTCGCGAGACTGATCGTGGCGCCGCGGCCGATTTGGCTGCTGGATGAACCCGCGGCCGCCCTTGATGCTTCCGGCAAGGCCGTGCTGAACGAATTGATCGCCTCGCACCGCGCAAGCGGCGGGATTGTCGTGGCGGCTGTGCATGAGCCGCTTGGCGCGCCGCCATCGCAAACGCTCCGCGTGTCGCAATGAGCCCCTTCGCTGCGACCTTCCGGCGCGAGCTTGCGTTGCTTTGGGCCGGCGGCGGCGCGCTGGCGCCGCTGGGCTATTTCTTCGGCGCGACCATGCTTGTGCCGCTGGCGATGGGGCCGGATCGCGCATTGTTGGAGGTAGCCGGGCCGCCGCTGGTTTGGATTGCGGCGGCGCTGGCGATGCTGGCGATGTTGGAGCGCCTATTTCAGGCGGACCTCGAAGACGGCTCGCTTGATCAGATGCTGCTATCGCCCGCGCCGCTTGAATTGATCGTGTTCGCCAAAGGCGCAGCACTTTGGGTGGCGATTGGTTTGCCCTTGGCGATCGCCGGGGCGCCGGTGGCGATTGCGTTGCAGGCGCCACTGGAGCGCGTGCCGCTGATTGTGGCGAGTTTGGCTCTGGGAACGGCGGCATTCGTGGGGGCAGGGCTCATCGGCGCGGCGTTGACGGCAAGCGTAAAGCGCGCAGGGGTGCTGCTGGCGCTGATCGTGCTGCCGCTCTTTGCGCCGCCGATCATCTTCGGGGCCTCAGTCGCCTCTGGCGAGGAGGTCGCGGCTGCGTTTTCAATCCTGGCTGGCTGTGCTCTGGCGGGCGTAGCTCTCGGGCCAATCGCTGCAGCTGCAGCCCTAAGGCTACAGGCCGAATGACCGCATTGCCTTTGCTCTCAAACCGCGATTGGTAGCGCCCGCGATGTTTGCCTTCCTCGCCAATCCCGCGCGCTTCATGGCGTTTTCGGCTTGGGCCGCGCCGGTGCTGTTTGCCGGCGCGCTCATTCTGTTCGCGGCCGGGATTCCCTGGGCGTTGTTCTATTCGCCGCCGGACTACCAAATGGGTGATACGGCGCGGATCATGTACATCCATGTGCCTGCCGCCTGGTGGTCGATGGGCGTGTTCGCGTTCATGGCCGGCGCCAGTTTCGTCAGCATTGTGTGGCGCCATGTGCTTGCCGATGTCGCTGCGCGCGCTGCTGCGCCCGTGGGCGCCGTGTTTGCCGCGATCTGCCTCATCACTGGCTCGCTTTGGGGAGCGCCCACATGGGGCACTTGGTGGGAGTGGGACGGACGCATGACGTCGATGCTCGTGCTGTTCGTGACCTATCTCGGCTACATCGCGCTTTGGTCAGCGATCGAGGATGAAGAGCGGGCGGCGCGATTGGCGGCGATCCTCTGCCTCGTCGGCGCGATCAATCTGCCGATCGTGAAATTCTCAGTCGATTGGTGGAGCACGCTGCATCAGCCGGCGAGCATCATGCGCAGCGGCGGCTCGGCTATTCACGCTGAAATGCTCGGGCCGCTGCTGACGATGGCGGGCGCGTACCTGTTGCTGTTTGGGGCGCTGACATTGATGAACATGCGCTCCGCCATTTTCCGCCGCCGCGTTGAGAACGCCGAACTACGCAAGGCGCAATCATGATCGAGGGTGGCTGGGAATTTATCTGGCCCGCTTATGGCGTGGCGCTGGGGACGCTGGCGGTGCTCGCCATTGTCGTCCTCGCGCGTTTGCGGGTTTGGGAGCGGCGCGCGCGTGAGTTGGAAAAGAAGCCATGAGGCTGATCGCGTTCGTGCCGCTTGCGGCGCTCTTGGCGCTCGTCGGTGTCAGCGTGTTTCTGCTCACGCGTGAAGGCGAGCGCAATCGATTCACCGAGGGCATGGTCGGGCAACAAGCGCCCGCCTATGCGCTGGCGCGCCTGGATAGCGAGGCGCCGCCGCTGACTAGCGAAGAACGGCGCGGGCGCGCGTATGTCATGAATCTCTTCGCGTCCTGGTGCGCGCCGTGCCGCGCCGAGCACGCGCAGCTGATGACCCTGCAGCGCCAGGGCGTCGAGATTGTCGGCATCGCTTATAAGGATCGGCCCGAGGCGTCGGCTGCGTTCCTCGCGGAATTGGGCAATCCGTTTGCCGACATTGGGTTGGATCCCGAGGGCCGCTTCGGCCTCGAGATCGGCGTCACCGGCGTGCCAGAGACGTTCGTCATCGGCCCAGACGGCGTGATCCGCGCCGCCTACCGGGGCCCTCTCACCGAGGAAGCCGTTCGCGACGTGATCTTGCCGGCGTTACGCTAGCCGCGTTGCTTGCGATCTCGGGCCTTGCCGTTGGCCTTGGCCTTCTCCGCCGCCTTCTCGCGTGACCGCCGTTTCGCAAGCTTCTTTTGCTCACGCTCCGCTTTTTCAGAAGCTTTGACCGCAAGATCGTCGGCGAGCTTCGTGAGCTTGGTCAGCGTTCCAACGAGCGTGCGCGCTTTGGTGCGTGGCAAGAGATCGAGGATGGCGGCATCTGCCGCGCGCGCGTGTTGGGCGGTGGCGGAAAGCATGGTGCCGCCAGCTTGGCCGAGCAGCACGGAATAGGCGCGGCCGTCCGACGTTGACGGCGTGCGTACGATCCAGCCCCGTGTCTCCATCTTCGCCATCGTGTCGGCGAAGGTTGAGCGATCCACGCCGACGATGCGGCCAAGATCACTTTGACTGAGCCCAGGCTGCTCGGAGATGGCCGCGAGGATTATGAACTCGCGCAGTTTGATCGTATCACCGACCAGTTGCGTGAAGCGCTCAGCCGCGAGTTGCTCTGCGCGGTGCAGCAGATGGCTGGGAGAAGCCGCCAGCTTGAACTGTTCGGATTCGGCAGAATCCTGTGTCGACCGCGCCATTTTGTGCCGCCCCAAACGCGAGCGGAGATTAACGGCGCGATCCGCGCGATCAATCATGCGTTCGAGCATTGTTCGCCATAGAGGCGAAATTCAGCCCGAAATCGGCGCCGTCAGGCGCCTGGCGCCTCAGCGGCTGGCTTTTCCTCTTCGCCCTCTTCCTTGTGGTGCTTGAGCACGATCGGCGTGTTGAGCGCGGCGAAGGCGATGAATGCGGGATAGGTGAGGACGGTGCGGACGTTGAGCCAAACGTCAAAATTGCCGTTGGCCTCGTTGTAGTAGTAGCGCAGCACTTCATTCAGCACCGCGACCAGCACATAGAATGCGGCCCAGCGCAGGGCGAGAATATTCCAGACCTTGTCCGGCAGATTGAAGATGTGCCGGAAGAAGAGCTTCCAGACGTTCTGCCCGATTGCGAGCGAGAACAGGATCGCTGCGGCGTAGAAGAGGAACGTGAAGGTGAACTTGATCTGGATGATGGCCGGATCGTGCAGCAGGATCGTGAGCCCGCCGAAGCCGGTCACCAGCACGCCGGTGACGATCAGGATCGGCGGGATCTTGCCGCGCTGAAACTTGCAGTACGCGATCGCCGCCAGCACCGAGACGATGAACACGCCTGTCGCGATGTAGATGGCGTCCGCTTTCGTCGCTTCGATGCGGAAGAGGACATTGTAGGTGACGACGAAGACCAGGATCGGCCCGAGGTCGATCCAGAGTTGGCTGGCGCTGTCGGTCGCCTTCTTGGGCTTGGTTGCGTCGAGGGCGGTCAGGTCTTCGCTCATGGCTCCTGATACGCGGAAACCGGGGCGCCGGACTAGCGGCTTGCGCTGAAGCCCATTCCAAGGCGAGATCGGACACGAACGAGGAGGGGACGATGCGGATTTTGGGGATTTTGGCGCTTGGTCTGCTGGCGGCATGCGCGAGCGCGGAGGGGCCGGCGGAACAGGCGCCCGTCCGGTCGCTGGGTGAAATCCTGGAACAATCGCCGGCCAGCGACTGGCGCACGGTCGACCAGAACAACCTGCTCTACATGCAGCTGCCGGGCGGGCAGGTGATCATCGAACTCGCCGCCGACTACACGCCGTTGCACACCGCAAACATTCAGGCGCTCGCACATGCGCATTATTGGGACGGCGCGCAGATCGTGCGCAGCCAAGAAAACTATGTCGTGCAATGGGGCCGCGACGAGGCCGATCCGAAGCCGACAGGCGAAGCGACGACGACGCTGGCGCCGGAGTTCGATCGTCCGCGCAGAGGCGTGCAGATCACGCTGCTGCCTGATCCGGATTCTTACGCACGCGAAGTGGGTTTCGCGTATGGCTTCCCTGTCGCCAGCAACGGCCGCGAGACTTGGATGGCGCATTGCCCCGGGATGGTCGGCGCCGGGCGCGGCGACACTGCCGATAGCGGCAGCGGCGCTGAACTCTACGTCGTCATCGGACACGCGCCGCGTCACTTGGATCGCAACATCGCAACTGTCGGCCGCGTGCTCCAGGGCATGGAGCTGCTCTCCACGATGCCGCGCGGAACTGGGCCTCTCGGGTTCTACGAGACACCGGGTGAGCGCACGACGATCACGTCCGTGCGCCTAGGTTCGGAGTTAGCGCCGAGCGAGCGCGTGAATCTCGAAGCTTTGCGCACCGATAGCGCCACCTTCCGCGCGGTGGTCGAGAGTCGCCGCTTCCGGCGCGAAAGCTGGTTCTTGGACCCAGTCGGCCGCATCAACCTCTGCAACGTGCCGCTGCCGGTGCGGGTGCGCGGTTAAGCCTTGCGGACGAACTCGGACTTCAGCTTCATCGCGCCGAAGCCGTCAATCTTACAATCGATGTCGTGATCGCCGCCGACGAGTCGGATGTTCTTCACGCGCGTGCCGACCTTGATCACTTGCGACGAGCCTTTGATCTTGAGGTCTTTGATGAGCGTGACGGTGTCGCCATCGGCGAGCACGTTGCCATTAGCATCTCGGATCACGGCTGTAGCGTCGCCGTCTTCAGCCGCGGCCATCGATGTCCATTCGTTCGCGCATTCGGGACAGATGAGCAGTGGTCCGTCCTCGTAGGTGAGTGCGGATCCGCAATTTGGGCAGGGCGGTAGAATCGTCATGTCAGTTGTTTAGGCCCACCAGAGCACGAGAGAAGCTTGCAGCGTCGAACGGCTGCAAGTCCTCGGCCTTCTCGCCGACGCCGATGAAGTGGATCGGGATGGCATGGCGCTGGGCGACGGCGACCAGCACGCCGCCCTTCGCCGTGCCGTCGAGCTTGGTCATGACCAGGCCGGTAATCTCGGTCACCGAGCGGAAGTTTTCGACTTGGCTGAGCGCGTTTTGGCCGACAGTGGCGTCGAGCACGAGCAGCGTTTCGTGCGGCGCGTTCTCATCGATCTTGCGCATGACGCGAATAATCTTCGCCAGCTCGGCCATGAGCTCGGATTTGTTTTGAAGCCGGCCGGCGGTGTCGATCAGCGCAACGTCGGCGCTTTCTTCCTTGGCGCGCTTCACGGTCTCGAACGCGACGCCGGCGGCGTCGGCGCCCTGTGTTGACGCGACGAAGGCGGCGCCGGAGCGGTCGGCCCAAACTTTGAGTTGTTCGATCGCCGCGGCGCGGAAGGTGTCAGCCGCGCCAATGACAACCTTGGCGCCGGCATCGGTTAGGTTCTTCGCGAGCTTGCCGATTGTGGTGGTCTTGCCGGAGCCGTTCACGCCGATCACCAGCACGATCCGGGGCTTCACACCGTCAGTGAGATCAAGCGTGGCCTCGCGTGGCTTCAGAATGCGCGCGACTTCGCCGGCCAGCGCCTCGCGCGCTTCTGTGCTGCCGTTCTCTTTGCTGAAGCGCTGATCGGCGAGGGCGGTGGAGATGCGCGCTGCGGCGGCTGCGCCCATGTCCGAAGCGATCAGTGTTTCTTCGAGCTCAGCGATGTCGCTGGCGTCGAGCTTTTCCTTGGTGAAAACCGAGGTGATGCTTTCCGCGAGTTTGTTCGAGGATTTGCGCAGGCCATCGAACAAGCCTTTGGCTTGTTCGGGCTGTTGCTGGCCCGGCTTGTCCTTCTTGCCGAAAAGTCCCCAGATCATGCCGCGGCGCCAATCAAATGCTGGCCGTCATGGCCGGTGAAGCGCAGGCGTTGGAAGCCTTCGCCGCCGCCGTTGAAGTGAACGGGCGTGAAATCTGGCAGGCGGGCGAAGCCATCGCGCTCGATGATGCCGGTTTCCTCGCGGCCGATCCAAGCGCCGAGGTGGCGCCGTAGCGCGGCGGCGCCCACCTCACGAAGCTGCGCTGCGCGCGCCTTCACAAGGCGGCGATCGACTTGCGGCATGCGTGCGGCGGGCGTGCCTTCGCGCGGGCTGAACGGAAAGGCGTGGACGTACGCCAAGCCGCATTCTTCGACGATGGAGATGAGACTGGCGAAGTGCTCATCTGTTTCAGTGGGAAAGCCCGCGATGAGATCGGCGCCAAGAGCAATCTCTGGGCGCGCCGCCTTCACGCGCTGGCAAAGCTCGATCGCTTGTGCGCGCGAATGGCGGCGCTTCATGCGCTTCAGGATCATGTCGTCGCCATGTTGCAGGGAGAGATGCAAGTAGGGCGCAACGCGTTCGTTCTGCGTGACCAGTTCGAAAAGCTGCTCGTCCATCTCGATCGCATCGAGCGACGAGAGGCGGAGCATCGGCAGATTCGGAACGAGCTTGAGGATGCGTGCGACCAGCGCGCCCAGCGGCGGCTGGCCGGGGAGGTCAGCGCCCCACGATGTGAGATCAACGCCGGTGAGCACAACCTCCGGCACGCCATTGTCGGCTAAGCGGCGGATTTGTTCGACGATCTCGCCCGCAGGCGACGAGCGCGAATTTCCGCGGCCATACGGGATGATGCAGAATGTGCAGCGGTGATCGCAGCCATTTTGCACTTGAACATAAACGCGGGTGCGTTCGCTGAAACCGTCGATCAGGTGCGATGCCGTTTCACGCACCGACATAATGTCCGCTACGGCGACGCGCTCGCGCGCCGGCGCAAAGCTTTCTGCGCGCATCTTTTCTGCATTGCCGATGACGCGGCTCACTTCCGGCATCGCTGCAAAGCTCTGCGGATCGATCTGCGCGGCGCAGCCGGTCACGATGATTTCCGCGTCAGGCCGCTCACGCCGCGCGCGGCGGATGGTTTGACGCGCCTGGCGCACGGCTTCGCCGGTGACCGCGCAAGTGTTGATGATCACCGCGTCGGAAAGCTCTGCCTCCGCTGCGAGCGCGCGCATGGCTTCGCTCTCATAAGCGTTGAGGCGGCAGCCGAGCGTCAGGATCTCGACATCCGCGCGCGGTGGTTTCATCGGCGCGTTCATGTGGTCGTGGTCAGGTGAGCGTGTGGGGCGCGGAGGTCAAGCGCGGCAAAGAAAAAGCCCCGCGAGAGAGACCCGCGGGGCTTTAAATTTTTGCAGCGGAAAAAGCTTACTTCGCCGCTTCGCCGCCAGCATCGGCAGCTTCGCCGACGAAATCTTCTTCACGGGCGCCGCCAGCACGTTCGCTGATGCGGGCCGACTTCCCGCGGCGATCGCGCAGGTAGTAAAGCTTCGCACGACGCACGGCGCCGCGACGCACGACTTCGATCGAGTCGACCGTCGGCGAGAACAGCGGGAACACGCGCTCCACGCCTTCGCCGAACGAAATCTTGCGGACCGTGAAGTTCGCATTGAGGCCGCCACCGGAGCGGGCGATGCAGATGCCTTCGTAGGCTTGCACGCGCTCACGATCGCCTTCCTTGATCTTCACGTTGACGCGGAGCGTGTCGCCCGGATCGAACGAGGGAACGGTCTTGCCCTTGGTGACGCGGGCGATTTCTTCTTTTTCAAGCGTATCGATCAAGTTCATGGACGCACTCTAGGGGGCCGCGAACGCTCGCGCCCTCCTCCAGAAAACCGGAAAGCGGGGCGTATAAGGGAAGCGCGCGCCCGTGTCGAGGGGGTAAAGGGCTACTCCAGGGGCGCGATGGGCTGGCAGCCAGCCAGGGTGACGATCTCACCCGAAGGGCGGCGGATGCGGAGCATTGGATTGTTGCCCGCCCGGCCGACCTGAAACGCCAATTCCTGACCGGAGGCGTCGCGAACGCCAATGAAGCCTTCGGCCTCGTTAATGACCGAGAACCCGCCGAGGCCACTGCTGAACCAAGTCATCCCGAGGGGCGGGAAAAAGTAAGCCGCGCCCGGCGTGTCGGCGATTGGGACGACATGAAGGCCGCGCAAGCCCCGGACGCGGGCGGCGGATTCATCGTCCAACTCGGCGGGCATAGCGGCGTCCAGCGCCTGCATTTCTTGGTCGGCCCCGGCGCAGGCCGCGCGAATGCTCTCGCCGCTCAGCGGACCTTCGATCGGCCGCCACATGGCGCCGATGGCTTGGGTGGCGCGCGTCAGCTCCGGCGTAGCGGCCGGCGTTTGGGCAGCCGCAGGCCAAGCCGCAAGGCAGAAGAGAGCAATCAGGGTGCGGCGCATGTCAGTTCCTTTGCATCCTTGGCGTTGCCGCGCAATTCGGGCCGTCTTTAGGCGATGTGTCCCGCGGTAGCGGTGCGGACCGCTTTGCGGCTAAGGCGGCGGGCAGGGACAAGGAGATGAAGATGACGCTGGTTCGGTTGTTGTGCGGTGCCGCGCTGGCGCTCGGTTTGGTCGCGTCTCCCGCGACGGCCCAGGAGGGTGATGTGTTGGCGCCGGCGCGGGCCGGGCAGCTTCAGTGCTTCGAGCCGAACGTCGCGGCCAAGACCTGCCAAAGTCTGGGCGGCTACACCTTTCACGCCAATGGCGGCATCGACAACATCGCCGAGATCCTGCTGATGCCGTCGCCGGTGATCGTGATGCGCGCGAGCGGGCCGGTGACGGTCGAGAACAACGCCATCTGCGGCCCGCTGCGTGCCGAGGACATTCAGAACGCGACTTTCACCATCGATGGCGTGGCGGCGAATGCCGAGGAGGCGGCCCAGTTGAAGGCTGCGATGACGCAGCAACTTGCCCCGATGTTCGGCGTGCAAAATTGCCTAACGCTGACGCCGGACGGCGAGGGTTTTCGTGCGGAGTCCACCGTCGCAGGTGCGCCGCGCCCGGAGCTGACGCAGCGCGCGATCTGGGTTGGCGCCAGTGATGGCTGGCGCGTCGCGCCTTAATCCTCGCGCCGGGCGCGGGTGATCCGCTCGCGCTCGGTCTTGCGCCAAGCTTCGACCTTGGCGTGATCGCCTGAGGTGAGCACCTCGGGGATGGCGCGCCCCTCCCACTCGCGTGGGCGCGTGTACTGCGGATGCTCAAGCATGCCGTCGCTGAAGCTCTCTTCAACGGTGGACGTCTGATTGCCGAGTACGCCCGGGATGAGGCGGACGCAGGCTTCAAGCAGAACCATTGCTGCGGCCTCGCCGCCGGCGAGTACGGCTTCACCGACCGCGACCTCCTGCATGCCGCGCGCTTCGATGACACGCTCGTCCAAACCTTCGAAGCGGCCGCAAAACAGAATGACTCCAGGGCCGGCGGCCCAATCCTGTACCATTCTTTGGCTGAGCTGCTTGCCGCGCGGTGAGAGATAAATGACCGGTCGCTGATTGCGTTCGACGTTATCGATCGCTGCTGCGGCGACATCGGCGCGCAGCACCATGCCGGCGCCTCCGCCGGCGGGGGTGTCATCCACGTTCTTATGCGGACCCATGCCGAAGTCGCGCAATTGCGTGGTTTCGAGCGACCATAGGCCGTCGCGCAGCGCCTTGCCGATCAGCGAAACGCCCAGCACGCCCGGAAAAGCTTCCGGGAAGAGGGTGATGACATGGGCGGCGAACGGCATGGCCGGACCATGATGGCGGGCTCTACGCTTGGCAACTGCTTGTGCTTGACGCGGCGCCGCGCTTTCGCAGAGTGCCATTCATGTACGCGGAAGAAATCGCGCGGCTTGACCTGGAAGCGCTGTTTCCAGTGCGAACGCAGACCACAGGCGCCGATCGCGCCTTCCTGCTCGGCATGTGCGAATTGCTGGGCGAGACGCGCGTTGCCTTCGATTACATCGAGATTGGTTCTTTCCTGGGCGGAAGTCTCGTGCCCTTTCTTCGGGACCGGCGCTGCAGAAGAATCGTCTCAGTCGATGACCGCGGCCGCAAACAGCCCGACGAGCGCGGCGCGACCTACGACTACACCGAAATCACCGCGCAAACGATGCTGGATCAGCTCCACGCGAATGGGATCGACACAGCGAAGCTCGAAACGTTCGACGGCTCGATCGATGCGCTGCCGCCGCGCGCGACGAAGTTCGATCTGGGTTTCATCGATGGCGAACACACCGACGAAGCCTGCTTTCGCGATTTTCTGTGGCTGTTGCCGCACATGAAATCGGATGGCGTGGTGCTGCTGCATGACAGCACGCTTGTGCATAGAGCATTGAAGCTGATCCTGCTTTACCTGCGCAAAGAGGGACGGCTGCACATCGTTCACAAAATGCCGAGCTCGGAGATGACAGGCATCTTCTTTGGCTTGGAGGACGCGACCCTGCGTGAGCGTTATCTCGGTCCGCCTGACGATCTCTGGGCGTTCTTCGCGCGCGCGGAAGCCGACCTGCTGCGCGCGCAGGTGAAGAACAGAGTGGAGATTGCGTTTAATCCCGATGGCGTTGCCGACATCAGGATTAATCCGCTCAAGGATTTCAAAGGCTATTGAAGCCTATTTGCTGGCTGGCGGTTCCGGTGGCGGCGGATCGAGCACGACGCGCTTGGCGGCGAGATCGACGTGCGGGACAGCCTCTTTCGTGAACGTGATGCGCACGTTCGGGCCACCGTTCGGCGGCTTGTATTCGAGGATGTCGCCGGCGCCGAAATTCCACACCGCGACGATGTCGCCGAGCACCGTGCCATCGAGCGCTTCGGCGCGTGAGCCGAGCAGATCGACAACGTAGAACTCGTCTTTCGCGGGCGCCGGGAGATTGGCGCGCGGCACATAGAGCTTCACGCCCTTCATCTTGTCCGCCTGCTCCTTGGATTTGATCTCAGGAGCAACAACGGCCACGCCGTCCTTCAGTTCACGCCAGCTCTTCGGCTTCAGCAGAACTTTGCCGGCTTCGTCATGAAGCGGACCGTAGGCGATGACGCCGTCTTTCTTCTCGGTGAACGCGCGCAGACGCACCTCGCCCTTCACGCCGAATGCGCCGGCGATGGCGCCGACGAGGATCATGCCCTTCGCGGACGTGCCCTTGCCTTTGAAGGCGGGGACGTCTTTCAGATCGCCGATCACTTCTGGCTCGTTCACCGGCTTCGGCGCGGCGAGCGGCTTCGGTGCGGCGCGAACGGGCGTCGGCAGCGGCGCGCGCGTAATCGGCTGAGCCCGGCCGGCGGCGACAGCCATCGGCTTCGACGGCATCGGCTTGGCCAACGCGGCGGCGACTGGCGCGAGTTTGGGCGGCTTGGGCGCTTTCGGAGCCTTCGGTGGCTTCTCGGGCTTGGGCGGCTTTTCCGCTTTGACCGGGGCGACCTTGGCGGGCTTCGGCTCAGGCGCGGGCTTTGCCGCCTTGACCGGCTTCTTCGGCTCGGGCGCGGGCTTTGCCGCCTTAGCAGGCTTCGCCGGCGGCGCGGCTTTGGCTTTCTGCTCGGGCTTGGCCGCCTTCGGCGCCGGCGCAGGTTTGGCGGCGGCCTTCGGATCGGCCTTCTTCTCAGGCTTGGCCGCGGCCTTCGGCGCGGCTTTGGCGGCCGGCTTGGGCGCGGGCACCTTGGCAACCGGCTTGGCCGCCTTGGCAGGGGCCTTTGGAGCTGGCGCCGCAGCTTTCGCCTTCGGCTCAGGCTTAGCCGCTTTCGTCGCCGCCTTTGCGGGCGGCGGAGCGACGGCCTTCTTCGGCGCGGGCTCGCCGCGGCGGGGCGCCGGCGCTGCCTTCTTGGCGGCGGCCGGCGCTGCCTTAGCGGCAGCCTTCGGTTTGGTCAGGGCGGACTTCTTCTCGGCCACTTTAGGTTTCCTTATGCCTCCGGAGCGGCCTCGGCAGGCGCAGCAGACGCGGCGGCCTCAGCTTCGGCGCGCTCGGTCATCTTCTTGCCGGGCTTAGCTTTATTCGGGTTGTTCTTGGCTTCGCGCTTCATAACGCCGGCCTGGTCAAGGAACCGTGCAACACGGTCCGTCGGCAGGGCGCCTTTCTTCATCCAGTCTTGAATCCGCTCCAGCTTGAGGAGGACCCGGTTCGGATCGTCGGACTTCAAGATAGGGTTGTAAGTTCCAACTTTCTCGATGAAACGCCCATCACGAGGGCTACGGCTGTCGGCCACAACGATGGAGTAGAACGGACGCTTCTTCGCGCCGCCACGGGCCAGACGGATTTTCAGGGACATTTCTACGCTTCTCCTTTGAACTCTTAGCTTTTTTTGTTGCTTCCGGGAAGTCCCGGCAGGCCGCCGGGAAGCCCCGGAAGCCCAGATTGAGGGTTAAGGCCCGGCAACGCCTTGCCGGAGCCGAGCTGCTTCAGTGCTTCGGGGTTGGGCATGCCCCCGCCCATACCGGGCATGCCGAAGGGCATTTTGCCCTTGCCCATGGCCTTAGCCATGTCGGCCATATTGCGGTGCATCTTCAGGAGGCGGTTCACCTCCACGACTTCGACGCCCGCGCCTTTGGCGATCCGCGCGCGGCGGCGTCCATTGATCAGGTCCGGCTTGGCGCGCTCGGCCTTTGTCATGGAGCGGATAATGCCGATCTGGCGGTGAACCTGACGGTCGTCGAGCTGTGAGTCCGCGATCTGGTTCTTCATCTTCTGGACGCCGGGCAGCATGCCCATAACGCCCTTCAGACCGCCGATCTGCAGGATCTGGCCGAGTTGCTTCTCGAGATCGTCGAAGTCGAAGCGGCCCTTGGCCATCTTCGCGGCCATCTTCTCCGCTTCTTCGCGATCGACGTTTTCGACGGCGCGCTCGACGAGGCCGACGATGTCGCCTTGGCCGAGGATGCGGCCGGCGATCCGGCGGGCGTCGAATACCTCAAGCGCGTCCGCGCGCTCGCCGGCGCCGAGGAACTTGATCGGCAGACCGGTGACGGCGCGCATCGAGAGCGCTGCGCCGCCGCGGCCATCGCCGTCCGCACGCGTGAGCACGAGGCCGGTAAGCGGCAGCCGTTCATGGAAGCGCTTGGCGGTTTCGACAGCGTCCTGGCCGGTGAGACTGTCGGCGACGAGCAGAACTTCGCCAGGCTTGGCGATCTGCGCGATCGAAGCGGCCTCATCCATCATCTCATCGTCGAGCGTGGTGCGGCCGGCGGTATCGAGGATGAGAACGTCGTGACCACCGGTGCGCGCCTGTTGGAGTGCGCGCTTGGCGATGTCTTGCGGGCTTTGGCCGGCGACGATCGGCAGCACATCGACGCTGATGCTTTTGCCGAGCGTAGCCAGTTGCTCCATCGCCGCCGGGCGGCGCGTGTCGAGCGAGGCCATCAGAACGCGCTTCTTGTCCGTCTTCGTCAGGCGGTTCGCGATCTTGGCGGTGGTCGTTGTTTTGCCCGAGCCCTGGAGGCCGGCCATCATGATGACGTTCGGCGGCTCGCCCGCGACGCGGAGCGGCTCAGGCGGGCCGTCGCCCCCGAGCGTCGCCACCAGCTGATCGTGGACGATCTTGATGACTTGCTGGCCGGGCTTCACCGACTTGATGACGTTCTCGCCGACCGCCTCGATCTTCACCTTGGCGATGAAGTCCTTCACCACCGGCAGCGCGACGTCGGCTTCCAACAGCGCCACGCGCACTTCGCGCAGGGCAGCCTCGACATCAGCCTCACTGAGCGCGCCGCGCCCGGTGAGCTTGTCGAAGACGCCTGATAGGCGGTCTGTTAGGGCCTCAAACATTCAAACTCCGTGCGCCAAAAGCAGTTTTACCCCGCCGGACGATCACGTCGGGCGGGGTGCCTCGCCAGCCTCCGGACCCAGATATGGGGCCTGTGCCGGTCAAAGCGCAGCTCTAGAGCTGGCGCATGGGCGGGTCTTTAGCGGCCTAAAGTGCCGTGGTCAAAGGTTATAGGGCTGCGGCTTGTTGCGCAGCCATTGCGACAGCACCCACTTCCGGCCCCGGGTCGGCGGCAGGCCGGCATGGACGGTATTGCGGTCCGGGCTGCCGTCTGGGTGGACATTAGAGAAGACCAGCGCATCCCCGGTCCGGCCGCGGAACTTGAAGCCGAGCGCCGGGAAGTGCGTCTCAGCCCCGTCGAAATCCTCATTCAGATAAGTGACGAACGTGACCGTGCGCTGGCCGAGCACGGCAAGCTCACGCGCAAAATCGGGTACAGCCGGATCGACGAAATCGACGTGGACCGAGAACTCCTCGCCGCGCTCGTATGAGATCACGTTCGGCGCCTCGTGAAACTCCACCGGCCCGCGTGCGGCGCGCGCGGCGCGCGCTTGGAAAACAGCAAGCACCATGTCGCGATCTTGCGGGCCAAAGGCGCACGATTGAGCGGTGCGAACACTATGGGGTTTCTCACCCGGCGGTGCGTTCACGGTTGAGGGGCCGAGGCCGTCGCGTGCGCGCGCGATGAGCCACGCGCACATCGCTGGTGTTGCAAAGCCGCGCAGCGCCGCAACGCTCGCACGCTCGGAAAGCCGCTCGAACGGCGGCGGTGTAATCAGCGCTTGTGCGTCGATGCGCGCGCGCATGTCGCGATAGGGCGCTTCAAACGGCGCCTGTGACAGCACGCGAAGCTGGCTCGCGGATGCAATGTCCCCGGCTTCCGCGCCTTGCGTGAGCACATCCAGCGCTTCGGCCCAGCGGCCCTTGTAAGCTGCAGCAACAGCATCTCTTGCGTAATTCACGTTGGGCTATCGGATCGTCAAAGCAAACGGGCCGGTGCAATGACGAAGCGGACGCAAGGTAATGCGATGCAAATGCGTTGAGTGTAATGCGCATTACGACGAACGGACTGCGTCGCGCACACGCTTACCGTTGCGTGGTCGCGGACTACCAAATCCATTGTGAGATAACAGGTTTTTGACGTGCGCCGGGAAGCCGCCCGCGATCTGGCTGGACGTGCGTTAGCCGCCAAGCCGCCGTGTCACCTCAGCGCCGATCGAGAGCGATGATGTAAGGCCCGGACTCTCGATGCCGAAGAGGCAGATGAGACCCTCCATGCCGTGATCGCTTGGGCTGTCGAGAACGAAATCCGGCTGCGGCTCGTTTTGCGCGTGGATCTTCGGGCGGATGCCGGCGTAGTCGGCGGTGAGCGCGCCGTCGGGCAGACCCGGCCAGAATTTGCGGATGGCGTCGTAGAATTCGTCGGCGCGTTTGGGATCGACGACGTAGTTTTCTTCCGTAATCCACTCGATGTCGGGGCCGAAGCGGGCGGCGCCGCCAAGGTCGCGGCGATAGTGCGTGCCGAGCGCGCCCGGCACGGGCGGCGGATAGATGAGGCGCGCGAACGGCGCCTTCATGCTGATGGTGAAGTAATTGCCCTTGGCGAGGTACTGCGTTGGGATGCGGTCTTTTGGAAAGCCCTCGATCGTGTCGGCGCATTTCTGCGCGCTGAGGCCCGCGGAGATCACAAGCTTCTTTGTCGTGATCGTCATCGGGCTCTCGCCGCCGACGCGCACTTCGTAGCCCTCCGGGCAAGGCGTCGCGCCAAGGAAGGGCGAGTTGAGAACTACATCGCCATGGTGGGCCTCGATCTCGCCTTCGAGCGCGTCCATGTAGCCGTGCGCGTCCATGACGCCGCTCTCAAGGTATTCGACCGCGCGCACACAGCGAAGCTGCGGCTCAAGCATTCGCGCTTCCGCGCCGCTGATCCAGCGCGCGTTTTCGACGCCGTTGATCTGACCCTGTTTGAAATATTTCTCGATCGGCGGAATTTCGCTCTCTTCCGTCGCAACAAAGAGCTTGCCGCATTTTTGGAATGCGACGTTGTGGTCGGCCAGGAACTGATACATCGCCCGCCGGCCCTCGACGCAGAACTTCGCTTTCAGTGATCCGCTCGGATAATAGAAGCCAGCGTGCACAACTTCTGAATTTCGAGAGGAAACGCCAGAGCCGATGCGGTTGGCGCTTTCCAGAACCAGCACGCTGTCGCCCGCCTTGGCTAATTGATAGCCGCAAGCCAACCCGACGGCGCCCGCGCCGACAACCACCGCATCAAAATCGCTCATGGGGGATCATCTAGCGCACAATTCTTAAGGGCCAATAACCTTTGTGAAGATCGGGAGCTCGCAAACGTTCGGTTAATCCAACTGAACGAATTTGAGGCTTGGGGTGAGTCTCGTGCTTGCGGAGCGCTGGTGATCAATCTGCGGGATCCATCAATGCTGGCGGCTGCCAGGGGCCAGGTGAAGAGCCTGCGCTGGCGCCTCGCGATCGGCGCGATTTTCGCGACGGGCGCGGCGCTCGTGTTGGAAAGCGCTGCAGCGGGTTTCGGCTGGTATCTCGTGCTCGCCCTGTCGATGTGCTTCGACTACATGCTCGGCAACTCATATCTCGAGCAGCGCGGCGACGCTGATCGCAAGACCGCCGGCGTGTTGTTCATCTGGGGCAGTCTATTCAGTATCGCGATCTTTGCCGCCATGCCGGTGGCGCTGGCCGCCATGGGTGGCGGGCCGGGGCGTGTGCTGGGCGTTTTGATCGCCGCGAGTTCGTTGGTGAGCGTGATGATGTTCACGTTCCAAGCGCCGCGTTTCATGTATCTCGCCGCTATTCCGCCGACGATCGCGCTGATGGCGATGCCGCTGATACCGTTTGATCCGGCGGCGCTGAACGCGGCGCAGGCAGCGCTTGGCGTTGGCTGCGGCGTCGTGGGTTTCTTGGCCTATGTGACGCGCTCGGCGCTCAACAACGGCAAGATGGTGGCGGGCTGGAAAGCCGCGCATCAGGCGGCGAAAGAGCGCCAGCTCGAAGCGGAAGTGAAGCGCGCGGAGGCAGAAGAAGCAAACCGCGCGAAATCCGAGTTTTTGGCGGTGATGACGCACGAATTGCGCACGCCGCTCAACGCTGTCATCGGCTATGCTGAAATCATCCAAGAGGATTTGGACGCCGAGGGCCGTAAGGAGCTCTCGGACGACGCGGGCCGTATCAGCGCATCGGCGCGGCACTTGCTGGGCCTAATCGATCAGATTTTGAATCTGTCCAGCATGGACGCAGGCGTCGATGGTCTGCAGCCGCGCGACGTGGATGTTCGAAAGCTGATCGAAGAAGCCATCCACGCCGTGCAGGATGATGCGCGCGAAGCCGGGAACCGAATTTCCATGCGCGTCGCGCCAGAGGCGGAGCGTGCTTACACGGATGGCGGGAAGTTGGCCGTGTGTTTGTCGGCGTTGTTGTCGAACGCTGTGAAGTTCACGTCGAACGGTTTGATCGCGGTGACCGCCGACTACGAGTACATCGAGCGCGAGACGCTGCTGGTTTCTGTGTCCGACACCGGCATCGGCATCGCCGCCGATGACATGCCGAAGCTGTTCAAGGCCTTCACCCAACTCGACGGCACCGCGACGCGCGAGAAGGGCGGCATGGGCCTAGGTCTTTCGATCGTCCAACGCATGGCTACAACGCTCGGCGGGGACGTTTCGGTGACCAGCGAAGCGGGCGCCGGGTCAACTTTTGTCGTCCGGGTGCCGCTGAAACTCGCGGCGACCTTGAGCGCTCGCGCAGCCGCCTAACGTCCTTAGAAGAAGGTCGCCCCTCCCTCTCCCCTCTCGGGGAGGGGCAGAGGAATGCGCCGTATGCGGGGGAGGGTCTCGGCGCGCGGGGCTTGTCTGACGAACGCCCGCCTGCCTCGTCCGTTCCGCCTTGCGACCTTTCGCACGCTCCCTATGTCCGGTCGCTATAGGATAGGGTTTTTCTATGGACGAGCGTCTACCGGCCTCCTCGATGCCGACTTTGCGGCAGCTACAGTTTCTGACGGCTCTGCGGGCTGAAGGCAGCTTCGTTGCGGCTGCTGAAGCGGTAGGGGTCACGCAGCCTACGCTGTCAGCTGGCATCAAGGACTTGGAGGCGGTTCTCGGACAGGTGCTGGTTGAACGCGGCCGCTTGGGCGCTGTGTTGACGCCAGCGGGAGAAGAGGCGGCGGAGCGTGCGGCGCGCGCGCTTGCGGAGGTGGAAGATCTCGTGCGCGCCGTGCGGGCGGCGGGAGAGCCCTTCTCCGGCGTGTTTCGTTTGGGCGCCATTCCAACGATCGCGCCGTTTCTGTTGCCGCGTGTGTTGCCGCTCTTGAAGAAGAAGTTTCCAAAGCTCCGGCTGCAGCTGCGCGAAGATTTGACGGGCCGCTTGGTGGAAGCGCTGCGCGCGCGCACGGTTGATGCCGCGCTGATCGCGCTTCCCTACGAAGCGCACGGCATCGCAACGGCGCCCATCGCGGAAGATGAGTTCCTGTTTCTCTGCCCCGAGGATCACCCGCTGGCGAAGCGCAATGATCTGTCGCCAGAGCACCTGAAGGGCGAGGACGTGCTTCTGCTCGAGGACGGTCACTGCCTGCGTGATCATGCGCTGGCTGCATGCCGTTTGCCGAGCAGCAAGCGTTCAACCGATGTTGGCGCGACGAGCTTGCATACGCTGGTGCAGATGGTCGGCGGCGGCTTGGGCGTGACGTTATTGCCTAAGATCGCGGCTGAAGCGGGCGCGGCTGTTGGCGCGCATGTGGCTGTACGTCAGTTCGCCGAGCCGCTTGTCGGGCGCTCGATCGGTATTGCGTGGCGCGAAGGCGGACAACGCGAGCACGAAGCGCGCATGTTGGCGAACGTGTTGCGCGAACTGTTTTAGGAGGTCGGCCAGTCCGGCTTCGACAATTGCTTGGCCAGATGCGGCAGGCGAATAACCAGCCAAACTGCGGCCCAGATGTTGCCGAGGATGAAGACCGGCAGCGCCCAGAGCGCGGCCACCATCCAAGAGCGCTCGGTCAGAAACACGATAACGCTGAAGAACACGAAGCCGATGAAGAGGTCGGCCAGTCCGGTGATGCCCCACGGAAGCGTGATGACAACACCGAGCTGATCGAGGAACGAGCCGTGCAGATCCTGCATGGCGAACGCTGCCCAGATCACGAGTCCCAATAGGGCGAGCCCCAGAATCCCAATGACCGCGCGCAGAACGTTCATGAACACACCTCTTTGGCGCTTGTCCTAGGGCGCCGATCCAAAATCAAGCGCCCTAATCCATCAGCCGCTGCATGAGATAGGTGTACTCAAGCGCGCGCCGCCGGGCGGCTTCGTTGAGGTTCGCCGCAGCTGCGTGCCCACCGTCGATGTTCTCGTAGTACAGAACCGGCATGCCGAGTTCCTGGAGCCGCGCGACATATTTGCGTGCGTGGCCCGGGTGGACGCGGTCGTCCTTGGTTGAGGTCACGACGAACGGCACCGGGAAATCATTGCGGCGCCGCAGATTTTGGTACGGCGTGATGGTTTCGAGGAAGGCGCGCTCTTCCGGATTGGAGGGCGAGCCATACTCGTCGACCCATGAGGCGCCGGCGAGCAACTGGTCGTAGCGCAGCATGTCCAGGAGCGGGACCTGCACGACGGCGGCGTTGATCATTTCTGGGTGCTGATTGAGCATCACCCCCATCAACAAACCGCCGTTGGAGCCGCCCATAATGCCCAGGCGACGCGGGCTGGTGATGCGGCGTTCAACGAGATCGCGTTCGACGGCGTAGAAGTCGTCATAGATGACCTGCCGGTTGGTGCGCAGGCCTGCTTGGTGCCACGCCGGGCCGAACTCGCCGCCGCCGCGAATGTTGGCGAGCACATAAACGCCGCCGCGGTCGAGCCAGAGCTTGCCGACGTTTGGCGAGTAGGTCGGCGTGTACGAAACCTGGAAGCCGCCATAGGCGTAGAGCAGCGTCGCGTTCTGGCCGTTGAACTCGACGTCGCGGCGGCGCAGCACGAAATATGGAACGCGCGTGCCATCGGCGCTCACGGCCTCGAATTGCTCCGAGATGTAAGGCGAAGAGTCGAATTGCGCCGGGAGCGAACGTAGCGCACGCGCGGTGGTGGCGCGGTTATCGAGCGCGTAAACCGTGTCCGGCGTGAGGAAATCCTCGAACACGGCGAAGGCTTGGCTTTCCGTCGGCGAAGAGCCGGCCATCGTCACGGATCCATTTTCCGGGAGCGCGATGGTCGTGGTCGCCCAGGCATTGCCATTGCGCGCGATGCGCAGGAGGCGGCCGCGCACGTTCTCGTATCCCGCAACGATGATGGCGTCGCGCGTGATCGAGACGCCTTCGATCGACTGGCGGGCGTTCGGTGCGAACAGAACCGTGATGTTGGGGTTTTCGCTGCCGGTTTCGCCTAGCGGATAGGCAATCAGTGCACCCTGCGGATGGCCGCGCCACGCTTCCTGCAGCGTTGCGATCAGATAGCCTTGATAGAGGCCTTGGATTGAAGATTTGGCCGGCAGATTGATGCGCTGAGGCGTTGCGCCGTCGAGGCGATAATTGGTGGACTCAAAGAACGTGTCTGCTTCAACCGCGATCGGCACGCGGCGTCCGTCCGTGTCCTGCAGCATGCCGCCGAACACGCCGACATCCGTTGCCTGGCCGCGCATCAACTCGGTGGCGGATGCGAGTGGCGTGCCGCGCGTCCAGCGCTTCACCACGAACGGGTAGCCGCTATCAGTCATGGTGCCGGCGCCCCAATCGGTGGCCACGAGCAGGTTGTTGCGATCGAGCCAAGTCACGCCTGACTTTGCTTCCGGCACAACGAAGCCGTTGCGCACGAAGCTGCGCGTGGCGAGGTCGTATTCGCGATAGGTGGTTGCGTCCTTGCCGCCATCGGAGAGCGAGACGAGGCAAAGCGTCGTGCCTTCCAGGCAATCGATGCCTTTGAATACCCAATTGGCATTCTCGGCAGCGGCGATTGCATCGATGTCGAGCACGGTTTCCCATTGCGGGTTGCCGTCGCGCGCGAAGGCATCAAGGCGCGCGCGGCGATAGATGCCGCGCACATGGTTCTCGTCCTGCCAGAAATTGTAATAGTAGCCCTCGAAGATGCCGCCGAGTGGCAAGCGATCGCGGCTCGTCGCGAGTGCGGTGGCGTCCGCCAGCAATTGCGGATAGCGCGGATCGTTCTCGAGCGTCGGCAGTGAGCGTGCGTTTTGCTCGCGGACCCAAGCCAGCGCGCGCTCGCCTTCAACCTCTTCCAGCCAGAGGTAAGGGTCTTCACCGGTCATGGCTGGGGATGTCTCCGTGTTGGCGGCTGATGTCGTAGATGTGCTTGAGCAGGCAGCCAGAGTGAACGCCGCAAGTGCGGCTGCGGCGAGAGCAATGAATCGCATACTTTAGTCCCTCAATCCCCGATTTGACGCCACCCAAGCAGATTGCGCACGGCTGGGAAAGGGTATCTCGTCCGCTGAGGCGCCATGGCGCGGAACCGCGAAACGCCTTACATTGCCGCTGATGCGCTATTTCAAGATGAACGGTTGCGGCAACGACTTCGTCATCATCGATGCGCGGTCGCGTGGCTCACTGCCGCTGTCACAGGCTCAGGCGCAAGCGATCGCCGATCGGGAGACCGGCCTCGGCTGCGATCAGGTGATTGCGGTCGAGCGTTCGATTCGCGGCGACGCCTATATGCGTATTTGGAATGCCAATGGTGGTGAAGTTGATGCGTGCGGGAACGCCACGCGCTGCGTCGCGTGGCTGCTGATGGAAGAAGGCGGCGCCGCGTCCCGCAGGATCGAAACGCCGGCCGGCATTCTCTACGCTGAGCGCCGTGGTGAAAAGTTGATCACCGTCGACATGGGTTCGCCACTACTGCGCTGGGAGGAGATTCCCCTCTCGCGCGCTATGGACACAACGCGCCTTGAGTTCGAGGCGGGCGGGCTGGGCGAACCGGGGGCGGTGAACATGGGCAATCCCCATGTCATATTCTTCGTCAATGATGTGCGGGCGGTTCCGATCGAAAGCCTCGGACCGAAGGTGGAGCACGACCCATTGTTCCCGCAGCGGGTGAATGTTGGTTTCGCCGAAATCCGCGCGCCTAATCAGATCCGGCTGCGGACATGGGAGCGCGGGACGGGGTTGACCAAAGCGTGCGGCACCGGCGCCTGCGCGGCTGTGGTGGCGGCGCATCGCCAGGGCCGCACCGGACGGCAAGTAGAAGTGCTCGTGGATGGCGGTTCACTTGAGATTGAGTGGCGTGCGGGCGATGACCGGGTTCTTATGACGGGGCCGATTGAGCTGGAAGGAACGGGGGACCTGCCCGCAACATGAGACGAGCCGCCGCCTCCCTGCTGTTCGTGGCCGCCTGCGCCACCGCGCCCTCCGACACATCGCCGGTCGAGCAATTGCGCGGTTGTTGGATCAACCGCGACGTAGGCGCGACGACGATGCGCTGGCTTCCCGATCGCAATCGCCCTGAGATTTTGGCGGGTTCAAGGCTCGTCTATCGCCAAGCCGGCGCGCCCACGGCGACGCGCTTCACGCTGGAGGCTTCGGCGGAAGGCCATTCGCTCTGTGAACTTGGCCCGGATGGCGCGGCGACCAAGTGCTGGCGCGTTGCACGCGGTGAAGGCGGTTCGCTTGAGGGCGGACGCGTGTTCATTGACTCGCATGGCGAACGTTTGCGTATCGCCGTTGTGGGTGACGGCCCCGAGCGCATCATCTTTCAAGGCCGCAGGGACGGCTGCGATTGATCACCGGCCTTGACCACGTCGTCATCGCCGTACGCGACATCGCGCACGCCGCCGCTTACGAGACATTGCTTGGCGCAGAAGCCACGCCCGTCGTCACGCAGGATGACGTCTCGCGCGCGCTGATTGTCACAAACAACATCGCTGTCGAGTTCATGGCGCCGTCCGGGCCAGGCGCGTCGCGTTTGGCGGCGGCGTTGGAGGATGGCGGCGAAGGGCTCAAGAGCCTGGTGTTCGCGACCACCGACATCGAACGCCTGCGAACCCGTTGCGAGCGTGTGGGGCTTGAGCCGGAAGCGATCAGCGCGCGTGACCAAGTTCGAAGTTTCCGCGCAAACACTGAGCGCACGCACGGCGTGCGGCTTTTCTTCGTCGAACGTACGGAGACGCCAGTTGCCCATGCCGCAGTGCGGGGGCTCGATCACATCGTTGTCCGCACGCCCGACTCTGAACGCGCGGCTGCGCTTTACGGCGCGCGGCTTGGGCTGGATATGCGGCTGGATCGCGAAGTGATGGGCCGGCGGCTGACGTTCTTTCGCTGCGGTGACGCTGTTGTGGAGATCGTTCACGACCAGACGCTAAGCGATCGCCGCGACAAGCTCTGGGGTCTCTCTTGGCGCGTTGCTGACGCGGATATTGAGCGCGCTCGGCTCGTGGCGGCAGGCCTGAATGTTTCCGAAGTGCGCGCCGGCGCCAAACCGGGAACCCGCGTTTTCACGGTGCGTGACAAAACCTGTGGCGTGCCGACTTTGATGCTCGAAACGCGACCCAAGCGCGATTGATCTTGTCATCCTCGCGCGCCATGCTCCCTGGCGCGACATTGGGGGACCGACATGGCCGAGCCACTTAACGCGACCTTCTTCGCTTTCAAAAAGCGCGAACGAGGCGGCGTCCTCACGGGCGCTTCGATCGCCTTCGCTGTGCTGGCGATTGTTCTCTACGCCGCTCTGCTGGGATTCATCTGGTTCGCGCTCGGGCAGAACCCACTGGAGATGTCGCAGATGGCGGCGCAGGCACAGGCCGATCCTGAGGCGATCCAGCAAATGATGAGTCCAGGCAACATTGCCATTATGGTGCTGGTCTACCTCATATTCACTTTCGCGATCTGCGTTCTGTTCGCCGCTTACGAGGCCGCGTGCCTGCGTTGGATGATCCGTGGCGAAACCAAGGGCTTCTTCGGGCTCGCGCTCGATGACGACACATGGCGCGTCTATGGCATCTACTGGGTGTGGTTCGTCGGGTTCATCATTGGAGCGATCGCGTTCCTTATTATCATGGGCATCCTGGGCGCGGCGATCGCGGCGACGGCGGGAGCGGATTCGCCTGTCATGCTGATCTTGCCGCTCTTGTTCTTCATCGTGCCGATCTATCTGTGCACCCGCTTGGCGCCCGCCGCGGCCACCGCGATCGCCGAACGCCGGTTTGCTTTCTTCGACGCATGGAGCACGTCCAGCGATCGCTTCTGGGCGCTGTTCGGCGCGTTCTTCCTGCTGTGGTTGATTTATATGCTGCTTGTGTGCGGCATCACGGTCGCCTGGCTGAGTTGGGCGGTGGGGCCGCGCTTGGCGGAGATCTTTGCTGGGGGCTCGGATCCGACAGCGGCATCGATCGCGATCAATCAAGCGACCATGGACGCAATGTCGGCGCCCGGTGGGATGCTCATTTATGCGGGCGTTTCGATGGCGACCTGGATCATCGCCATCATGTTCTACATCGCTCTGTTTGGCGTGAACGCCCGCGCCGCCGTAGCCGCGTTGGAAGAAGGCAAGATCACGCCCGAGGCCGCGTCGTAGAGCTTAGCCGGTCGCGGTTTTCTTGGTGTTGCGTTTGGTGGCTTTGGGCGCAGGCGCTTCTGCAGCGGCAGCTTTGAGCTTCGGCTTTTGTGCTGCGCCGCGTTCGCTGTGGCGCTTCAGCGCCTCAGCCAGATAACGGCCGGTATGGCTGGCCTTGACCTTGGCAACGTCTTCCGGCGTGCCGACAGCGACCATCTTGCCGCCGCCGTCGCCGCCCTCGGGGCCGAGATCGAGGATCCAGTCGGCGGTTTTGATGACGTCGAGATTGTGCTCGATGACCAGCACCGTGTTGCCGTTGTCGACAAGCTCATGGAGCACTTCGAGGAGCTTCTTGGTGTCCTCGAAGTGAAGACCGGTGGTGGGCTCATCGAGGATGTAGAGCGTGCGGCCGGTGGCGCGTTTGCTGAGCTCTTTTGAGAGCTTTACGCGCTGCGCCTCGCCACCTGAGAGCGTCGTCGCTTGTTGGCCGATATGAACATAGCCAAGACCGACGCGCTTTAGCGTTTCGAGTTTGTCGCGAATGCTCGGCACGGCGTTGAAGAGGTTGGCGCCTTCTTCGACTGTCATATCGAGCACGTCGGAGATCGACTTGCCTTTGTAGAGGATTTCCAGCGTCTCGCGATTGTAGCGCTTGCCCTTGCAGGTATCGCAAGTGACGTACACGTCGGGCAGGAAGTGCATCTCGATCTTGATGACGCCGTCGCCCTGGCACGCCTCGCAGC
>CAYUOC010000004.1:44512-52526 GCA_964446305.1 uncultured Terricaulis sp. | reverse complement strand
CTGCATGGCATGCAGGAGGTCAGCGGTTCGATCCCGCTAGGGTCCACCATCCATTCCAGACCAATCCCAGCGCTTTTGACTCTGCCGACTCCGTCGCGACTTCAGGAGCGCGACGAAGTCGCCAGCGAGATCGGAATGGGAGAAGCTGTCGAAGTGAAGTGAAGCACCTCAGCACTGGAGTCCGCGCGGCCCAAGGGAGGCGTGCCTTGCACTTCATCCAGCGAGTCGGTGTGAGATGCCTTTCGAATGAAGCTGACAGCGTCGTCGGCGGTAAGAGGCTTGCTTGCCACATAACCTTGAACTTTGGGGCAGCCGGCGGCGGAAAGGCGCAGCCATTGCTCATGCGTCTCCACGCCTTCTGCGATGACGCGCATCTCAAGGGACTGCGCTAGCTTCACGATTGCCGCAAAAAGCGCGTCGGATTTTGGGTCGTGGCCCAGTTCGGTTACGAACGAGCGGTCGATCTTGATTTTGTCGATTGGGAAGCGCGGCAGGTAGCTCAGGCTGGAGTAGCCTGTTCCGAAATCGTCCAGTGCAATCGAGAATCCCGCGTCATGCAATGCGCCGAGGGCGGCTCGCATTTGCTGTTCGTTGGTGTAGAGCACGCCTTCAGTCAGTTCGATCTCGATCTGCTTCGGATCCGCGCCGACGTCCGCAACTATCGTCTTCACTTTGTCGACGAAGCCCGGCGTTTGAAGTTGGGTGGCCGAGACGTTGATCGCTGTCTTTACGCCTGGCCACAGCAGACTGTCCTCCGCAGCGCGCCGGAGGGTGTACTCGCCGAGCGCGTGTATAAGACCTGTCTCTTCCGCCAAGGGGACAAACAGCGAAGGGGAGATGGGCCCGCGTGTTGGGTGGTTCCAACGCACCAAAGATTCCACACCGACCACCTCGCCGGACAGCCGCAACTGCGGCTGATAGACCATCTGCAGGCGGCCCGCTGCGATGTCTGTCCGAAGATCGTCGCGAAGTTCGCGGCGCATCTTGAATGCCTTGTCCATCGCGTCGTCGAAGACGCGAAAGCATCCGCGGCCATCCGCCTTTGCGCGAAACAGGGCCATGTCGGCGCGGCGCAGCATCTCCAGCGGTTCAAACAATTCGACGCTGGACAGGGCGATGCCAACGCTGCATCCGATGAGGCGCGGTCCAATGCTCAAATCGAACGGGTCGCCGATTCTTTCGATGACTTTCGAGGCTATCGCTTCCACATACTCGGTGTGGTCCGACTGAAGCAGAATCGCGAAGCCGTCGCCATCGAGTCGTGCGCACACACCTTCGTCGCTCGCGTGCAAGATGCGAGCGGCTGCTTCGCGCAATGCTTCGTCGCCAACGTCGTGGCCGTAGGTATCGTTGATCTCCTTAAAGCGATCGAGGTCGACGCAGAGTACGGCGAACGCTTCTCCGGTCTTGGCCGCGTTGATCACGGCTTGCATCAATACTTCCTCGAAACGCATCCGATTGGGCAGCCTGGTGAGCGAATCGTGGCGTGCGACGTGGTGTGAGTACTGCTCACTTTGCTCGAGGCGGGTGCGTGCGTTTCGCGCGCGGACATAGAGCGCGAGCGTGGCGCACATCATGGCCCCGAGAAGCGCCAATAGCGCAGGTAGCGCTGACGAGAGCAGGCGGAGCCCTGGCTGCTGGGGAGTCCAGTCAAGCGTTGCGATGGCAGCGCCGGCTCGGTTGCGCAACACCGTGTGCGCTTCGCTGGGCTCGAAGCTGGAATCGCCATCATGGACGTGGAGGTTGGACAGGAGATAGCGTTCTTCGAACATCGCCATGAAGGGAAGGTCGAGCTCGCGCCCCGTGAGGATGATCGGGGCGCGATCGTGAACTAGCTGTGCGTGACCAAAATCCGGCTGCACCAAGGTCGCCGTAATGATGAAGAGCCGATCATCCACCCATTCGATTGCGCTGGACTGCACGGCGTTGGCGAGCGCATCGCTGTGCATCTCGTTCTCGGCTTCGTGCTCGCGGACATCCCGTATCAAGGGCGCGGCGACGTCGCGCTCCGCCCATGACACGTCTGGCGCTACATCGCTCCCGTCGCGCATGGCGTAGAGGAGGTGATCGTCGGCATCCAAGACCATGGTGAAGGCGAAGTCACCAGTGCTGCGATAAAACTGACCGACGTTGTCATGAGCCCAGTCCGCATCGAAGCGATTGTCGAGATTTCGGACCGCATCATCCCAAACCGCGTTGGGCGTGACTTGATGCTGGATTTCCCGGATACGTGCAGAGATGCCGTTGGCGATCACGGCTTCTTCGCGCTGCCGGGCCGCGTCGTCGCTGTTTGCCGCGAAGTTAAACAGGCCCATGGTCAAGGCGGCGATCGCCGTAACCCCCATCGCCGCGAGCGCCCAAAACAGGTCGCGTTCTTTCCGCACCGCCATGAGATTTCTTCTCACCGCTAAAGGGCGCACAATGGCAGATCGCAGCTAATGGGAGGTTTGCTCCCGCGCCCTTCGCCGCTGACAAAAGTCAATCGACCGCGGTTAGCAGAGTTATCCGGGGGATGCGCCGTTCAGGTGGACAGGGGCGCGAAGCCAGGCACATGCGCGTGGAGCGCCTGGACATCGGAGATGTGCATCGCATCGTGGTCATACGAGATGACACCGGCTTCTCGGAGGCTCTTCAAAGTGCGGTTAACATGCGCATGAGTTAGGCCGAGCGCGTCGGCAATATCTTCTTGGCGAAGCGGGAAGGGCATTACATCGTCCTTCACGAGCCCAAACTCGGCGAGCCGCTGTCTGAGCTCCAAGATCAGTCCCGCTACGCGCGCGAGCGCGCGTCTGCGCCCGATCGAGATCATGTGTTTGGCGATCAGCTCTTGGTGGCGGCGGATCTGACGCTTTGCGAAGCGCCGCGAGCGAACATCGGCGCTGAGAAGCGCGCGATACTCCTCAATGTCGAAGTGGCACACGGTTGCGTCTGTAAGCGTGCGAAACGCAAAGAGGCTTGGTGAATGGACCAAGATGACCGCGTCTTGATCGAAGATGTCGCCCGGGACGAGGAAAGTCAGAATCTGACGGCCGCCGCCGGGCAACCGCGCGTACTGGATCGCCCATCCAGATTGAAGCATCGCGACTGTCTCGGGCGCCTCATGGCCCGAGTAGATATCGGTGTCCGCCTCAACGCGTTTGCTCGAGACGCGACGCAGATGAATACCCTGGAATTGTTCGCCCGCGGGACAGTCACCGCTTTTGCTCAAGGGGCACGTCTCGCACGCGATCGGCGCATTGCGCGATGAATTGCGGTGTGGCGTCAGCGTTGCTGCTTGCATGAGGCCCTCAAGACTATCGATGAAAGTATGGGCTGCTTCTGCGCGAAACGGCGCCCGTGTGCGTTGATTTATGTCAGTGATATTTATCAATGCTTGGTCGCGTTTCGCTTAACGCAGCATTCTGTACGACAACGACACATTCCCCACGTCGCGCACCAAGAAAACGACGCGTTTGTCGTGACTTGAGCGTGCGATGCGGGGCGCTTCGTGAAAGCTGTGCTGATTGACATAGTGCGAGAGGCATATGTCGAACTAGAACAGTTCGAATTATTCGCACGCGTCCAATCTCGATCAGTCGCTCCCGTACTTGCGAGCGCCCTGACTCCCGCGAATCGAATGCGCCGCCCGCATCGGCGGCTATTGGCCCAAGCTGTGGCCGCGGTGGCGCTTGGCGCACCCGCCTACGCGAATGCGCACGAGGGCGTGACTATAGATGTCGAATATACGGGCGATGTTCTCGGCCCGATTGCAGGCGCGGAGCGGCGTGGCCAATATCTCGACAATCTAGACGTCGGCATCAGCCTGGATATGGGCGAGCTGGCCGGGTGGGGCGGTGATACGACCGTCTTTATCCATCTGCTGAACAATTCAGGCGGCGTGCCGAATGACTACGCCGGCACGCTGCAAGGCGTCGACAATATCGAGGTCGTACGCCAAGGCGCGCGGCTCTACGAGTTCTGGGTCGAGACCAATCTAGGCGCGATCAATGCGCGCGCGGGGCTCTACGACGTCAACAGCGAGTTTTACTCAAACGAAGCGGCTGGCTTGCTGATCGCGCCGGCGTTCGGGATTGGGTCGGAATTGGCGGCGACCGGTACAAATGGTCCGTCGATCTTTCCCTCGACTGGCTTGGCATTGCGGTTAGAGACGCGATGGTCGGATCAATTCGCGGGCCGCATTGCTGTGGTGAACGCAAACGCGGGCGTGCTCGGCGACCCCGACGGCGTGGATACCGAGTTCGATGGCGGCGCGCTCGTCATCGGCGAGCTGAGCTGGGACCGGCAGACGCACATCGACGTCGGCGTCTGGACCTACACCGACAAGCAGGATGACATCCGTCTGACGGATGGCTTCGGCGCTCCGATCGCGCAGCGCTCTGCCGGACTCTATTTAACGGCCGAACGCGAGATCCGGTCGAATGCGACGGCGTTCGTGCGGCTTGGCCTCTCTGACGGCGACACGACCCCCTACAGCGGTGGCTGGCAGGCTGGCGTGCTTTTCGAGGACGTCTTCGCGTCGCGCCCGGAAAGCCAAGTCTCGTTTGGCGTCTATCAAGGCCAGTTCGGATCGAAGTTTCGCGCAAACCAGAGCGACGATGGCATCGACGCCGCGCGCGCCGAGACCGGCATCGAACTCACTTACTCAGAACAGATCACGCCGTGGCTGCGCCTGCAGCCCGATGTGCAGCTCGTACTCGATCCCAACGGAGACCGGGATCGCGAAGATGTTTGGATCGCTGGTCTCCGCTTCGCAATCACTCCGTTTGGACATTGACGCACACAGGAAGCATTGAGCCATGTTCAAGAAGTTCAACTCGCATCTCTCCATCGGCACGCGGCTCGGCATCTTGTCGAGCTTGTTTGTGCTTTCATCGGCGGCCGGCCTCTGGTCGACCGTGGCCGGGGACCTGGAAGATCTCGACATGGCTAAGCGCGAGCGCGCGGGCGCTGGCTACATGTATCGAGTGTGGAACGCCTGGCACAGCAACAGCTGCTGCGATGTAGAGGACGCTGCGGATCTGAACGAAATATTCGGCACCACCGATGAATTCGCCGCATTTGCCAATGCCGCGCCGGGCTTGGCGCGAGACGAAGCCGCCGCCGCTCTGTTTATCGCGATCGCGGACGGGTCCAAACTGACATTGGACCCGGAGATTTCCAGCTTCTATTTGATGGACGGGTTGGTCAATCGCATTCCAGCGATGGTCGTTACAGAGTCTAGGCTCGATAACTCCATCGAGGAGAACGTCGACGCGCCGAACCGTTCGTTTGTGATCGCGGCGAACCTCAGTGCACTCGAAGTAGCGACCTCGCTGACACGCGATTCCTTCAGTCGGGCGATCAACTCGGCGCCCAACCTCGCGGCAGGATTGGAGACCCAGCTTCTTGAGGCCAGCCGCATCGGCGATCAGATGGTCGCCGAAGAGCGCGCTGCGTTGAACGGCAGCACGAGCATTGCGTCGACGCAAACGGAAGCGGACTTCCCGCGTATCCTTGGCAGCACTTGGCAAGTGGGCGCGACACGCCTGGATGAGGTGTTGCGAGCGCGCATCGATAGGCTGAACAACGCGATGTACCTTGAGGTGCTGCTGTGCCTCGCTCTGCTCCTATCGGCAGCGGGGGGCGCGTGGCTCATGGCGCGTGGCCTCGGCCAACGATTCAAGACGCTCGGCGCGACGATGGATGATCTGCGCGAAGGGAAAATCGAGGGCGCTGTCGCCTTCACCGACGACAAGTTCGAAACCGGCCAAATTGCGAACACGCTGAAGGTGATGCGCGACGGCATGGCGGCGCAGCAAGAGACCCAGCTGGAGGCCAGCTACAAGAGCGCCGCATTCGAAGGCAGCTCAGTCGCGACTATGATGGTCGATCGCGACTTCAAGGTCATCTACGTCAACACAGCGACGATGGCGCTGTTGCGCAATAACGCCGAGAACTTCCGTAAGATCTGGCCGAGCTTCAATCCGGAGCAGATCGTCGGCTCGAACATCGACATGTTCCACAAGAATCCGCAGCACCAGCGTCAGATGCTGTCGGATCCGTCCCGCCTGCCGTATCGCACGGACATTACGGTCGGCGACTTGAAGTTTGCGCTGAACGTAAGTGCGGTCTTCGACGCGAAGCGCCAGTACGTCGGCAACATCCTGCAGTGGGATGATGTGACGGCCTCGCGCCTGAACGCAGGCATTCTCAGCGCGCTGAACCGCTCGCAAGCCATGATCGAGTTCGCGCTCGATGGCACCATCCTCAACGCCAACGACTCCTTCTGCCGCACGATGGGCTACACCCTCGAGGAGATTAAGGGCCGCCGTCACGCAATGTTCGCCGATGCGGCGTTTGCGCAATCGGCTGAGTATCAAGCGTTCTGGGAATCCCTGCGGCGCGGTGAATTCGCCAGCGGCAAGTTCCGCCGTGTTGGCAAGAACGGCAAAGAGGTCTGGATCGAGGCTACCTACAACCCGATCCTCGATGGAAACGGCAAGCCCTTCAAGGTCGTCAAGCTCGCAAGCGATGTCACGGCGGTCGAGTTGGAACGTCGCGAAGCCGAAGCCGAGCGCGTTCGCGCCACGGAACGTCAACAAGAGGCGGAAGAGCGGCAAAAGCAGATCGTCGTGGAATTGTTCGGCGCGGCGTTCGAGAGCCTGGCGGCTGGCGATCTGACGGCCCGCATGGACGACATGCCGGACGCCTATGTGAAGCTGGGCGCTGACTTCAACATCGCGATGGAGAAGCTCGAAAAGGCGATGGGCGTCATCGTCAACAATTCGGGCGGCATTCGCACCGGCGCCAGCGAAATCTCGCAAGCCGCGGACGATCTGTCACGGCGCACCGAGCAGCAGGCGGCTAGCCTCGAAGAGACGGCGGCGGCGTTGGATCAAATCACCGCGACGGTCCGTAAGACCGCCGACGGCGCCAACCAAGCCAATGACGTCGTTGTCGCGACGCGGGCCGACGCCGAAGCCAGCGGCCGTGTCGTCCGCGAGACGGTGGAGGCGATGGCCGAGATCGAGAAGTCGGCGAAACAGATTTCGCAGATCATCGGCGTCATCGACGAAATCTCGTTCCAGACAAACCTGCTGGCGCTCAATGCGGGCGTCGAAGCTGCGCGCGCAGGCGAAGCGGGCCGCGGCTTTGCGGTCGTCGCTTCGGAAGTGCGCGCTCTGGCGCAACGCTCTTCGGAAGCCGCGAAAGAGATCAAGGGCCTTATTTCAACAAGTTCCCAGCACGTTGAGACTGGCGTCGATCTCGTGGGCGAGGCCGGCAAGGCGCTTGAGGTGATCGTCGGCAAGGTCGGCGAGATCAGCGGGCTCGTCGCCGAGATTGCGGCGTCTGCGCAGGAGCAGGCGACCGCGCTTGTCGAAGTCAACACGGCCATCAACCAGATGGACCAGGTGACGCAGCAGAACGCAGCGATGGTCGAGCAATCAACCGCAGCCAGCCACTCTCTCACGCAAGAAGCCGATGAACTCATGGGTCTCGTTGCGCGCTTCCGGGTCGGCGACAACGGCGGCGGCCACGCAGAGGCGCGGCCGCGCGCGGCCAAGACGCCGGCGAACCAGCCGGTCATGCAGCAGCGCCGTCGCGTGGCGCAGTTCGCGGCCGGTGGCGCGGCGCCGAAGACCGATGGCGACTGGCAAGATTTCTGAGCGGTAGAACGTCATGCAGCTTGCCTCAAACTTAGACTTGGCCGCGGCCAAGCCTCTCTGGACGGAACTGGTCGCCACGCGCGCTCAGCCCATCGAGATTGACGCTTCGAATGTCGAGCGGCTTGGCGGGCTTTGCCTGCAAGTGCTGCTCGCGGCGCGTCGGGCATGGCAAGCCGACGGCGTCGCCTTTGTCATCGCAAATCCATCGCAAGCATTCACGGATGCAGTTCGTTTGATGTCGGGAGAGGAACTCATGGTCGCGGAGGGCTGCGCGTGAGCAAGACAATTCTAACAGTCGATGACTCACGCATGATGCGTGAAATGCTGCTGATGGTGCTGCGAGGCGCCGGATTTGACGTCATCCAAGC
>CAYUOC010000004.1:27892-44412 GCA_964446305.1 uncultured Terricaulis sp. | reverse complement strand
ATGGACGCGATGGACGCCATCAAGGCTACCTACTTCCAGGAATGCGACGAGCTGCTCGCAAGCCTCGAAGAAGGCTTGCTCGCGCTCCAGGCGGGCGATGCCGATAGCGACACCATTAACGCGGTGTTTCGCGCCGTTCACTCCGTCAAAGGCGGCGCCGGTGCGTTCGGCTTCGAGCAAATGGTCGAGTTCGCGCACGTCTTCGAGACCTCACTCGATGAAATGCGCTCTGGAAGACTCGATCCAGACGCGAATGTCATCAGGACAATGCTGCGGGCGTCGGACGTCCTTGCCGATCATGTGCAAGCGGCGAAGGGCGAGGGCGTTGTTGATGCTGCGCGCGCACGCGCTATGGCCGAAGAGCTCGAAGCATTGACAGCTGCGCCCGTTGAGGTTGCCGCTCCGGCGGAAGAGCAGGCGGCTGGTACCGACGAATGGGGATTCGCACCGCTTAAAGTGGATTTTGCGGACGAGGTCCCGTCGCCTTGGCTGCTCACAATGCGGCCGACGGCGGCAATGTATGCGAAGGGCCACGATGCGGCGCTGTTTTTGCGCGAGCTCGGCCGGCTTGGCGAGATCAAGGTCTCGCTTGATGCGTCGGGCCTGCCGGCTCTGGCGGACCTGGAGCCTGAAGCTTCCGTCCTCACCTGGACCGTTGAACTCAGCGCGGACATCGCGGAGCGCGCAATCCTCGACGTGTTCGACTTCGTCGGCGACGACTGTGTCATCGAGCTGCGTCGTGCATCCGGGTCGCGCGAGCAAGCGGCGCCCACCGATGTTGACATCGCGGAGTTGTTGGCTGCTGCGCATGCGTCTGTTGAGGGCCTAGCCGTCGAGCCGGCGGCGCAAGATGCCGCTGCGCCGAGCAAAAGCGACCCGAAGGCCGAGGCGAAAACGGCGGCCACCCCCGGGGCGACCATCCGGGTCGACCTGGAACGCGTCGATCGGCTCATCGATCTGGTCGGCGAGTTGGTGATCAACCAGGCCATGCTCGCGCAACGCGTCATGGAGAGCGAGCATTCGCGCTCATCGACAGTCAGCCTTGGGCTTGATGAGTTGGAGCAGCTGACGCGCCAGATCCAAGACAGCGTTATGGCGATCAGAGCGCAGCCGGTGAAATCGGTATTCCAGCGCATGCCACGCCTGGTGCGCGAGATTGCCGGATCGACGGGCAAGCAAGTGCGCCTCGTCATGGAAGGCGAGGGCACCGAGGTCGACAAGACCGTTATCGAGCGCTTGTCCGATCCGATCACGCACATGCTGCGAAATGCGATCGATCACGGGCTGGAGACGCCAGCCGAACGCATCGCCGCCGGCAAGGCGGGTGAGGGCGTCGTGCGCCTTGCTGCTCTGCATCGATCCGGCCGTATCGTCATCGAAGTCTCGGACGATGGCAAAGGCATCAACCGGCCCCGTGTGCGCGAAATCGCCATCAACAAGGGGCTCATCAACGCAGACGCAAATCTGAGCGATGACGAGATCGACAATCTGATCTTCCTCCCCGGCTTCTCTACCGCGACGTCGGTGTCCAACATCTCCGGCCGTGGTGTGGGTATGGATGTTGTGAAGCGCTCGATTCAGGCGCTGGGCGGTCGCATTTCGATCGCGTCGCAGCCGGGTCGCGGCTCGACATTCACCTTATCTCTGCCGCTGACGTTGGCTGTCCTCGACGGCATGGTCATTAGCGCGTCGGGGCAGACGCTTGTGGCGCCGCTGACGGCTATCATTGAGACGTTGCGGCCAAAGCCTGAGGATGTGCGGCCGTTAGGGCCGAATGGCGCTGTGCTTGCGGTGCGCGGCGCGCATGTGCCGCTGATTGACATCGGCGTGGCGCTCGGCGTGCGCACGAAGCCGATCGATCCAACCAACGGCGTCGTGCTGCTGGTGGAGAGCGAAGGCGTGAGCCGCGCCGCGCTGGTGGCTGATGAAATCCAGGGCCAACGGCAAGTGGTCATCAAAAGTCTTGAGGCCAACTTCCAGCGTGTCGTCGGTATCGCGGCGGCCACCATTCTTGGCGACGGTCGCGTCGCTCTCATTCTCGATATCGAGGCCGTGCTTGAGAAACGTCTCAACGAACGGTTGCCACCAATAGCACAGGCAAGCTGAGCCATGAGCAAAGACGATTCTCAAGCAGATCACCTCGAACTAATCTCTTTCCGCATCGCGGAGCAGGAGTTCTGCCTCGACATCATGGCGGTGCGGGAGATTCGCGGCTGGACGCCGGCGACGCCGTTGCCGCACTCGCCGCCTTATGTACGCGGCGTGATCAACCTGCGCGGCGCGGTGCTGCCGATCTTGGATCTGAAGGCGCGGCTGGGGCTGGGTCCATGTGAACCGACCGCCACGAGCGTTATCATCGTGGTCCATATTGGTTCGCGCCTCGTTGGTCTGCTCGTCGACGCAGTTTCGGAAATTCTCGCTTCCGATCTCTCCGCGGTTCAGCCGACGCCGAATGTTGGCTGCGACTCGGTCGGCCGGTTCGTGCGCGGCATCATCGCTCAAGAGGGGCGCATGATTTCCTGGATCGCTATCGACGAGATCATGCCGAACGACGATCTGAGCGAGGCCGCATGAGTGCGGCTGCCGCCACCCGTAACCGCGAGCGTGCGATTGTGGAGGGAGAATATCCCTTCACGCAGAGAAACTTCGACCACATCGCTACGTTCCTGCGCGAGAATACCGGCATTTCGCTGAATCAAGCGAAGGCGGCGCTTGTCTATTCGAGGCTAGCCAAACGCCTGCGTTCGCTGGGCATCGGGAACTTCGACGACTACTGCCGCTTTGTCGAAAGCGCCGAGGGAGCGGCAGAGCAGAATGAGATGGTCAACGCGCTCACCACCAATGTGACGCGCTTTTACCGTGAGCCGCACCACTTCGAGCATTTGCGTAACGAGGTGATGCCTCGTCTCGCGCATGCGGCGAAGCAGGGCAAGAAGGTTCGCCTGTGGTCGGCGGCCTGCTCCAGCGGCGAGGAACCATATTCTATCGCGCTCACTATGCTGGACGCGTTTGGCGACGTCGAGCGCTACGATGTGAAGATATTAGCCACGGATATCGACGCCAAGATCGTCGCGCGCGCGCGGCAAGGCGTCTATCGCGACGAGGCGGTGGAGCCGATACCGGCGGCGATCCGCGAGCGCTGGATGACGCGCGAACGCCAGGGCGACGCCAAACTGTGGCGCGTGAAGGACGCAGTGCGATCGCTCGTCACTTTCAATGAACTGAACTTGATCGGTAGCTGGCCGATGCGCGGTCAATTCGACGTCATCTTCTGCCGAAACGTCGTGATCTATTTTGAAGAGGACACCCAGGCCCTCATCTGGCGTCGGTTCAAGGAAGTGATGACACCGGACGCGCGCCTCTACATCGGTCACTCAGAGCGCATCGATGTTCCAGGCTTCGAGAGCGCGGGTCTCACGATCTACAAGATAGGCGGCGCGTCATGAGCAAGGTGCGTGTCCTCATCGTCGACGATTCACCGACCATCCGTGGCGTGATCACCAATGTCTTGTCTCGTGACGCGGATGTGGAGGTCGTCGGCTCCGCTGGCGATCCTCTCGAAGCGCGCGAACTCATCAAGCAGTTGAACCCGGACGTCGTAACGCTCGACGTTGAGATGCCAAAAATGAGCGGCATCGATTTCCTCGAGCGCATCATGCGGCTGCGGCCGATGCCGGTAATCATGATTTCAACGCTAACGCAGGCGGGCGCAGCGACATCGTTGCAAGCGCTTGAGATTGGCGCGGTCGATTGTATCGGCAAGCCCGACTTCGAGGGCTTAGCGGAGAAGGTGAAGGCGGCTGCGCGTGCGCGCGTGCGGCCGCTGGTTCAGCGCCCGGCGATCGCCCCGGTGCAGGGCTATCGTCCCGGTTCGAAACTGCTTGCGATTGGTTCGTCCACGGGCGGCGTGGAAGCTCTGCATACGGTGTTGGCGTCGTTTCCCGAGAACTGCCCGCCAACCGTTATCACGCAGCACATGCCGGCGACCTTCACCGCAAGTTTCGCGGCGCGGTTGGACAAACTCTGTGCGCCAAAGGTGCAAGAGGCGACCGACGGGGCGCCGCTTCTGCCTGGGCATGTCTACTTGGCGCCAGGTGGCACCGCGCATCTTGAGGTCTCTGGTGGCGCGCAACCGCGGTGCAGGCTCACCACCGGGCCTACGGTGAACGGCCATAGACCTTCAGTCGATGTCCTCTTTCAGTCCGTGTGCCGTGCATACGGGCGCCGTGCGGTTGGCGTCATTCTCACAGGCATGGGCCGTGATGGCGCCGATGGATTGCTGGCCATGCGTGAAACGGGCGCCAGCACAATCGGGCAGGACGAGGCAACTTGCGTTGTTTACGGCATGCCGAAGGTGGCTTTCGAACTCGGCGCCGTGCAGCGCCAAGTGGCGCTCGGTGCGATTGCGCGCGCCGCACTTGATCTATGTGCCTTAGAAATCCGAGGAGCCGCCTAACATGCCAGCAGCTTCCGCAATCAAGGTCTTGGTGGTCGATGACCAGCTGACCATGCGTGCGCTTATTCGATCTGCCTTACAGGAGATCGGATTTCGCGACATCGTTGACGCTGGCGACGGTGAAGAGGGACTGAAATCTCTGTTGGGCCGGCCAGCCCAGCTGGTCATTTCAGACTTCAACATGCCCAAGCTCGATGGTTTGGGTTTGCTCCGCGCCGTGCGCGCGCACGACGGGACGAAGAAAGCCGCTTTCATCATGCTCACCGGCCGCGCCGACAAGGATCTTGTCCAGCGCGCGATCCAATTCGGCGTCAACAACTACATCACGAAGCCATTCTCGCCCGCTCAGTTGCGCCAAAAGATCGAAGAAGTGTTCGGAGCTCTGACTTGAGCAGTGTTGCGACTATTGGCGCCGGACGCGAGCGAACCATGCACGTTGTGCAGGGTGAGTATCGTGTCATTCGCGATCCGCGCGTGGTGTTGACGACGATCCTCGGGTCGTGCGTCGCGACCTGCATCTGGGATGACGTCGCCGGCGTGGGCGGCATGAACCACTTCTTGTTGCCAGGCGACGAGGCGGGCGGATCGGATCATGTGAAGTATGGCGTGAACGCTATGGAACTCCTGATCAACGGGCTGCTGAAAGAGGGCGCTTCGCGTGCGCGCCTACGTGCGAAGCTGTTCGGCGGGGCCAAAGTGGTGCAGAGCCTTGGCGATATCGGCGCGAAGAATGGCGCCTTTGCGCAGAAGTTTCTGGGACTCGAGTGCATTCCATGTGTCGGCCAAAGTCTTGGCGGTTACCAGGCGCGGCGGATACGCTTTTGGCCGACGACAGGGCGAGCAAGTCAGCTTCTTCTTGAAGCGACACAAGCGAGCGAGTTGCTGGCGGAACGCCAATTGCAGCCGACGCCGATCGATCCATCCGCCGGCAAGGTGGAACTGTTTTGAGCGCTCTCAGGCTCCCCGACGAAGCGCCTGCTGTATCCGCCACCAACGTGGCGGATGTGCTCACGACACTTGGCCAAGAGCTCGAACGCATTCGCGTGCTTGGTCTCAGAGTCGAGCAAACGATTTGCGCGATCGCGGTGAGGTCGTCGCTGGACACGGCGCTGATTGCGGAGCTGCAGCATCTGGACGCTGTCTTGCAGCATGTGGCGGCATTGCGGGACTTCTCCGAGCAGGTGGCGCTGCAGTGCGACGATCAAACGCCCATAGACATTGCCGATGCGCTTGATCGCGTCACGCTCGCTGATGTGCGCGCTCGTCTGGCGCAGCGAGATCAGGATGCAAACGAAGAGGGCTGGGAAATTCTGTAGGACGCCATGGCAGAGCTGGATCCCAATGCGCGCGTGAATCTCACGAAGGCCAGCATGATTCTGGTCGACGGCAGCTCGCACTCGCTTGACGTTACGGCGCAAATTCTCAAGGGATTCGGCGTGGCGGTGGTTCACCGTTTCGGCAACTTGCGTGACGCCAACAAGTTTGTGAGCCAGCGAACCGCGGACTTGCTGCTGATAGATCCATCGATCGAAGACGGAGCCGGCTATAACTTCGTGTTCGATCTGCGTCACTCCGGCCGCCAGAACGCGACCATGCCGGTGGTGTTGATTAGCGGTCACGTCCACAAGTCAGATGTCGCGCGGGCGCGGGATAGCGGCGCCAACTTTGTTGTTGCGAAGCCGCTCGCGCCAACGGTGCTGCTGCAGCGTCTGCTTTGGGTCGCGAGGGACAAGCGCCCGTATGTGGATTGCGGCTCCTACATAGGCCCTGATCGAAGATTCAAGTTCGAAGGCCCGCCTGCGGGCAGCGAGGGGCGCCGCGCGGAAGATTTGAAGTCCCCGCTCGGCGATGCGGTGGAGCCAAACCTGTCCCAGGATGAAGTCGACGCGATGCTGAAACCGCAACGAGTGATCATATGACGCGAGCACGTTTCTTTTTCCCGGAAGTGCGCCTCAAGCGCCTGCTGGAAGAACCCGGTGGCATGAGAGTCAAGGACGCGCTCAATCGCGCCGATGAAGCGATCGAGAGCGTGCGGGACAACTGCCTCGCCGCAATCGACGAAAAAATCGCCGCGATTGGTGTGTATGAAGAAGGATCGGCCGAACAAAGTAGGCGCTGCTATACGTTGGCCAATGAGATCTACGCCGAAGCGGGATTGCTCGGATTGGCCGAACTCAGCGACGTGGCGCACAATCTCTGCGAGATGTTGAGTCGCGCGGGCGAGGGGCGCGTCTCGAAGCGGGCGGTGCGCGTGCATGTCGATGCGATGCATGCTCTCAGATCTCCCGGTGTTTCCGCGAACAGGCAGCTGAGGGCCGCTGTGGTGACCGAACTTCACCATCTGACTGCTCGCTTGGCGCATCATTCGTGAGCCGCAATCCGGTTGGATATTTGTCAATCCAGTGGGCAGGTCGTGCACTACCACTTGTATACTCGGCGCGTGTTGACTGATGTCCGGTAATGGAGGTCGCGACGTGTCACGAACAACTGAACCGGATGCCTTCACGAGATCGGGAGCGCTCAGGCTCAAACAGGCAATAGAGGCGTACTGGCGCGCGCGGGGACTCGACGTCGTGGTCTACTTACGCGAAGCGCCGTTCAATCCAGTGCTGCGCTCCACGCGCTTTGAGGTGTGCTCCGACATGCTGGATGGAATGCCGCGACACCGGACCCGGTCTAAGTCGTCTCCCGTCGCGAGATAGCGGCACATGTCGACCTCTCCGGTCATGAATAGCCGGACGTCTCGCCAAGAATCTGATCTCTCTCCGGCGAGCCAAGAACTGGTCGCGGGAAGCGTCACGTCTAGCGACGACACCCAAACTTAATGGGTTCTTAATGGCGCAAGCCGCGCCGGCGTCTCGATCCTTTATGCGCGGCGCGGCACCTCTCGTTCTCTGAGAGAGGGCCATGAATGCCGGACTTGATTGCCATTGGATTTATCCTGCTCGCGTTCGCGCTGATTGGCGCGGCGCTGGCGGGCGTGCGGAGGCTTTGAGGAGATGAGCCCCGAGCTTCTTTTTGGCGCCGTGCTTGGCGTGGCGCTGTTCACTCTTTTCCTCGCCGCACTCCTGCGGCCTGAGCGATTCTAGAGGCGACGTCATATGACATTGGAAGGGTGGACCCTGATTATTGGGTTCGTACTGCTTGTGGCGGCGATCGCGCGTCCGCTGGGTCTTTACCTGGACGCGGTGTACGCTGGGCGTGCGACGGTGCTTTCTTTCGCCCTGGGTCCGATAGAGCGCGGCTTCTACGCGCTCGGTGGTTTGAAGCCGGACCAGGAACAAGACTGGAAGGACTACGCGCTCGCGCTCGTGGTCTTTAGTTTGGTCTGTACTCTTGGGCTCTACGCGCTGCTGCGGTTGCAGGGTGCCCTACCATTCAATCCGCAAGGCTTCGAGGGCGTCGCGCCAAGCATTGCGTTGAACACCGCAGTCAGCTTCGTGACCAACACGAACTGGCAAGCCTATGGCGGCGAGACCACAATGAGCCACTTCTCGCAAATGGCGGGCCTCACGGTTCAGAACTTTGTCTCCGCCGCCGTGGGCATGGCTGTGGCTGTGGCGTTTGCGCGCGGCTTTGCACGCAAGGGCGACGGGACGATCGGCAATTTCTGGGTCGATACGACGCGCGGCGTTCTTTATGTGCTGTTGCCGATTTCCATCTTGATGGCGCTCACGTTCATCGCGCTCGGGATGCCGCAAACGTTGGCGGGTTCGCTGCAGGCGACAACGCTTGAGGGCGTGGGGCAGGACATCGCGGTCGGCCCGGTCGCAAGTCAGATCGCGATCAAGATGCTCGGCACCAATGGCGGCGGTTTCTTCAACGTCAACGCCTCCCACCCGTTCGAGAACATGGGCGCAGCCGTCAACCTCATACAGATGCTGTCGATCTTCGCCATCGGCGCGGCCATGACGATAATGTTCGGCCGCATGGTCGGCGATGAACGCCAAGGCTGGGCGCTGCTCGCGGCGATGGGGGTGCTCTTCCTCGTTGGCGTAGGCGTAGCGTATTGGGCCGAGGCGCAGGCCACGCCGGCGTTGATAGCCGCGGGTGTCGATCCCGGCGCAACAAACATGGAGGGGAAGGAGACGCGCTTTGGCATCGCCGCCTCCGTGCTCTTTGCCGCGGTCACGACGGCCGCTTCATGCGGCGCCGTCAATGCGATGCACGACAGTTTCTCCGCGCTGGGCGGCATGGCGCCGCTAGTAAACATTCTCAGTGGTGAGGTGATCGTCGGCGGAGTCGGCGCGGGCCTCTACGGCGTTCTCGTCTTCGCGATCCTGACGATCTTCGTCGCAGGCCTCATGGTCGGTCGCACGCCCGCCTATCTCGGCAAGAAGATCGAAGCGCGGGACGTGAAGCTCTCAGTGCTTGCGATCCTGGCGTCGCCGCTCGCGATTTTGATCGGCACGGCGCTCGCGGCATCGATGGAAGCGGGACGCTCTGGTCTGCAGGACGCCGGCCCACACGGCTTTACCGAAATGCTCTACGCATTCGCATCGGCGGCCGGCAACAACGGCTCAGCCTTTGGCGGCCTCACGGCCACGAACGATTTTTACACCTATGCCCAGGCCGCGGCGATGTTGATCGGGCGGTTCCTTGTCATCATCCCAGTGCTCGCAATTGCTGGCAGCCTTGCGGCGAAAGCGAGTGCGCCAGCGTCCGTAGGTTCGTTTCCGACCAATGGCGCGCTGTTCATCTTCCTCCTCGCCTTCATCATCGTGATCGTCGGCGCACTCACTTTTTTCCCAGCGCTTGCGCTTGGTCCGTTGGCTGAAGCGACCGCTGGCAGGCTGTTCTAAGGGGCATGCAGTCCATGTCTGAGAAAAACAACCCGGCATCGCTGTTTGACGGCGCCATCTTGCGCCCGGCGGCGCTTGACGCGTTCGCCAAGCTCAGTCCGCTGAAGATGTGGCGAAATCCCGTGATGTTCGCGACTGAGCTCGTCGCGCTCTACGTCACCATCTTGTTCGTTTGCGATCTAACGGGCGGCGGCGACGAAACGTCATTCGCGGGCCAGATCGCGCTGTGGCTTTGGCTGACTGTATGGTTTGCGGCGTTTGCCGAAGCCGTGGCCGAGGGGCGCGGCAAAGCCCAGGCGGCGAGCTTACGGCGCGCGCGCTCCGAACTCATGGCGCGGCGTATTGTCGGTGGTAAGCCGCAGGCCCCGGTCGCTGCGAGCGATCTGAAGATTGATGAGACTGTCGAAGTTGTAGCGGGTGAGCTGATCCCAGCGGACGGCGAAGTCGTTGAGGGTGTCGCGACCGTGGATGAGAGCGCGATCACGGGCGAAAGCGCACCCGTCATCCGCGAAGCAGGTGGCGACCGTTCCGCCGTTACGGCCGGTACGCGCGTGCTTTCTGATCGCATCGTCGTTCGAGTGACGGCAACGGCAGGATCGACCTTTCTTGATAGGATGATCTCACTAGTCGAAGGCGCATCACGCAAGAAGACGCCGAACGAGATCGCACTCTCGGTGCTCTTGGCTGGCTTGTCGCTGATCTTCGTGTTGGCCGTTGCGACTGTTCCCGCGCTCGCTTCCTACGCGGGCGGTGGCGTCAGCGTTATCGCATTGGCGGCGCTTTTCATCGCGTTGATCCCCACCACGATCGGCGGACTTCTCTCCGCCATCGGTATCGCTGGTATGGATAGGCTGGTGCGCTTCAATGTGCTCGCTACGTCCGGCCGCGCGGTGGAAGCCGCGGGCGATGTGGACGTGTTGTTGCTCGATAAGACTGGCACGATCACGTTGGGCGACCGGCAGGCCGTGGCGTTCATTCCGGCGCCGGGTGTCACCGAGCGCGACTTGGCGGACGCGGCGCAGTTGGCTTCGCTCTCGGACGAAACGCCGGAGGGGCGCTCGATCGTGGTGCTCGCGAAAGAGCGCTTCGACATGCGCGGCCGCGAAATGGCGCCGACGCACGCTAAGTTCGTGCCGTTCACGGCGCAGACGAGGATGAGCGGCGTGGATATTGACGGCGTTTCAATCCGCAAGGGCGCGGTGGACTCGGTGCTGGCGTTTGTCAGCGCGCAGAACGGCGGTTCGCATGTGCCCGGCGATGTGCGCCGCGCGGCCGAAGCCATCGCGCGTGAGGGTGGTACGCCGCTGGCTGTGGCCAAGAGCGGTCGGGTGCTCGGCATTGTGCATCTGAAGGATGTGGTGAAGGGCGGGGTCAAGGAGCGCTTCGCCGAACTGCGCAGGATGGGCATCCGTACGGTTATGATTACCGGCGACAACGCGTTGACTGCCGCAGCGATTGCCGCTGAAGCGGGCGTGGACGACTTCCTCGCCGAGGCCAAGCCAGAAGATAAGCTCGCCCTGATCCGCACCGAGCAGGCGGCCGGCAAGCTCGTCGCCATGTGCGGTGACGGCACCAATGATGCGCCAGCGCTGGCGCAAGCCGATGTCGGCGTCGCCATGCAGACCGGCACCCCAGCTGCGCGCGAGGCCGGCAACATGGTCGATCTCGACAGCGACCCGACCAAGCTCATCGAGATTGTTTCGATCGGCAAGCAGCTCCTGATGACGCGCGGGTCGCTGACGACATTCTCTATCGCCAACGATGTCGCCAAATACTTTGCCATCATCCCGGCCATGTTCGCGGTGATCTATCCGGGGCTTGGCGTGCTCAACATCATGGGTCTCTCAAGTCCCGAGAGCGCTGTTCTTTCCGCCATTATCTTCAACGCGATCGTCATCCCGTTTCTGATCCCTCTAGCGCTGCGCGGGGTGAAATGGCGGGCGGCGCCGGCGGGCAAGTTGCTGGCGCGCAATCTCGCCATCTACGGCGTCGGCGGCCTGGTTGCGCCGTTCATTGGCATCAAGTTGATCGACGTCGCCGTTTCCGCACTCAACCTGGCTTGAGGCTCATCATGTTACAGACACTCCGTCCCGCTCTGGTTCTCTTGGTGTTGTTTACGTTTCTAACGGGCATTGTATATCCGCTGGCCATGACTGGCATCGGCCAAGCGCTTTTTCCAGGGACCGCCAACGGCTCGGCCATTGTGCGTAACGGCGAGGTGGTAGGCTCTGCGCTAATAGGCCAAACCTTCGCGCGCGCAGACTATTTTTGGGGCCGCCCCTCCGCCGCGGGCGATGGCTACGACGCGCGCAGATCGAGCGGTTCGAACCTTGGTCCGACATCGCAAGTGTTGGCGGATCGCGTTGCCGCGGAAGCAGCGCGCTATGGCGTGCCAGCAAACGAGATCCCGGTCGATCTTCTGACCGCTTCCGGTTCGGGTCTCGATCCCCATATCTCACCAGAAGCCGCGTACTTCCAGGCGATGCGAGTCGCCGAAGCCCGGGGCTTAGACCTCGAAGCCGTGCGCGAGTTGATCGAAACACATACCGAGGCGCCAGTTGCGGGTATTCTGGGCGAGCCGCGCGTCAACGTGCTTCTGCTCAATCTTGCATTGGATGATCTCTCCCAAGGCTGAGGCCATGACAGATTCAGAAGATCGTAGGCCCTCGCCGGATGCCTTGCTCGAGCAAGCGAAAGCCGAAGACCGCGGCAAGCTCAAAATCTATCTCGGCGCAGCACCCGGCGTCGGGAAGACCTACGAGATGCTGTCCGACGCGCGAAAGAAGCGAACGGACGGCGTGGATGTCGTGGCCGGCGTCGTTGAGACGCACGGCCGGCGCGAAACACTGGCGCTTTGCGAAGGCATCGAGATCATTCCGAAGAAAAAGCTCGGCTATCGCGGCCAAGAGCTTGAGGAGATGGACATCGATGCGCTCCTGCTTCGTCGTCCGCAGATCGCGCTCATCGATGAACTCGCGCATACCAATGTTGAAGGTTCGCGGCACCCGAAACGCTGGATGGATGTAGAAGAACTTCTGGCGGCCGGGATCGATGTATGGTCCACGCTCAACATCCAGCACCTCGAAAGCCTCAACGACATCGTCGCCCGCATCACGCGGGTCCGCGTGCGGGAAACTGTGCCGGACGCGCTGCTTGATCGGGCTGATGACATCGAGTTGATCGATCTTACCCCGGAGGAACTGATCGAGCGCCTAAAAGAGGGCAAAGTTTACGCGCCTGAGCAAGCGCAGCGCGCCATCCGCAATTATTTTGCACCCGGCAATCTCTCAGCCTTGCGTGAGCTTGCCATGCGGCGGGCCGCCGATCGCATCGATCAACAAGTCCGCGGACTGCGCCAAGCGCAAGGCGAAAGCACGCCGTGGGCGGCGAGCGAGCGCATTCTTGTGTGCGTCGATGACCGCCCGGACTCAGCCGAAGTGGTGCGCCACGCTAAGCGCGTCGCCGATCGGGCCAAAGCCCAATGGGTTGCGGTTTATGTGCAAACAGCGCGACATAGTCGGCTATCTGAACTGGAGCGCGGCCGCATTGCCGAGACGATGCGCCTCGCTGCGCGTCTTGGCGCCGAAACCGCGACGCTTCCCGGCGATCGAATCGCTGACACCGTGATTGCTTACGCCAAGGATCAGAACGTTACCCAGATCGTCGTCGGCAAGGCGAAGCGTCCGCCATTGTTCGAGGCGGTGTTCGGTTCGGTCGTGCGGGATTTGATCGATGCGGCGGAGATGATCGCAATTTATGTGGTGCCGGAAGAGGGCGAGGGTGCGCGAAAACGCGCGCTTGGCAATCTCATCCCGCAGCAAACGCTATCCTCTCGCGCGGTGCTTGAAAGCGTGGCGATGACGGCTGCGGCGACAGCCGTGGCCTATCCGCTCGATGCGTTTATCGGCGTCAACAATCTGAGCTTGGTGTTCCTGGCGGCGGTCTTGGTTAGCGCGCTGACGCGCGGACTTTGGTCTGGATTGATCACGGGTATCATTTGCGCTCTCGGCTACAATTGGTTCTACACCGAGCCTCGCTACACGTTTACGGTAGCTGATCCCGAGAATGTGTTGGCCATCATCGCGTTCTCGGGCGCAGCGATCCTTGTGTCGCTCTTGGCGTCGCGCGCACGCGAGCAGACCCAATCCGCCCGCGCCGAAGCAAAGACGTCGCGTGAGTTGTACGGGCTGGCGAAAGGCCTCGCCAGCGTCGCTACCGAGGATGAAGTGGCGCAGACGCTTGCGGCGTACGCGGCTCGCTCATTTGATGCCGAATGCGCCGTGTTCGCGCGCGTCGGCGTCAACGATCTGCGTCTGGCCGGAACAGCGCCGGGCGCGGCGGTCTTGAATGACGCAGACATGGCGGCGGCGCGATGGACCGCCGACAAGGGTCAAGTTGCTGGTCGGGGCTCCGATACGTTGCCCGGAGCGCGCTGGCTGTTCGTACCGATGCGGACTTCGCGGCTATTTGCTGGCGTGCTGGCGATCGCTCGAGAGGCGCCTCTCTCTCCGGAGGAGCGCCGGCGGCTAGACGCGATGTCCGATCAGGCGGCAACGGCGTTGGAGCGCGCGCATATCGCCCGTGCCTACGAAGAGGGCCGTATCGAGATGGAAGGTGAACGCCTGCGAGCTACGATGTTGGCCTCTCTCTCGCATGACTTGAAGACCCCAATCGCCGGTATTCTTGGGGCCGCCTCTACTTTGCGCACCTACGGCAAAAAGCACGACGAGGCGACGCGCGCGGAATTGCTGGCCGGTATCGAGGCCGAGGCCGAGCGGATGCAGCGTTATGTTGTGAAGCTGCTCGACATGACGCGCCTCGAAGCAGGCGGGGTAAAGCCGAAGGTGGAGGCGCTCGATGTTGCTGATGTCGTTGCAGCTGTGCTGAAACGCGCGGAGCCGATAGCTGAAGGCATCTGGCTGGATGGCGATGTTGCGCCCGGCCTGCCTTTGCTTGCCGCAGACGCTACGCTGTTGCATCAAACACTCTTCAATCTGGTCGAGAACGCGATCCTGCATGGCGCGCGCCTTGTTGACGGTGGCGAGGTGCGGCTCGCGGCGCGGATGCAGGACGGCGGGATTGTGTTTCAAGTCACCGACAACGGGCCGGGTTTGGCGGCTGACGCGGAGGCGCGCATTTTCGACCGCTTCTTTCGAGGCGCCAAAGCCAAGACGGGCGGGACCGGCCTCGGTCTGGCGATCGTGAAGGGGTTTGCGGCGCTCATGGGCGCCAAGGTGGAGGCGCAAAATCGGCGAGCGCACGCGGGCGCCATATTCACACTTGCCTTCCCCGAGACTGCCACGGCATGACTTAATGCTGCATGCCGGCTATCCGCCTCAAAGCACTGATCGTCGATGATGAGAAAGCCATTCGGCGATTCCTGCGATCGACGCTTGCCGCAGAGGAATTTGAGGTCGTTGAAGCCGAGACGATAGCGCAAGCGCTGGCAGCTGGCGCGAAATTGAAGCCCGACCTCGTCGTGCTCGATCTTGGCTTGCCCGATGGCGATGGCACGGAGCTGATTGCTTCGTTCATCGCACTGAGCAAGCCGGCCATCCTCGTGCTTTCGGCGCTCGATGAAGAAGAGCGCAAAGTGCACGCTCTCAATCTCGGGGCCGATGATTTCATCACCAAGCCCTTCGGCGTGGCCGAGTTTATGGCGCGTGTTCGAGTAGCGCTGCGCCATCGCGTACAGATGCAAGGTGTGCCCGCCATCTATGACGACGGGCGCCTATATGTGGACCTCGCTAAACGCATCGTCCGTGTGGCCGGCGAAGATCCCAAGCTTACGCCGCGTGAGTATGGGCTGTTGCATCAACTCGTGCTGCACGCGGGCAAGGTGTTGACGCATCGCCAGTTGCTGCAATCCGCGTGGCCCGACGACGCGAGCGCCGATGTGCAAGCACTACGCGTTCACGTTCGCCATCTGCGCCAGAAGGTAGAGCTGAATCCCGACGCGCCGGCCCGCATCGCTACTGAGCCAGGCGTAGGCTATCGCTTCACGCCGCCGGAGTAGGGGGCGTTCGCTACGGCTCGCCGATATCGGCGCATACCGTTTTGAGCTCATGAAATTCGGCGAGCCCATAGTGTGAGCCTTCGCGGCCGATGCCGGATTCCTTACAGCCGCCGAAGGGCGCGACCTCCGTTGAGATGAGGCCGGTGTTGAGGCCAACCATGCCGAAGTCGAGGGCTTCGGCAAATCGATGCGCGCGGCTGAAATCGCCGGCGTAGACATAAGCGGCGAGCCCGGCGCGCGATGCGTTCGCCAGGCTTATGGCTTGATCGTCTGAATCCACACGCACGAGACCTGCGATAGGGCCGAACGTTTCTTCCTGGCAAAGCAAAGCGTCCGAGCGCACGCCTGTGAGCACGGTCGGTTCGAAGTAGATATCGCCGGCTGCGTGAGACTTGCCGCCGGCGAGCGCTTCCGCGCCGCCCGCAAGGGCGTCGGCGACGTGTGCAGTCACTTTGGCGTGCGCCGCGATGTTGATGAGCGGACCTTGGTCAGTGTCGCCCGCGAGGCCATCGCCGACGCGCAAAGCGCGAGCGTGTTCCGCCAGGCCGTGCGCGAATGCGTCGTAGACTGCTTCGTGAACGAGGAAGCGGTTGGCGCACACGCAGGTTTGCCCGGTGTTGCGGAATTTCGAGGCGAGCGCACCTGCGATCGCCGCATCGATGTTGGCATCCGCAGCCACAATAAACGGCGCGTTGCCACCGAGCTCGAGCGAGACGCGCTTCACCGTGTTCATGCAACGCGCTGCCAGCATTTTTCCGACCGGCGTCGAGCCGGTGAAGGTGAACTTGCTGATGCGCGGATCTGTTACGAAGACGTCGCCAATCTCCTGTGGCGCGCCGGTGATGACGCTGAACACGCCCGGTGGCACGCCGGCTTCAGCGCTCAGTTTCGCTAATGCCAGCGCGGTGAACGGTGTCAGTTCGGACGGCTTTAGCACAATGGTGCAACCGGCGGCTAAGGCGGGCGCGACCTTGCGCGTGATCATTGCTGCGGGAAAATTCCACGGCGTGATGGCCGCGACAACACCGACCGGACGCCGGTCGACCCAGATGCGGGCATTGCGAGTATGGCCGGGGATGATGTCGCCATAAGCGCGCTTGGCCTCTTCAGCGAACCACTGAACGAAGGCCCCCGCGTAAGCGATCTCAGCGCGTGCTTCCGCAAGCGGCTTGCCTTGCTCCGCCGTCATTAGACGCGCGAGGTCTTCGAGATGATCGGTGATGAGATCAAACCAGCGGCGCAGGAT
>CAYUOC010000004.1:0-27792 GCA_964446305.1 uncultured Terricaulis sp. | reverse complement strand
CTGCAGCGGCGTCATCCATCAGAGCTTAAGGGCGCCTTCCAGGCGCGAGAGGCCCTCGTCGAAGAGGTCGTCCTCGATGGTGAGCGGATAGAGCAGGCGGATGGTTTCGCCGGCGACGCCGCAGGAGAGCAGGATGAGCCCGCTTTCGAGGGCGCGCGCGGTGACGCGTTTGGCGGCCGCGCCATCGGGCGCGTCGCTGCCACGTTCGGCGACGAGATCGAACGCGATCATCGAGCCGAGGCCGCGAATGTCGTCAATCGGCGCGATGTCGTTGCGGCGGCGGAGGTCTTCCAGTTTGGCTTTGGCGCGGGCGCCGAGTGCATTGGCGCAAGCGCAGAGGTTCTCGGTCTCAATCACATCGAGAACCGCCAGCGCTGCCGCGCAGCCTATGGGTGAACCGCCATAAGTGCCGCCCAAGCCGCCCGGATCAACGCGATCCATGATGTCAGCACGTCCCACCACGCCTGAAAGCGGAAAGCCGCCGGCCAGCGATTTGGCCATCGTGATCAGATCAGCCTGGACGTCGTAATGCTCCATGGCGAAGAGCTTGCCGGTGCGTGCGAAGCCGGTCTGCACTTCATCGGCAATGAGCATGATGCCATGCGCATCGCACAGGGTGCGCAGCGCTCGCATCAGCTCAGGCGGCGCTTGATGGAAGCCGCCTTCACCTTGCACCGGCTCAAGCACGATCGCCGCAACTCGATCGGGGCCGACGTCAGCGCGGAGGATGTGGTTGAGCACGAGAAGCGACGTTTCGACGTCAACGCCGTAGCGGGCGACCGGGAAGGGAACGTGGAAGATGTCCGCGGGTGATGGGCCAAACTGATGTTTGTAGGGCGCGACTTTGCCGGTCATCGCCATGGTCAAAGCCGTGCGGCCATGGAAAGCGCCGCTGAACGAAATTACGCCGGTGCGCCCTGTTGCCGCGCGTGCGATCTTTACGGCATTTTCGACGGCTTCCGCGCCCGTGGTGAAAAGAATTGTACGCGCGTCGCCTTTGATTGGCGCGCGGGCGTTTAGCTTCTCCGCGAGTTCAACATATTGCTCGTAGGCGCAGACCTGAAAAGCGGTGTGGGTGAAGAGATCGAGCTGATTGCGCACCGCTTCGATTACTTTCGCATGGCGGTGACCGGTGTTCAGCACGGCAATGCCGCCGGCGAAATCGATGTACTCGCGCCCCTCGCCATCCCAGAGGCGCGCGTTCTCGGCGCGCGCTGCGAATACCGGCGTTGCGGTGGAAACGCCGCGCGGCACGGCGTTCGTGCGGCGGGCGAGAAGGTCGGCGTTCGTGGTCATGATTGTGCTGCTCCCCGCTTTACTGACGCGCTTTGAGGGTATGGAATAGTACCAGCACGGGGTGTCGGATAGGGCCAGATGGGATGCGCGACGGTTTGACGTTCGTCTTGGACGAGGAAAACGGGCTCTCGCTCCAGCAGCAGATCCGCGAACATGTGATCCGCGCCATCGCAAGCGGCACGCTGGAGCCTGGCACGCGGGCGCCTTCGTCACGGACTTTGGCCAAACGCGTTGGCGTTGCGCGCAACACCGTGATCCTCGCTTACCAGCAGCTGGTCGCGGACGGTTATCTCATCGGCAAGGAACGCAGCGGGCTTTTCGTTTGTGAGGACCTCGCCGAGGTGGCCTCGCGCCATTTGCGCAAGCCGGATGAAAGCGAGCCGCGGTCGGCGGCGACGTGGCGCGCGCACATGAAGCGGCGCAGCAGAGTGGATTGGTCACGGCGTATCCCGCCAGATTGGTCGCTTTATCCGTATCCCTTCCTGGAAGGTTGTCTCGACAACGAACTTTCGTCTGTCACCGAATGGCGCGACGCGACGCGCGCGGCGTTGGGCGCTCGCGAGTTCGAGAAGTGGTCGATGAATTTCTCGGAGAGCGATGACGAGAAGTTGGTGGAGGAAATTCGAACGAAGATTCTTCCGCGTCGCGGCGTGCAGGCGGCTTCGGATGAGATACTGATCACAGAGGGTTGGAAGCAAGCGCTAGATCTGGTGACGCAGCTGTTCGTCGATGGCGGGTCGCGCGTTGCGATCGAGGATCCCGGATTGCCGGAATTGCGCGAGCTGCTGCGCTTGCAGGGCGCCGATACGCTTGCGCAGCCGATTGATGCGGAAGGCATAGTGGTCGACGCGGCGCTCAATGCGCGCTCGGTGGTGTTTGTGACGCCAACCCGTCAGGCGCCCACTGGGACGCATATGTCGCGCGCGCGACGCAAGGCGTTGCTGCGCAAGGCCGATGCCGAAGACGCGCTGATCGTTGAAATCGATTTCGTTACCAGTGGTTTTGGCGAGAAGAGGCTGCCAGCGCTCAAGGCGACGGATGCGAATGAGCGCGTCGTTTACATCTCCGATCTCTGCGAAGTGTTTGGGCCGGGCTTACGGCTCGGCTTCGTGGTGGCGCCCGCGCCTGTCGTGCGGGAGATGCGGAAGGTACGCAGTCTCGTGGCGGGGCCAGCGCCACGCGCGGCGCAACGCATTGGCGCGCTGTTAATGGCGCTGGGGCACTACGATGCGGCGTCGAATCGGGTGCGCCGGGCGATCAGCGAGCGGCTCACGGCGTTGCGTGACGCGCTGAATTACCATCTGCCGCATCTCGTTCTTATCGATCCGCAACTCTCTGGCGCTTCGATCTGGGTCACGGGTCCGCCTGGGCTGGATGCGCGTTTGCTCACCAGTGAAGCGGCCGCGCGCGGCCTCCTGATCGAACCCGCGACCCGGTTTTACGCGCGTGACGGCGAGGGTGTTTCGGCGTTTCGCATGGGTGTCTCCGGCGTTCCGGTAGAGCGCATTCGTGACGGCGTCGCTGTGTTGGCGCAGGTGATGCGTGAGATTGGAGATCCCGCGTTGGATCGGCTCGACGCCAAGCGGGCGCTGGCCGGCGCCGAAATCGAGAGGATGATGAATGGCGCGACGCTGCTGTGCAGAACCGTGTACGGCGATCCCTATTCAGTCGAAGTGCGCCCCGACGGGACGTTGATCGGCAAGGCCGGCTACGCTCACGAGGATTGCGACGAGGGTGAGTGGTGGGTGGAGGACGATCGCTGGTGCCGCCGTTGGAATGTCTGGTCCTACGGCGAAACGGCCCGCTATTTCACTGTGATCGAGGGCGACCAGATAAAATGGTACAAGGACGATATGGTGCTGTTTAATCGGGGAGTGCTGGTTTCCGCGGCGCCAGATTTGGCCGGGGTCTCGGCCGTCTAGCACTGGCGCCAGCAATCGGGCGAAGCTGGACCTATACCGGCCGGGAACCGCTTTCTAGCCTGCGAGTCCAAAGAGGCTCGCGTGACAACATTCGCCATCGCAGCGCTGCAGCTGGCGCTTGAGCAGAAGGACAATTGCGCCGAGATCGCCGACGAAGTGCGGCGGTTAAAGCGCCGTTTTCCGTGGTTGCGGATGGCGCTGGTCGGCGAACTCGCAGCGTATGGCGCCAATCTAGATCAAGCGCAGCCTCTGCCCGGCCCGGCGGAGGCGTTCTTTTGTGCGCTGGCGCGCGAGACAGGGCTTTGGCTGTTGCCGGGCTCGCTCTACGAGCGCCGGGGCGCCGCCATCTACAACACGACGCCAGTGATCAATCCCGCAGGCGAGGTCGTTGCGCGCTATAGCAAGATGTATCCGTTCACGCCGTACGAACGCGGCGTTGCGCCGGGTGCGGAATGTGTGGTGTTCGACGTCCCCGGAGCGGGGCGGTTCGGCGTTTCGATTTGCTATGACATGTGGTTCGGCGAAACGACGCGCACGCTTGCGTGGATGGGCGCCGAAGTCGTGCTGCATCCGAGCATGACCAACACGATCGATCGCGATGTTGAAGTGTGCATGGTCCGCGCCAGTGCTGCCGCAAACCAGTGCTATTTCTTCGACGTCAATGTCGCCGGTGACCTGGGCAATGGACGTTCGGTCGTTGCTGGCCCTGGCGGCGAAGTCATTCACCAAGCCGGCGAAGGCCGCGAGGTCATACCAATCGAAGTTGATTTCGCCTATGTGCGCCGCGTTCGCGAAAGCGGCTGGCACGGGCTCGGTCAGCCCTTGAAGAGCTTCAGGGACGGCGCGCGCACATTCGCGCCCTACCAAGAGATGCAACGGTCAGACTCTCTCGACGCGCTCGGCCCTTTGCTGAAGCCCGGCGAGGCCTTTGACCCAAGTGGCAAGGTCGAGCCGCTACGCAAGAAGACCTGAACGACAAACGAAAACCGAACGACGTGTGAATGCGGGGAAAGCAAAATGCAGACGAAGATTCAGAACGAAGCGGTCTCGCGCATAGCGCGCATCTTGCTCGGTGGCGTGTCATTGGCCGCAGTGCTCTCAGCGCCCGCCCTGGCGCAAGACGCCGCCGGTCAAATTGCAGAGGATGAGACCATTACTGTTACGGCCACCCGCCGCGCCGAAGACATCCTCGACGTTCCTTACAATATCACGGCCGTTACCGGCGCGCAGATTGAGGAAGCGCGCATGCGCGATTCCATCGAACTGTTGCGCTCTGTACCGGGTGTAAGCGTTGTTGATCGCGGCGAACGAAATGCGTCAGTGGTCAACGGCGTGCGCATTCGCGGCCTTAACGTCGATAGCGCAGCTCTTGGCGATTACGCGGTTTCGGCCGTCTCGACAGTGTCGACCTATGTGAACGATACGCCGATTTTCGCCAATTTTCTGCTGACGGACGTTGAGCAAGTCGAAGTGCTGCGCGGGCCGCAGGGGACGCTGTACGGGTCGGGCGCGCTTGGCGGCACGGTGCGCTACACGCTGAACGCGCCGGAGCTTGGCGAGTTCGGCGGTCACGCGCAGCTTTCCTTATCGCAAGTGAATGGGTCTGAGGACACCGGTTGGTCGGGCGACGCCACGATCAACGTGCCGCTCGGCGACCGCGCAGCGTTCCGCGGCACCATCGCCCGCGCCGATTATCCTGGCATCACCGATTACGTGAACGTCTACAATCTCGATGGCAACGGCAATCCGGTGGCGCCGAGCGGGGTGCTCGATCCGGCCGCGTCTTATCGCTCTGTCGAAGACGCTGACACCGTTGATAGCTGGTTCGGCCGCGCCAGTCTGCGGTTTGAGCCCACTGACAATATCGATCTGACGTTGAACTACTTCCACCAGCAGGATGAGTTTGGAGGCCGGCGCGGGCAAGTGTTGGGCAATGACGGCTTCGGCAATCCGTATGGCGAATACGAGAGCGGCTCAATTCAGCTGGAGCCAGCGGACCGCGACCTCGATCTCGTGTCGCTCGAAGCCAATATCGATCTGGGCTTCGCCACGCTGACCTCAAGCACATCTTACTACGATCACTCTGGCAGCAGCATCAGTGAGAACACCGGCTTCTACGCTCAGGCTGGCTTCCTAAGCTTCTACTACAATTATCCGCGCCCGATGGCGTCTGCGGTTCGCACTTTCGCCGATGAATCGTTCGTCCAGGAATTGCGTCTCGTCAGCAACAGCAATGGTGGACCACTCGATTACGTCGTTGGTGTCTACTACCAGGACCAAAACCGTGTGGCCACGCAGGACAGCTATCTGCGCGGCTTCAAGCAATGGTGGGACGCGGCATGGGTCGGCTTCCCGCTCGTGCAGGCGGCGGTCACCGGCGATCAGGACTTTGCCTACTCGCGCGATGAAGATTTCGTCGATCAGGCCGTGTTTGGCGAACTCACCTGGCACCTCAACGATCGCCTTGATGTGACCGGCGGCTTCCGCGCGTTTTCGAACGAAGCAGACAACACCACTTTCATGGATTTGCCGCTCTATGCCGGCGCGTTCACCCCGCAGACGTCGCTCTTCAGTACCGACGATAGCGGCGTTTTGTGGAAGCTGAACGCTGCGTACGAGTTCGGTGAAGACCAGTTGCTGTACGCAACGTTCTCGCAAGGCTATCGCCGCGGCGGCACCAATGCGGTGCCGACGACCGGTACGTTCGCCGAAAACCCGGCATGGCAGCTCTATGATCCCGACAGCGTCGACAATTACGAAGTCGGTGTGAAGGGGCGGATCAACGGCATTCGCTACGACGCGAGCGTGTTCTACATCGACTGGCAGGACGCGCAGCTGAACACGGCGACGCCGAACTGGGGCTTCTTCGCGGTGCAGAACGCGGGCAGCGCGCATTCCGCGGGCCTCGAGCTGCAATTCTCGGGCATGATCACCAACGATATCGGCTTCCAGGCGGGTTACACCTATCTTGACGCCGAACTTGACGAGAACTTCTTCTCCCCGACCGGCGCCTTGATCGATGTGGAGGGCAATCGCTTGCCCGGCGCGCCAGAGCACATGTTGAACGGGGCGATTGACTACACGACGCAGTTTGGCAACTACACGTTCTTCGCGCGGCTCGATGGCTTCTACCAATCGGAAACGCGAAACGCGATCAGCTTGTCTCCGGCGTTCAACGTCGATCTCGATGGCTTCGCCATCTTCAACGCTGTGACCACGTTCTCGACCGACAGCTGGGACTTGTCCTTCTGGGTGAAGAACATCGGCAACGAACAAGGTGTGACGGGTACGTTCACCGAGCTATACATGGGCTCTGATCCGGCCGAAGGTTACTACGGCAATGGATCGAAAGACCTCATCTCCCTCCCACGGACATTCGGAGCAACGCTCGGCTTCAGGTTCTAGCGGCGTCGCGCTGGAGACGGCCAAAGTGAGCGCGGCGATCGCCGAAGCCGACCAGATGCTGCGTGCGGGCAGGCGCGCAGAGGCGGCTCAGCGTATCGGCGCGCTGCAGCGGAGTGTGCCGGAGCGCGCTGAGCCATGGTTGCTCGGCGCGCGTCTGGCGCAAATGGAGGGCGATTTTGCCGCCATGTTAGTCGCCGCGCGGCGGGGCGTAGCGGCGGCGCCGGACAGCGTTACAGCCGCGCTTATCGTGATCGAAGCGCAGATGATGTGCGGCGAGACAGCGATGGCGCGCGTTGCACTGGCCGAACTTGAGGAATCTTCAGGTGCAGATGCGAGCGCGCTGCGACGGATCGCCGAGGCTTACACGCATCTTGGCCAGCACGCGGACGCGGATCGATGCGCGCAAGCCGCGCGCGTGGCGCGGCCGGACGATCTCGACGGTCTCTTCCAGGCAGCGTCATGTGCGCTCGCGATGGGTAGGTTGGAAGAAGCTGAAGCGATGCTTGATGATCTCATTGCGCGCCGGCCCAACGAGTTTGATGCGTTGTACAACCGCGCCACGCTTCGTCATCAAACGGAAGCGCGAAACCATCTGAGCTTTTTGGAAGGTGTGCGCGAGCGGGTTGGCGCGGACCGGGCGCCGCCGGCATTGCATTACGCGCTGGGCAAGGAACTGGAGGACCTTGGCCGCGACGAAGAGGCGTTCGACGCCTATGCGCGCGGGGCGGCGGCGCGGCGTCGCGCGATGTCCTACGAAGTTAACGTCGATCTCACTGCCATGCACGAGATCGAACGTTCGTTCGGAGCGGATTTCTTCGCCGGCGCGCAGCGCGGCTTTACCGGCGAGGCGCCGATCTTCGTGGTGGGTCTTCCGCGCAGCGGCACCACGCTCGTTGATCGCATCCTGAGCGCCCACCGCGACGTTGAGAGCCGTGGCGAGATGAACGAACTCGCGCTAGCCGTGACGCGAGCCGCCGGCAAAAGCGATGGCAAGAGTGAGCGCATCGCCAAGGTGGCGAGAGCCGATATGGCCGCGCTCGGCGAAAGCTATTGTCGCGCCGTGCGGGGCGCGGGCGCGTCTGGAGCAGTCTTTCTCGATAAGACGCCGCTCAACTTTCTCTATCTTGGCGTCATCGCGCGCGCGCTACCTAACGCGAAGATCATCCACCTTACGCGCCACCCAATGGCAAGCGGTTACGCAATGCTGAAGACGCTCTTCCGGATGGGGTATCCGTTCTCTTATTCGCAAGAAGACATCGGCCGCTATATCGCTGGTTATCGCGCGCTGATGCAGCATTGGCGCACAGAGGTGGGCGCGCGCATCTGCGACGTCGCCTACGAAGATATCGTTGCCGATATCGAGGGGCAGACGCGCCGAATGCTGAGCTTCTGCGGGCTCGCCTGGGATCCGGCTTGCCTAGCGTTTCACCAGAACACGCAGCCTTCGACAACAGCAAGTGCGGCGCAAGTGCGCCAGCCACTCCATGATCGCTCACTCGCGCAATGGCGTACGCATGAACGCGCCTTGGCTCCGCTCGCTGAGACATTGCGCAGAGAAGGCGTGCTATGAGGCGCGCACTTTTTGCTCTTTGCGCCGCCGCGTCAGCGTTGGTGGCCTCGCCGGCCAGCGCCGAGGCGATCTTTAGCGAGTCGTTCCAATCGGGGGACGCGGGGCGTTGGGCGCCGTCCGGCGGTGAGGTTCGCCTGACGACGTACGCCGGCAATGTCTCGATGCGCCTCACACGCGCCGCCGCCGCTGTCACCTCGGTGTCGACGCAAGGTTATAGCGACGTCGTCGTCGCCGCGGCTGTCGCGGCAAATGATCTTGAAGGGGACGATTACTGCCTGGTGGAAGCCTCCGCCGACGGCGGCCGGACTTGGGTTGAGATTGTGCGTGTCACCGATGGGCAGGATGACGGCGTCACGATGCACCGCAACGCCGTGCGTGACGCGCGGTTCAACGGCGTCGAGCGCCTGCTGATTGGCGCCCGCGTCTCCGGCAATGCCAACAATGATCAATGCTGGCTGGACGATGTCCGCGTCTCCGGCGCGCGAATCGAGGCAAGCCAAACAAGCCGGCAGAATCTGAGCGCGGCTTGGCTGCGCGGCGCCGAGACATCGCGCGCGCTATTGCCGATGCGCGAATTTGCACCCGCGGCCGGCCACGGCGCGTCGCATGAGCGCTTCGAGGGTGTGTTGCGCGTGGTGGCGTCGCGCGGGGAGCTGCGCCCGGTAGAGGATGCGTTTCACATCGCTGCGGATGACGCGCTGCGGGCCGATACATTTCCGGCGTTTGAGATGCGTCTCGTTCAGGACGGCGAGTGGCTCGTGCCGGCGCGGCGAGGGCCGATCCCAGGCGAACATCCAAACTGGGAGATCGCGATCGAGCCGGGGCGGGTGTGGAGCGAGCCCGACGACAGTGGCTGGAGCCGCGCGGCGTTGCCCTTCGCGCTGATCGAAACGAACGCCAATTGCACGCACAATGGCGTGCTTACGTTTGCGTTCCGTGGCGGCGAAGTGTCTCGCGTCGCGTGGCAGATCGCGTCCGAAACATGCGCGTACTTCAAGTTCGATTTCTGGGGGGTGGCGTCAGCTACGTACACGCCCCGTTCGTCATCGAATGATGCGACCCTCGTCGCGGCTTTCCGGTCGGAGCGGGAAGGGCGCATGCGCGTGGAGCCGTTCTCGGCGCTCGCCGCGCGCGGCATTGATATCGATGCGTTCGCATCGCCGGCCGATATCGACCCGGCAGCGCTGACGACGTTCGGCCTGATCTACGACGGCGTTCACTATCGCGGCGGCTGCGACACCCGTGCTGGGCCTTATCCGTTCTGCGAGGCCTTGCTGCTGCCATCGTACTCCTTGGCGAAATCCATCGCCGGCGGATTTGGCTTGATGCGTTTGGAGCTGCTCTATCCGGGCGTCCGCCAGGAACGTATCGCCGATCATCTCAGGGCTTGCCGAACCTGGGATGGCGTGACCTTCGACAATGCCCTCGACATGGCGACGGGCCGCTATGAGTCCGCAGAGAGCGAGGCGGATGAAGCCGCGTTGACGACAAGCCGCTTCTTCCTCTCAACGACTTTGGAGGAAAAACTCAGGATTTCGTGCACGCTTTATCCGCGCCGCACGGCGCCGGGATCGCAATGGGTCTATCACACACCCGACACGTTCGTGCTCGGCGGGGCCATGGCGGATGTGTGGCGCGAACGCCGTGGCGCGGAGCGCGATTTCTTCGATGATGTGCTCGTCTCCGGAGTCTACGAGCCGTTGCAGCTCAGCCCAACCATTCGCGCCACGCGCCGCACCTACGACGAGGCGCGCCAGCCCTTCATCGGTTGGGGACTGACGATTCTTGCCGACGACGTCGCCAAGATCGCCGCCTACTTGCAGCAACCTGAAACCACACCCTCGCTACTTGCGCCCGCAGAACTCGCGGCGGCGATGCAGCGTGACGCGAATGATCGCGGTTTGCCCGGCCCCGACGAGAGCTTCCGTTACAACAACGGCTTCTGGGCTTGGAATGTTCAGGGCGTGATTGAATGCGCGCATCCTGTGTGGGTCCCGTTCATGTCCGGCTATGGCGGCATCGTCGTGGTGCTGATGCCGAACGGGGCGACTTATTATTACGTCAGCGATGGCGGCGAGTTCCGCTGGGCGCGGGCCGTGCGCGCCGCCAACCGTCTCGCGCCCATGTGTGAGACCAACCCATGACAGACGCGGCAGCACTTCCTCAACGCGGGTGGAGGGCGCGCCCCGATAGCTTGCTGGCGAGCTTCATGCTCGCTTTCCTCGCGACCGCAGGGCTCTTCTACGTCAACATCATGGCCGCCATCGTAACGGGCCTGATTGACGCGTTAGGCGTGAGTGAGCGCGAAGCCGGCTTTGTTGCTTCGGCCAACGTCTACGGCGCCGCTGTTGGCGCACTATGCGCGGTGGCGTTCGTGCGTGTCGTGCCGTGGCGGCCGTTTGCGTGCGTAGCGCTTGCGATACTCATCGGCATCGACCTTGCGTCGAGTTTGATCTCCGATCTTCAAACTTTGATCGCTGTCCGTGCGGTGCATGGCTTTGTCGGCGGCGCCCTCGTTGGCGTTTCGTACGGTATCTTCTCGCGGACCAAATCGCCGGACCGTGTGTTCGGCATGCTGCTGGTCGTGCAGTTCGGACTTGGTGGCGTCGGCACGATGTTCTTGCCGCGGCTTGTGCCGGAATTTGGCAGTGCGGCGCTCTTTTATGCGCTTGCCGCCTTTAGCCTGCTCGCGCTGCTGATGCTGCCATTCCTTAGCGACTACCCCCTTGAGGCAAAGCAAAAGGACGAGCAGCCGCGCGCGCGTATTCAGTTCGCGCCGTTGGCGGCGACGTTAGGCGCGGTCTTTCTGTTTCAGTTCGCGAACATGGCGCTGGCCGCCTACATCATCGAGCTTGGCCGCCGCTATGAGCTGACCACGGAATTCGCCAGCACCGCCGTGGGCGCCTCGTCTTGGGTCTCGATCCTGGGCGCGGTTCTTGTCGTTGCGCTGGGCGTTCGCATGGGCCGGTGGATGCCGTTGTTGATCGGCATGGTGATCGCCGTTCTGGGCACGATTGCGTTCCACTGGAGCGCCGATCCCATCGTCTACATCGCCGCAAATTGCATCACCGGTTGTGCGTGGTCGTTCATCATCGCCTATCTACTTGGCATGGCGGCGGAGTTCGACAAAGGCGGACGCTCGGCGGCCGCCGCGGGCTTTATCTCAAAGATGGGTCTGGCCAGCGGGCCGTTCGTCGCTGGTCTCCTTGTTGAACAGCAAAACTACGATTTGCTGATCAACGCGGCATCGGCCGTGCTGGTGCTGAGCGCTGTCGCCATGTTGTGGCCGGCGCTCCTCTCTGACCGGCGGCGCAAGGAGGCGGTGTCGTGAGCTTGAACGAGGAGCAGGCGCGCCGGATTTGCGCGGAGGTCGATCGCCGCTTCGACGCTGAGCTTGAGTTCATCAAGGATCTCGTTCGGTTTCCGTCCTTGCGTGAGCATGAGCGCGCGGCGCAAGATTTCATGGCCGAGGCGTTTCGCGCCCGCTCGCTCGAAGTCGATCTCTGGAAGATCGATCCGGACGTGCTGCGCGCGCATCCTGGCGCGTCTCCAGTCTCATCGCCCTATGCCGAAGCCTACAATGTCGTCGGGACCTATCATGCCGAGCGCAATGACGGGCGCAGCCTGATCCTCAACGGCCACATCGATGTCGTGCCGAGTGGCCCCGAACATCGTTGGCGTTCGCCACCCTTCGAGCCGCAGGTGCGTGACGGTAAACTCTATGGGCGCGGCGCGGGCGACATGAAGGCCGGCATTGGCGCGATGCTGTTTGCCTACGATGCTGTGCGCGCGGCGGGCCTGATCCCGCTCGGGCGCATTCATATCCAATCGGTTGTTGAAGAGGAGTGCACCGGCAACGGCGCCTTCGCCTGTTTGCTGCGCGGCTACACCGCCGACACGGCGATCATTCCCGAACCCGTGGGCGAAGAGCTGACACGCGCGAACATGGGTTTGCTCTGGTTCAAGATCACGGTGCCGGGTGATCCGGCGCACGCTTCCGGCGCTTACACGGCGGGCGTGAACGCTATCGAGCGCGGCTGGTTGATTTGGCAGCATCTCAAGGGCCTGGAAGCGCGATGGAACGCCGCGCGCGGCGAGCATCCGCACTATTGCGATCATCCTCATCCCGTCCGCATCAACCTCGGCAAGATGCATGGAGGGGAGTGGGTCTCAAGCGTGCCGGCGGAGTGCGTGCTCGAAGTGCGCGCGGGGCTCTATCCCGGTTGGAGCATCGAACGCGGCAAAGCAGAGATCGAGCAAGTCATCGCCGAGGCATCCGCGCTTGATCCCGGGCTGCCACCAGCGAGTGTTGAATACCACGGCTTCCACAATGGCGGGTATGTGCTCGAGCCAGGTGGCGAGGCCGAAAGTGTACTTCGGGACGCCCACCGGCGCGTATTCGGTGAGCAGCTTCGAGCCCACCCATCCACAGCGTCCACTGACTCTCGGATTTTCGGCGTCTTCGGATCGATCCCGAGTCTTGTTTATGGGCCGTCCTGCACTGCGGCGCATGGGATCGACGAGTGTGTCGATCTAGAATCGATCCGACGCGTGACGAAGACGATCGCGCTGTTCATCGCGAGTTGGTGCGGTGTGTTTGAGCGCGCGTAGCGCTCCGTGGGTCAATTAAGATCGCCTAACGCCGAACGATCCAGCGCTCATCCGTCGAGATGCGGCGACACCTCGCCACATAGGCCCTCGACGAAAGCCTGCGAACACGAAGCTAGGAGGAGCTAGGATCCACCAATCTCTTTATTCTTACGCGCCGCCGCCGAGTGTCCGGTACAGCGTTACGAAGTTTGCAGCGCGGGCGACGCGGGCGGCGACCAGTTGTTGCTGCGCGGCGTAGAGCTGCCGCTGCGCGTCGAGCAGGCCGAGATAGGAATCGATGCCTTCACGGTAGCGGGCCTCCGAAATGTCGTAGGAGCCGCTCGCCGCCTGAACCAACGCTTCGCGCGCCGACACTTGCTCGCCGATCGTGCCGCGCTCCGCCAACGCGTCGGCGACTTCGCGGAACGCGACCTGAATCGAGCGCTCATACTGCGCGACAGCGATATCTCGGTCGGTGCGCGCGCCGTCGAGCCGGGCGATGTTGGCGCCACCGCTGAAGATCGGAATGGTGATGCGCGGCGTGAAGCTCCAGCTGTCGCCGGCGCCGGCAAACAGATTTTCAAAGCTCGGATCGATTTGTCCGGCCGAACCTGAAAGCGAAATGCTCGGGAAGAACGCTGCGCGCGCCGCGCCGATATTGGCGTTCGAGGCGCGGAGCTCATGCTCGGCCGCGATGATGTCGGGGCGATTGAGCAGCACTTGCGAGGGCAGAGCCGGGGGCAGGTCGGCGGCGCCGAACGCGATGGCGTCGATATTGGTCGGACGCAGCGCCTCCGGCACCGGCGCGCCCAGCAACAATGCCAGCGCGTTTTCATCTTGCGCCGTCAAAGCCGTGTAGCGCGCCACGTCTGCGCGTGCGGTCTCAACCGTGGTCTGCGCGCGGTGCACGTCGAGCTGTGACGACGCGCCCGCTTCCAGGCGGCGCTGGGTCAGGTCCAACGACGCGCGCTGCGATTGCAGCGTTTCCTGCGCCAAGCGCAACAACTCAAGATCGCCGGCATAGGCGACGTAAACCGTCGCGACTTCCGCGATCAGACTGATCTGCACGGAGTCACGGCCGGCCTCGGTGGCGAAATAGCGCTGCAGCGCCGCGTTGTTCAGGCTGCGCACACGACCAAACAAGTCGAGTTCAAACGCCGTGATGCTGGCTTCCGCGCTGAACAGGCGCGTCGTTTCGCCGGCGCCGCCGGCTGCGATCGGCGTCTCGCCGCTTTGGGCCGAAGCGCCGGCATTGATGCTCGGCACGCTCTGCGCGCGCTGGATGCGGTAGGTCGAACGCGCGCGCTCGATGTTGAGCGCCGCGATGCGCAGATCGCGATTGTTCTCAAGCGCAATGGCGATGAGCTGACGCAGATTGTCGTCGCCATAGAAGCTCTGCCAGTCCGGCAGCGCCGCTTCGCTTGCCGCGCCTTGCGTGTACGCCGCGCCTTGCGGCCAGGAGTCCGGCGTCGGCAGCGCCGGGCGATCGTAGCTCGGTTCGAGCGTGGCGCAGGCGCCGAGCGCCAAAGCGAGCGTGAGGGGGAGTGCGTTTCTCATCATGTGTGCGAAGCCTCGGCTTGCGGCGAATGCTCGGTTGGCTTGCGACGTAAGCGGGAGAAGAGATTGTTGACGCCGACGAAGAAGAACGGCGTCAACACCGGAACAAGGAAGGTCGCGGCCATCATGCCGCCGATCACGCCGACGCCGATCGCGTTCTGCGCGCCCGAGCCTGCGCCCGAAGCGATCGCCATCGGCAACACGCCGAACGTGAATGCGAACGATGTCATCAGGATCGGCCGCATCCGGATCTTGGCGGCTTCCATTGCCGCCTCGGCCCAGCTGCGTCCTTGTTCGGCGAGCGAGCGTGCGAACTCGACGATAAGGATCGCGTTCTTTGCCGCGAGCCCCATGGTGGTGAGTAGGCCGACTTGGAAGTAGATGTCGTTCGACAGACCGCGCAGGTTCGCCGCGATCACCGCGCCCAACAGGCCTACCGGGATAACGACAAGCACCGCCAGTGGGATCGTCCAGCTCTCATAAAGAGCCGCCAGGCACAGGAACACGACCAGCAACGAAAGCGCATAAAGCAGCGGCGCTTGCGAGCCAGAGGAGCGTTCCTCGTACGACATGCCCGTCCAGTCGGTGGTGACGCCCGCCGGCAACTGGCCGACCAGCGTTTCCATCTCGTCCATGGCCGCGCCCGAACTGACGCCCGGCGCGCCGCCGCCTTGGATGTTGAACGAAGGCGAGCCATTGAAGCGTTCAAGGCGCGGCGCCGCGAGGATCCAGCGCGGCTGTGTGAAGGCCGAGAGCGGCGCCATTTCGCCGGTCGAGCTTCGCACATGCCAGGCGCCGAGATCGTCAGGCGTCATGCGGAACGGCGCGTCGCCTTGCATATAGACGCGCTTGATCCGGCCGCGATCGATGAAGTCGTTGACGTACATGCCGCCCCAGGCGCCCGCGAGCGTCGAGTTGATGTCCGTCACCGAGACGCCAAGGGCGGTCGCCGCGTGCTGATCGATATCGAGATCGAGCTGCGGCGTATCTTCCATGCCGTTCGGGCGCACTTGGCTGAGATTCGCGTTCTGACCGGCGAGTCCGAGCAGCTGATTGCGCACATTGACGAACTCTTCGCGCTCCATGCCGCCGATGTTCACCAGCTGCATGTCGAAGCCGCCGGAAATGCCGAGTTCTGTTACGGCAGGCGGCAGCACCGGGAAGACCATGCCGTCACGGATTTGGCTGAAAGCGCCGAACGCGCGCTGCACGACCTGGCCCGCGCGTTGACGCGCCTGTGGACGCTCCGACCACGGATGCAATTGGCTGAACAGAATGGCTTGGTTCTGCCCCATGCCGGCAAAGCCGAAGCCCACGACCGAGAACGACGACGCGACGGTGTCGGCCTCATTCTCAGCGAAGTAGGTCTCGATCTCGCGCACGACAGCCGCCGTGCGGTCAGCCGAAGCGCCCGCCGGCAATTGCACAACCGTGATAAAGAAGCCTTGGTCTTCTTCCGGGAAGAACGATGTCGGCAAGCGCGTGAAAAGCAATCCAAGCGCAAGCAGGATCACCGCATAAATGCCGAGCACGCGCGAAGCGGCCTTCGGCGCAAATGTGCGGCCGAGAATGCCCTGATAGCGCGTCGACACCCAACCGAGGCCGCGGTTGAACCGGCTGAACACCGCGCCGAGGCGGGAGCCCTCTTTGCGCGGTTCTTCGTGACGCAGCAGCGTCGAGGTCAGCGCGGGGATCAAAGTCAGCGCCATCAGCACCGAGAGCGCCATCGCCGAAACGATGGTGATCGAGAATTGCCGGTAGATAACGCCCGTCGATCCCGGGAAGAACGCCATCGGGATGAACACCGCCGACAGCACCAGCGCGATACCGACAAGCGCCGGCGTGATCTGGTCCATCGACTGTTTCGTGGCTTCCTTGGCGTTGAGCCCTTGCTCACGCATCACGCGCTCGACGTTCTCGACCACGACAATCGCGTCGTCGACGAGCAAGCCGATCGCCAGCACCATCGCGAACATGGTGAGCGTATTGATCGAGAACCCGAATACCGCGAGCACGCCGAACGTACCCAAAAGCACGATCGGCACGGTCAAAGTCGGGATGATGGTTGCGCGCCAGCTCTGCAGGAACAGGAACATGACGAGGAAGACGAGCACGATGGCTTCGAGCAGCGTCTTCACGACTTCCTCGATCGACTTCTCGATGAACGGCGTCGTGTCATACGGATAGAGCACTTCGATGCCGGCAGGCACGTTCGGCGCGAGTTCATTCATGCGCTCGCGCACGCGCTCGGCCGTCTGCACCGCGTTGGCGCCCGAGGCCAGGCGGATAGCGATGCCCGAAGCAGGTTGGCCGTTGAAGCGCGCGTTCACCGCGTAGCTGGAGGCGCCGAGTTCGACACGCGCGACATCGCGCAGGCGCACGGCGCTGCCGTCTGGTAGCGTGCGAACCAGGATCGCCTCGAACTGCTCGGCGGTGCGAAGCAGGGAGTTCGCCGAAACCGTCGCGTTGAGCTGCTGGCCCTCGACATAGGGTTGCGCGCCGATCTGGCCGGCGGAGACTTCTGCATTCTGGGCGCGGATCGCGGCCGCGACGTCAGACGGCGTGAGCGAGAACGTCTGCAGACGGTTCGGATCGAGCCAAATTCGCATCGCGTACGGCGCGCCGAACAATTGCACTTCGCCAACGCCTTCGACGCGGCTCAGCTGATCCTGCAGCGTCGACGCCGCGAAATCCGAAAGGTCGGTGTCGGTGATGCCCGGCTGGCTGGCGACCAGACCCACGATCATCAGGAACGAGTTGGCCGTCTTGGTGACACGCACGCCTTGCTGCTGCACAGGTTGTGGCAGTAGCGCGAGCGCGTTCTGCAGCTTGTTCTGCACCTGCACCTGAGCGATGTCGGGATCGATGCCCTGCTCGAACGTCAGCGTCACCGTCGAAGTGCCCGAGCCATCGCTGGCCGAGCTCATGTAACGCAGGCCATCGAGGCCTTGCATCTGCTGCTCAATCACCTGCGTGACGGTGTCTTCGACGGTTTGCGCTGAAGCGCCGGGGAAGGTCGCGTTGATCGAGACGCTGGGCGGCGCGATCTGCGGATACTGCGCCACAGGCAGCGTGAAGACCGAAATGGCGCCGACAAGCGCGATGACGATCGCAATGACCCACGCGAAGATGGGCCGTTCGATAAAAAACCGTGCCATGTGTGATTAGCCGCCTTGGCTCTCGCGGCCGCGGATATCTTGCTCCGGCGGCCCCGCTTGCATGCTTACCAATTCGCCGCGCGCCTCCGCACCGGGGCGGACACGTTGAATGCCTTCAACGATGACGCGATCACCCGGATTGAGACCCGCCGTGACAACCCATTGCGCGCCGTCCGTTTGGTCGGTCTCCAGCACGCGTTCCTCGACCTGGTTGTCGCCGTTCAGCACCATCACCACGGCTTCGCCGCGCGCATTGCGCGAGACGGCCTGTTGCGGCGCCAGGATCGCGTTTTGCACGGTGCCTTGCGACACGCGCGCATCGACGAACATGCCGGGGAGTAGCGTGTGATCGGGGTTTGGGAAGAGCGCGCGCAATGTGACAGCGCCCGTGGCGGGGTTCACGCTCACGCCGGAGAATTGCAGAGTGCCCGTGTGCCCGTATTCCTCGCCGTTCGGCAGGATGAGGCGCACAGTCACGCGATCAGTGTTGACGCCTTGCTCTTCCAGAGTACGGCGCAGACGCATGAGGTCGGCGCTCGATTGCGTCATGTCGACATAGACGCGATCGATCTGCTGGATGACGGCGAACGGCTGCACTTGCGCAGTTGTCGCCAGCGCGCCCGGCGTGACGCTCGAAGCGCCAATGATGCCGCTGATCGGCGCGCGCACGCTGGTGTAGCCAAGATTGATCCGTGCGCTTTGCGCCGTGGCATTGGCTTGATCTGCGGCGGCGCGGGCGTCGTCGAGTTCCTGGCGGCTGACAGCGTTGATGCCGATCAGCTGCTGGTAGCGCTCGTAACGCGCCTGCGCGGAAGCAGCCGCGGCGTTGGCGGCGGCGGCGTCCGAGCCAGCGGGGCCGACATCCAGTTCATAGAGAACCTGGCCAGCGCGGACCGTCGCGCCCTCGGTGAAGCGGCGGGCGCGGACAATGCCGCCGACCTGCGGGCGGACCTCGGAGGTCTCAAAAGCGGTCACCCGGCCCGAGAGCTCAATGGTCAGCTCATAGGGTTGGGGTTGGATCTCCACGATGCCGACTTCTGGAGCGGGCGGGGGGGCTTGTTCGGCCCCAGCTCCGCATGCGGCCAGAAGCGCGGCCATGCTCACGGCCGCCCAACGCATCCCTCGAATAGACATGGTCCCCGTCCCAGAAAGTTAACGCGACTTAAGAAAAGTCGAAGAAAAACAACAATAATCTTGTGAGAATGAACGTTCATTCCCATGCTGGGTGGACATGAGTGAGCAAGACGGTAACGTCAAGGTGCAATGCAACAAAAATCTGAGAGGGAACCCCGATGACTGCCGAGATGGCCGAAACTGAGCGCAGCAGGGCTGAGCTACGTCGCGGCCAGATTCTGGAGGCGGCGCACGAATGCTTCAGCCGCGAAGGGTTCCACGCCGCCTCGATGGCGTCGATCGCGGCGCAGGCCGATCTCAGCGTCGGCCAGATCTACCGCTACTTCGAGAACAAGGAGGCGGTGATCGAGGCGATCTGCGTCTCGAAGCTGGAAGAGTGGGCCGATCGCGTCGCCGATGTCCGGTCGCGCAGCGGCCACCCCGTCGATGAACTCATGGCGCTGGCCCAGTATCACGTCGACCATCTCGATAGCGGCAAGGACGTCGGCATGGTGCTGGAGTTCTTGGCGGAAGCCGCGCGCAACCCGCGCGTTGGCGCCGTGCTCCATCGAATGGACGCAGGCTTTCGAGGTCATTTGCGCGATGTGTTTGTTCGCGGCGGCGTCCGCGCCGACGATCCAAGCCTGGAATCGCGTGTGAGCTTGGTCAGTGTTCTGCTCGACGGGTGGCTTGTCCGCCTGGGCAAGGACCCAACGGCCAGTAAAGCGGAATATCTGGACTCGCTCCGCTTCATGTTCGAAGCCTTGCTCAGCCAGTGCGACAGAGCCTAGCCGGCGCCGCCGGGCTATCGCTCGCAACACACTCTATATTCGCCCGATGCCGTCCAGCCGCCCCTTGCTCCGCCCGCTCGCAGTGTTGGCCGGAATTCTATGCGTCGCGCTCGGCGTGATCGGCGCGCTCGTGCCGTTGATGCCATCAACCGTGTTCTTCATCGCCGCTGCGGCTTGCTTCGCCTATGCGAGCCCGCGTCTGGAAGCTTGGTTGCTGTCTTTCGAGTTCATCGGCGCGCCTGTCCGTGCCTGGCGTGAGCGCGGCGCGATTGCGCGTCCGGCAAAAATCATGGCCTCGCTCGGCATGAGCGTCGGCTTGGTTCTGTTCGCGCTTGCCGGCGCGAGCATGGTCGCGCTTGCAATCGCGGCTGCCGTTCTCGCGCTCTGCGCGCTCTTTATCTGGACGCGTCCCGCCTGACCTAAGGCGCGGCAGCGAAGAACTCGGCCAGCGCCGCTTGCGCCGCCGGTTCGTTGAGCCACGGCGCGTGGCCAACACGCGGCACAGCGGCAAACTTGAGGTTCGGCGCCTGGCGCTTCATGAGTCGCACGCCTTCCGCATCGACAATATCGCTGAGCTCGCCATGCACGAGCAAAGCCGGGCCTGTTCGCATCAGGCGCTTGAAGGCCGCCCACAACAGAGCCGGCGCGAGCCACGCCACCAGAGGGTTGGCGGCGCGCAACACGCGCGGGTCATAGTCCGGCGCAGGCTTGCCATCGACATCGATAAAGAGTCGCCGCGCGACCTGATCCCACGCTGCATCCGGGTAGTCCGGGAAGGCGACGCCGTTGATGCGTTTCGCATAGGCGGCTGCGTCGGCCCACGTCTCGACCGGCGCGCTCTTGCCTGCATAGCTGCGAATGCGCGCGAGCCCAGCCTTGGCGACACGCGGGCCGACATCATTCAGGACAGCGCCCCCGATGAGAGCAGGGCGCCGCGCCGCGAGCGTCATCGTCACCAATCCGCCGAGCGAGGTGCCGACGAAGATCGCTTTCTTTGTGCCGATCGTCGCCAGCAGCGCGGCCACGTCATCGGCATAGACGCGCGGATGATAGCGGCGCGGATCGGTTTCGCGGGCCGAACGCCCGCGCCCGCGCAGGTCGACAACCAGCACGCGGCGTCCTTGCGCCGCAATCCACGGCGCGACCTCTTCGAAGTCGCGTGAGTTGCGTGTGAGCCCGGGGATGCAGACGACCGGCAGCTTGCCGTTCGCTTCGCCGTAGTCGCGTGCGTAGAGCGTCAGTCCACCTTGGCCGCGCCAGGTGACGTCGCGAAAACCAACGCTCATGTTTGCTCCGCAATAAGCGCGCGTGAAATCGCGCCGGAGCACTTTGCCATCAGCCCGCCGCCGCAGCGAGTCTGTCGCCTTTAGGCGTCGTCGTTTGCGGGTTTCAGAAACGTTCGCCGGTACTCGCGCGGCGACATGCCGGTCGCCGCCTTGAAGCGCCGCGCGAAGGCGCTTTGATCGGAATAGCCACAGGCAATGGCGGCGTCCGCGATCTGATGGCCGCTCGCCATCAACTGGATCGCGGCTTCCAATCTGATCTTCGTTAGGTAGCGCAGCGGCGTCAGGCCGAAGACTTCGACGAAATCACGTTCGAGCCGCACAATTGAAACACCCGCCAATCGCGCGAGCGTCGCGATGTCGAGATCGGCGCCGAAATGCTTCTCGATGTATTCCGCCGCCGCGGCGACGCGGTGATAGATCGGGTGCTTTCGGTTCGCATCGCTCAGCACGCGCCCCATAACGACAATGCCGAACGGCGTGCGCCCACCAGGCGGAATGGCCGGCCAGCGGCTCAGCACAACCCAAACCGGCGGTCCGCGCAGGCGGTGGGTAAGATCGAGCACTTCCTTCACCGCGCGTCCGGTTCGAAACACATGCTCGTCCAAGTGCTCGTAGCGCTGGTGCGCCTCATTCGTGAAGAAGTCGCGCGCCTGTTTGCCGACGAATGCGCTGCGAGAGCTGACGCCGCACAGGTTGAGCATTGCTTGATTGCCGGCAATGTAACGCAGCTCGTGGTCCTTCACGGCGAAGATTACATCCGGGATCTCGCTCATCATCGCTTCCATGAGGTCGAGGGGAACCTCATGGATTCTCACGGCCGTGTTACCTCCCGAGCGATACGGCATGTACGATGTGACTGACGCATCCATTGCGACGATGACAAAGGAAGCCCCGGCGCAAGAAAATCCAAATGCGATAAGTGCGCATTTGCGTGCGTTAAGCTCATCGCGGGTTTGTGAAGTGTGCCGATTTTGGCGGAAGCGCCGTTGAAAGCGCACAAGACGCAAGCGCCTTAACCGAACCAAAATCCGCGGTGTGAGGGCGCGAGTCCCGTCATGCTAACGAAATACTCGTCCAAGGATTCGAACCCCCTGGAGAGTTATCTCGCGCTCTCACTGTTTCATTGGACGGGGATCCAGTGTCTGACAGGGGGATTGTCTAGATGACATCTAAGAAAGAAAAGAACGTCGAAACGCGCAAGTCTTTGCTGACGGGCGTGTCCATCATGGCGGCTGCAGCTGCCGCGATCACGGCAACGCCAGCAATGGCGCAGGACGCCGAGGAAGAGGAGGCGATTGTCGTCACCGGCACGCGTCTTGTGCGCCAGGACTTCGAAGCCATCAGCCCGATCACGACGGTCGGCTCCGAGCAGCTCGAACTCACCGCTACGCTGACGACCGACACGCTGCTGAATGAGCTTCCGCAGATCGTCCCGGGCAACACGCTCACCTCCAACAATGTCGGCGGCGAAGACTTCTCGACCGTCGACTTGCGGGGCCTGGGCGTGAACCGGACGCTGGTTCTTGTGAACGGGGAGCGGGTGCCGGGCTCATCGACGAATGGAACGGTTGACATCGCAACCATCCCGGCTTCGCTGATCTCGCGTATCGAAGTCGTCACCGGCGGCGCCTCGGCCGTGTACGGCTCGGACGCCGTCGCCGGCGTCGTCAACTTCGTGCTCAAAGACGACTACGAAGGTGCGGAAATCAACACGACCTACCGCGCTGAAATGGAAACCGGCAACGCTGCTGCGTTCGAAATCAACGGGCTCGCCGGTGGCAACTTCGCCAACGGCCGCGGCAACATCACGGCGTACGCTTCCTACTTCAACCGTGAAGGCGTCTACCAGAGCGAGTACGATTACTCACGGGTTGCTGGCGCGGTCTGCTATGATTCCGCTCGCCCGGTAGATAATCGCTATTTCATCTGCGACAGCGTCGATGAAGCTCGCGACGTTCTCAACGGTGGCGGCGCCATCATTGCCGCGCTTGCGGGTGGTTCGTCCACCACACCGTGGGGATTGATCACCAACAACACCACCAACCGCTTCACGGCGGGTGGGGCAGGCGGCATCCTCGCCAACGTGCCCGGCGCCTTCAACGGCGGGACCTTCGCCAGCTACGATCACGATTGTAACCCGGCGACGGCGAACATCGCGTATTCAGGCGCAGGCACCGCTGGCAACTTGTCCTTCGCGGAGAACGGCAATCTCTCACCGGTGTTCAACGCAGGCGCCTGCCGCGTACCCGATCGAAACGCCGGCTCGTCGCTCTACAACTTCGCGCCGGACAACTACGTCGTTCTCCCGGCCGAGCGGATTACACTGACAGCGAACGGCCACTACGACGTCAGCGACGACGTTCGTCTGAACTTCTTGATGAACTACACGAACTCGCGTCAGTCCGTTCAGCTGGCGCCAACGCCGGCCACAGGCCTCACGGTGCAGCTCACGCCAAATATGCGTAACTTGATCCAGACGGATCACCCAGACCTTTGGGTTGCGCTCCAGAGCCGTCCGACGCCATATGCGCCGTTCACGATGTCACGCCGCACCAACGAGCTCGGCGCGCGCCGTGCCGACAATGAAAACAACGCGTTCTACTTCCTGACCAGCCTCGAAGGCTCGCTCGGCGAGAACTGGGATTGGGCAGTTGGCGCGTCTTACGGCCAAAGCCACTTCATCACCCGCACGCAGCACAGCGCCAACAAGTCCCGCTTCCTCGCGGGTCTGTCGGGCTGCCAAGCGCTGACCCCCGGTCTCGATGGCGTTCTCGGTACGCTTGACGACGGTGGCGCGGCGCTCCCGGATGCAGGTGGCGGCACATCGGTGTTCCCGTGCGTTCCGCTCGACATCTTTGGCCCCAACACGTTGACGCCAGGCATGGTCGGTTACCTCGACACGACAACGTTCAACCAAACCATCGTCGAAGAGAACCGGATCACGGGCTACATCCGTGGCGACCTGTTCGAACTGCCGGCTGGTGCGGTTGCGGCGGTGTTCGGCTTCGAATATCGCGACAGCCAACTCGAGTTCCACGTCGACAACGAACAGCGCATGGGCAACATCTTCGGCTTCAATGCGCTGCAGGATCAAATGGGCTCGATCGACGTGTACGAACTGTACACGGAAGTCGCGGTCCCGCTGCTCACCGAGGCTCCTCTGGCTCACTACCTCGGCCTCGAAGCTGGCTTCCGCCGTTCGAATTACTCAACGGTCGGCAACGTCGACACCTACAAGATCGGCGGCGAATGGGCCCCGACCGAGTGGCTGCGCTTCCGCGCAATGTTCAACGAAGCCACCCGCGCGCCGAACGTGTTCGAACTGTTCCAAGCGGGCGACCAGGGCTTCACCACGACGCAAGACCCCTGCAATGACGGCAACAACAACGGTCTGCCGGACGGCGTGGGTACAACGCTTGCGGAGTGTACGGCCTCCGGCGTTCCACTCGCTGCGTATCCGGGCTTCGCGCAAGCGAACGCTCAGATCCAAGGCTTCGCGTTTGGCAACCCGAACCTCCAATCGGAAACGGCGGAGACGCTCACCTACGGCGTCGTCTTCCAGCCCGAGTGGTTCCCGGTCGGCGACTTCCGCGCTACGGTCGACTACTACGACATCGAAGTGCAGAACGTGATCCTGGGTCTCGGCGTGCTCTTCTATCTGGGCGATTGCTACACCAACAACGTCGCCGCCAGCTGCAATCGCATTCAGCGTCTGCCGTCCGGTCAGATCAACTTCGTCAACACCTTCCGTTCGAACCAGGCCGTGCTCGCGACGTCGGGCGTCGACTTCCAGTTCGAATGGTCGATCCCGATCGGCCCGGGTCAGCTCACCATCAATGAGCTCTACTCGGTGCTGGACGAGTACATCATCAACGCCGTGGACTATGCGGGCACCACATCCGCCGGCATTGGCGCTGCTTATCCGGACTACAAGTCCGTGCTGAGCGTTTCCTACAACGTTGGTGACTGGACGCTCTTCGGGCGCTGGTTCCACACGCCGGAAGTCACCAGCTCGCCGATCAACGGCTTCGGCGGCATTGGCGGTCCGGCTACGGCGAACATCTCGCCCGCAGCTGATTACTTCGACATCTCGGCACGCTGGAACGTAACGGATAACTTCACGATCACGGGTGTCATCGACAACGTGTTCGACGAGTATCCGCCGCAAACGGCCGATGGCTTTGCCGGTCAGGGCAACGTCGATATCGCGCTCTATCCGCGTCCGCTCGGCCGCCAGTTCGCGATTTCGGGCCGTTACCGGTTCTAAGCGAATGGGCGAAAGCCCTAACACAGCGGGGTGGCGGGTCCTTCGGGGCCCGCCGCTTTCGTTTTGATCACTCTGGATTTGACGTCGCCGCCACTTGTGTGCTGCCTGCCGCCTGCCGTGTGAGCAGGGGGAAGTCATGCCGCTACTAAGTCGCCGCCGTTTCACGCAAGCCTCTCTCGGCGCGCTTGTGGCCGCCTGCGCGCCACGCGGCGCGCCCGATCTCATCATCCACGGCGGCCCGATCTACACCGGCGTCTCGGAAACACCTGTCGAGGCCATCCGCATCCGCAACGGCGTTTTCGCCGTCGTCGGCTCACTCGCCGATGCACGCGCAGACGCAAGCGGGGCGCGCGAGATCAATCTCGCCGGCGCCGCGGCATATCCCGGGTTCACCGACGCGCATGTCCATCTCACCGGCGTTGGCGCCGCGGCGCTCACGCTCGATCTCGTCGGCACAACCTCGATCGCGGATTTGCAGGCGCGGCTGCGCGCGTACGCCGCCCAGCACACTGAAGGCCCGATCTACGGCCGCGGCTGGATCGAGACGCATTGGCCGGAGCGCCGCTTCCCCAACCGCGCCGATCTCGACGCAGTCGTTGCCGATCGTCCGGTCTTCCTCGGCCGCGTCGATGGCCATGCCGCGGTCGCCAACACCGCCGCGCTCGAACTTGCACAGATCGACGCCAACACGGCGAACCCCAGCGGCGGCAGCATTGAACGCGACCCGTCCGGCGCCGCCACCGGCATGCTGATCGATAACGCCATGAACCTAGTGGAAAGCCGCTTCCCGCCGCCGACGGCGGCCATGCAGCGCGAAGCTTTGCTTCAAGGCGCGCGCCTCTATGCCGCCCGCGGCTGGACTGGCGTTCACAACATGAGCACCTCGCTCGCCGAAGCGCAGCTCTTTCAGGAATTCGCGAGCAACGGCGAACTGCCGCTCAGCGCCGACATTTACCTCACACCCGACGACGCCGAAGGCGTTCTCGAAACCGGCCCGTACGGGGAGGGCGCTGTCAAAGTCCGTGGCATCAAGATGTACATGGACGGCGCGCTCGGCTCGCGCGGCGCCGCATTGCTCGCGCCCTATAGCGACGCGCACGCCTCGACTGGCCTCCTCGTCATGCCGCCCGAGCAAATCGCGGAGATCATCCGCCGGGCCCGCGCGAAGAACGTCCAGATCACAACCCACGCCATCGGCGATCGCGGCAACCGCCTCGTGCTCGACGCTTATCGCGACGCCTTTGCCGACAATCCCAGCGCGCTCCGTGATGCGCGTTTCCGCATCGAGCACGCGCAAGTCATCGCCAGCGAGGATATCCCGCGCTTCGCCGCGCAGGGTGTCATCGCCTCGATGCAGCCTTCGCACGCGATCAGCGATCTGCACTTCGCGCCGGCGCGGCTTGGCCCGCAGCGTCTCGCCGGCGCCTACGCCTGGCGCGCGTTGCTTGACTCAGGCGCCACCATCGCCGGCGGCACCGACGCGCCGGTGGAGAAGGGCGATCCGTTGATCGAGTTCTACGCCGCCACTTATCGTCATGATCTGAGCGGCTTCGCTGGTCCCGATTGGCATCAGGAGCAGGCCGTCACCCGCGCTGAGGCGTTGCGCATGTTCACAGCGGCGCCCGCCTTCGCCTCCTTCACCGAGAACGAACGCGGCGCCATCGAAGTCGGCAAGCGCGCCGATGTCAGTGTCTTCTCCGTCGATCTGATGACCGCCGAACCCGCTGCAATCCCGACAGCGTTGCCAGTGCTCACGATCTCCGGCGGTGTCGTGACACACGAAGCGCTATAGCGCGAACGCCGCTCGCATCGCTTGCTCAAGTCCGGGCGGGGAGAGCGGGCCGGCGCGCAGCGCTGCTTCGTGAAACGCCGTCAGCGTGAACGAAGCGCCGGTCCTGCGCCGGGTCTGCTCGCGCAGGTCGATCAAATGCATCGCCGCCAACCCCTGCGCGGCAAACGCGCCGGGCTGCGCCGCAAAGCGCGTAACATCATCCTCGATCGTCACGAACGAAATGCTCTCGCCCTGCAATTCGTACATCTGCGCGATCGTGCGCTCGCGGCTCCAGCGCATCGCATGCATGCCGGTATCGCCGACGACGCGCGCCACCCGGAACATCATCCATTGCAGATAGCCAATGCGCCCCGGCACATCGCCTTCGAACGCGCCAATCTCGTCCGCCAGGTTCTCAGCATACGTCGCCCAGCCCTCGCTGTAGCCGCCGCTGTAACGCAGCTGCAGGTCGGGCACGCCGCGATTGAAGCGGTTCTGCAGAATATGCCCGGGCGAATGCTCGTGATGCACCACGCTCGCCAGCGACCAGGTCGGCCGCCGCGCTTCGAGATCGACGAGATAGTTCGCGCCGACGCGCTGCCCGCGCGTGCCGTTATTGCTGCGCGCCGGATCGAGTTGCTGCACGCCGCCCGAGGCGGTCACGTCAAGCACAGGCGGGAGCAGGGCGCGCACCTTCTCCAGCTGCGCATTCATCGCCGCGACCGCCGCCTCGCGATCGCTGATCTGGTAGCGCTCTTCCGCCGCGAACGCGCGCAGCCGCTCCGCCACCGAGCCTTGCGTGTAGCCTTGCGTGCGCAACAGCCGACCGGCTTCGCTGCGATATTCCAGACACCGCGCCAGCGCTCGCTCATGCGCCTCGCGCGCATTCACCGGCGCGCCAAGCTGGAGTTGCAGCGCTTGCGCATAAAATTCCTCGCCGTCCGGCAAGCGCCACACGCCGGCTTCGCTCCCAGCCGTCGCACGCTGCGCCTCCAGCACGTCGGCCTGCCGCGTCAGCGCCGCAACCAGCGTCTCACCGTCGGCGACGTTCGCCTCCGCCACGCGC
>CAYUOC010000003.1:48779-57965 GCA_964446305.1 uncultured Terricaulis sp. | reverse complement strand
AAAAGCCAAGCACGACAAGGGCATGCGCCGCGCGCGCGGAAAAACCGCAAAGCGCCGCAAAATCCCGGAAAATTACTCAACGTCTGCGAGGATCGCACGAATTTCGCGAATAAACTCAATCGCTTTCGAACGAGCGCCTTTCACATCCCATTCGCGTCCCAATCGTGCGCGAGCGCTGCTTAGGGCTCGCAATTCGTGGCACATGTATAATGTCACCGAAGACGCCGACCTCGGTTATCGGCTTACCCGCGACGGCTATCGCATCGATGTCATCGGCCCGCCGACGATGGAAGAAGCGCCCATCACGTTCCCCGCGTGGCTCAATCAACGCACGCGCTGGATCAAGGGACACCTGCAAACCTGGCTCGTGCTGATGCGCGACCCGTTCCGCACCGCGCGCGAAATGGGCCTTCCAGCGTTCGCGGCGATGCAGCTCGTGTTTGCCACCGGCCTCGTAGCCGCGTTCGCGCACGGCCCGCTGGCTTTCATCCTGCTCACCGCATTGCTCTCGCCGTACGATCTGCTTTCAACTGCCGACTTCGCGCTCGCCATCGCCGGCTATTGCGTCGCGATCTTTGCCGCTCTCACCGCTTGCGCGCTTTCGGGATCGCTCAGTCATGCGCGCGCGGCACTGACGATGCCGTTCTATTGGCCGCTTGCCTCGATCGCGGCGTACCGCGCGCTGTTCGAACTCATCTTCAGGCCGCATCACTGGGCCAAGACCGCGCACGGCGTCTCCGCGCGGCAGCGCGCGCACTTCCCCGCTCCGCCTTCGCGCGCGATCGCCGAACCTGAGCGCAAGCGCGCTTAGCGGATTGACTTGAGAAGCGCGCACATCTTCTCGACATCGGCGTCGCTCTGGTTCCACGACACGACGAGCCGCGCTTCACCGCCGCCCTTGGGGCCCCAATCGTAAAACTCCGCGCCACCCACCCTCAAAGCCGCCAGCGCCGCGTCACCCGGCTTGATGAACACTTGGTTGGATGGCGCGGCGTGCGAAAGATAAGGCGCCGCTGCTTCGGCCAGCTTCGCCGCCTGGGCATTGGAGCGCCTCGCCAGCGTGAGCCACAGATCGTTTTCGAGGTACGCCAACAATTGCGCCGCCACAAAGCGGCCCTTGGAGAACAAATGCCCGCTCCGCTTACGCCGCCGCGCGACCTCTTCCGCGCGCTGCATATCGAAGCAAACGATCGCCTCCGCCGCTATGGCGCCGTTCTTGGTCGCGCCAAATGAAAGCAGATCGACCCCTGCGCGCCAGGTGATGTCGGATGGCTTCGCACCCAGCGCGGCCACCGCATTGGCAAAACGCGCCCCGTCCATATGCACGCCGAGGCCCGCATCCTTCGCGGCGCGCCCGATCATCGAAATTTCCGAAGGGCTGTAGACCCCACCGCGCTCCGTTGTCTGCGACACGGAAACCGCGGCCGGCGTCACCGAGTGAATGCCACGTTCATTGCGCGCAACCGCCTCCTTCAGGGCCATCGGGCTGATCTTCGCCTCGTCACCTTCCATCAGCACCAGCTTGGCGCCGCCCGAATAGAATTCGGCCGCGCCACATTCGTCGCATTCTATGTGCGCTTCCCGATGGCAGAGCACAGCGCCCCAAGGCGGCGACAAACTCGCGACTGAGATCGCGTTCGCCGCTGTGCCGCTAGCGACCGTAAACACGCGCACCTCACGTTCGAACAGCGCGCTGAACGTCTCATCCAACCTCTTCGACCACTGATCTTCGCCGTACGCCGCCGCCGCGCCTTCGTTCACACGCGTTAGCGCCGCGATAATCTCTGGCGCGGCCGGAGCCGTGTTGTCGGAGCGAAAGTTCATGAGCCCTTACCTTGCAGCATCGCACGCAATCTTTCGTTCACGTCTCATCCACACATCGCGCAAACTTCGTTTCAAAACAGCACGAAAATGGCGCCGTTACGAACGCTTGCTTTACAGAGCTGCGCTAGCGTTAGCGCGAAATTAGCCATCGGGGCGGGCGTTGCAACACTTCATCAATCATGCGGCGGTTGAACGCGCTGCGGCTGAAGTCTTCTCCAGCGCACGCGCGCGATACTATCTCTATGGGCTCACGGCGCTCGCTGTCGCAGCGGCAGCCGGTCTTGCAATGGCGACCATTTGGCTTGGCCTGATCCTTCTCGTTGATGCAACGCGCGCGACGCTCACCAAGCAATTGAAATCGCTTTCCGCGCCGCAAGCCGCGGCTGCCGCGCTTGCGCTTGATGTCGCCACAACTGCGAGCTTGGCCGTCGCGCCCGCGCTTGCCTGGTATTCCGGCGCAGCGCTCGGCGGCGCAATCGCCACGGGTTTGCTCGTCGCGCTGATCGCTGACACCGCCTTCAACGCCAAACGCGGCCGTAGCCACGCCCTCCTGACCTGCGCACCCTACGCCTTCCTCGGTCTTACCCTTCTCATCGAGAGCGGTAACGTCATGGCCTTCGGCGCCATCGCTATTACCGGCATCGTTGTCGCCTATGTATTCGCCGCCGCCTTGCACCACGTCCACCGCGCCGCGCACGCGCGCATGCAAGACGCCGAATGGGTTCGCCAGCTGAATATGAGTTTCGGCGAAACCGCCTCGGCTGGTTGGGAAATAGACTTCGAGCGCAATCGCATTGCCGGCGCACAGCGCCTCGGCGCCCTGATCGGCCGCCCGGTGTCCTATTCGGACATCGTCGACCGCGCCTTCTTCGCGCCGCCGCATGACCGCGCGCTCGTCAACGCCGCCTTCGCGCCCGAACCTGGCGCGGTGCGCCGGATTGCGCTTGAGCATGAGGTGCTGCGCGCCGACGGCACCAGCATCCGCGTCCGCCACCAGGGCTTTGTTCGCACCACCCCCGACGGTCAGCCCGTCCGCGTCACCTGCGTCACGCGTCCGGCCGAAGCGGTGGCGGCTGGCGCGGCGGCGCCCTCCATCCTCATCGACGCCCAAGCCGCGCTCGCGACGCAAGCCGAGGCGCTGCGTACGCTCAACAACGAACTCTCGGCGGTCGCGGCCACTGACGTCAGCGACACGCCCACAGCACTGGCGCAAATGCTACGCACACTGGCCGAACGCGGCCAGGCGCTTGAGCGTGGCGTCGACGACCTCGCACACGCACGTCACGAGGCCGACGCCGCCAATCTCGCCAAGTCGCAATTCCTCGCCAACATGAGCCATGAGCTACGCACACCGCTCAACGCCATCATCGGCTACGCCGAAATGTTGCAGGAAGACGCCGAAGACAACGGCGACGACACGGCCGTGCAGGATCTCAATCGCATCCTGACCGCGGCCAAGCATCTGCTCGCCTTGATCGGCGAAATTCTCGATCTCTCCAAGATCGAAGCCGGCCGCATGGAAGCGATCGCGGGTAAGTTCGATGCGATCGATATGCTTGAAGAGCTCATCGAGACCGTACGCCCGATCGCGTCGGCGAACGGCAATGAGATGACGCTAACCGGCACGCCGTTCGGCGGCGACATCAACACAGACTCGATGAAGCTCCGCCAATGCGTGCTGAACCTGCTCTCGAACGCCGCCAAGTTCACCAAGAACGGCAAGGTCGACGCCACCTTCGACCGCAAGCTCTATAATGGCGTCGAACAGATCTTCATCACGGTGCGCGATTCCGGAATCGGCATGTCGAAGGAGCACGTTTCGCGTCTATTCCAGCCGTTTGTGCAAGCCGATCCTTCGATCACGCAACAATATGGCGGCACCGGCCTTGGCCTCACCATCACGCGGCGCCTCGCGCAATTGCTCGGTGGCGATGTCACCGTGAAGAGCACCCTGGGCGAAGGCTCTGCCTTCACCTTACACGTTCCCGTCGACTTGGCGGACGCCTCGGTCGCTCTGGGCGCCGCCGCCAAGGTCGATGACATCCAAGGCAACGAAGGCGCCCCGCTCGTTATCGTGATCGAAGATGAGGCGGACGCTCGCGAATTGGCCGCGCGCGCGCTCACACGCGCTGGCTTCGCCGTGCAGGGCGTCGGCGGCGGTGAAGCTGGCCTCGCGCTCGCGCGCGCCAAATCGCCGGCGCTCGTGCTGCTCGACATCTTCCTGCCCGACCGCTCGGGCTGGCGTGTGCTGCAAAGCCTGAAGCATGACCCGAAGACTCAGGACATTCCCGTTGTCGTGCTTTCAGTGAACGAAGACCGCGCCCACGCGCTGGCCCTCGGCGCCGCCGAGCACATCGTCAAGCCAGCCGATCGCGACATGCTGGCCGCAACGGTCATGCGCTACGCTCGCAAACGCCCGGCGATTGGCGCCACGACCGCGTCGCCAGCTGCACAGAAGATCGCCGGCTAGTTCAGCGCGTGCGCGGCCAAGACGCGCGCGACGGTCTCGGTCACGCGCTTGCCCGTCGGGATGTGCAGGAACTCGTTCGGCCCGTGCGCATTGGAATGTGGCCCCAGCACGCCGGTCACCACGAACTGCGCCTCCGGAAACTTCTCCCCGAGCATGCCCATGAACGGGATCGAGCCACCCTCGCCCATCATCGCCATCGGCTTGCCCCACGCCGCGTGTGATGCATCCTCGAGCGCAGCCTCAAGCCAAGGCGCGGTTGCTGGAGCATTCCAGCCCGAGCCCTCCTTCTCCCCTTCATAGCTCACGCGCGCGCCATATGGCGGATCGCTCTCCAGCACCTGCTTCAGCTTGGAACTCGCTTTCTTCGCATCCGCCGTCGGCGGCACGCGCAGCGAGAGCTTCAGCTCGGTAAATGGCCGCAGCACATTGCCCGCATCGCGTGGCGCAGGCGCGCCCGCAAAACCCGTCACCGAGAGCGCCGGGCGCCAAGTGCGATTGAGCACCAGCTGATCGCCGTCCTTGCCGTTGGGCTTCATGCCATCGACGAACGGAAACTTCGCATAGACCTCCTTGCCGAGCGCATCCGCCGCGACCTTCGCCTGCCGCTGGCGCTCCGCCGGAATCTCGACGTTGAATTCGGCGCCGGCGATCTCACCGGTCTCGATATTTTCTAACCGCGCCAGCAATTGCCGCGCGATCCGGAAGCTCGATGGCACCACGCCCGAAGCGTCGCCCGAGTGAACGCCTTCATCGAGCACATCGACACGCAACGTGCCGCCGACCATGCCGCGCAGTGACGTCGTCAGCCACAAGCGCTCATAATCGCCGCACCCGCTATCGAGGCACACGACCAGCGAGACTTTCCCAATCCGCTCCGCCAGCGCATCCATGTAGAATGGCAGATCCGGCGAGCCGCTCTCCTCGCTCGCCTCGATCACGATCACCGCGCGTTTGTGCGCGACGCCCTGCGCCTTCAGCGCCAGCAGCGCCGCGAGCGCGCCGAACATCGCGTAACCGTCGTCGGCGCCGCCGCGCCCATAAAGCTTGTCGCCTTCAAGCACCGGAATCCACGGACCCTTGCCCTCAGCCCAACCGGTCATCTCCGGCTGCTTATCGAGGTGACCATAGAGCATCACCGTATCGGCGCTCTTCACGGCGCCGGGCACATCGATGAAAATCAGCGGCGTGCGGCCCGGAAGACGTTCGACGCTCAATGTCGCACCCGGCAACTGCGCCAACTTTTTCTCAGCCCAGCCGACAAACAGCTCGACTGCCTTCTCCATATGTCCGGCCTTCTCCCAGTCGGGATCGAAGGACGGCGACTTGTTTGGAATGGCGATATAGGTGGTGAGCACCGGCACGACATCGTCGTTCCAGATCTCATCCACGAACTTGCGCAACTGGGCTTGAACAATCTCGGCCATGGAAAGCGGGCTCCTTTGCGCCACACTTAGGCCGGACGAGAGCGACTTTCCATATGCGAAATGCCACTCGGAGCGCAGCTATTTGCGCCGCGCGTCATCCGCCTGCTTCTTCGCCGTCTTATCCCGCGCCACAGCCTCGATCCGCTTCAAGAGCAATTGCGATGCCTTGTTCATGTATCGCTCTGCGTCGTAGAAATTGTAGATCTTGAAGTGACGCCAAGCTTTTTCTTTAGCCGCGAACGCCTTGCCGATAACTTCATCGCTGCTCGGCTCGTATTGGCCATTGTAACGCAGCCACGCGATACTCTCGGCGCAGTTCTGGAAGTGATCGAGCGTTTTTTCCCGAAGTGCAACCAGGTCTTGATAGATCGCGCCGGCCATGGACTTGGCGCCGAACTGCGCCTGATCCGACCAATAGGCGAACACAGAGTCTAGATCGAAGACGTCTTCGCCCAACTCGTCGAAACGCGCGAACGTGAAGCAATCACGCATCGCGGTTCTGACCTCATCGCGGCTGATGCGGACACCGCGCATGCTGCGTGCGCCTGGCGTGTCCTCGCTGAGGAAGCGGTTCACAAAATGCTGAATAAAGGCGACGAAGTCGTCCATGTTGGAACGCAAGTACTCGGTGGTGAAGTACCCCACGGACGCCAGCCTCAGGACCGACGCGCGCTCTTGCCCGAACGACGCCTGCGCTGGCGTGATACCCATCGTCCACAGCGTATGAGCCAGACACTTTTGGGTGAACGCCGCCAAGTCATGCGAGCGTAAGCCCGCATACATTGTCTCGACTTCGCCAGGCTTCAGGTCACTTCGCGCCTCCATGGCGGCACGCGCCAGCGCCGCAACGTGCTTGGCGCCAAAATAGACTGAAAATCCGGACTGACGCGCTAGAGCGCGCGCAAACGCTCCGCCGGTTGCAAACCGCTTTTGCTCCTCGTCCTTGTCAACGCCGCTTAGCAAGTGCTCGACGATCGGCTCTCGCGGTTCGTAGGGCCTGTTGGCGAGTGTTTCTACCCCTGCCTCCGCCCACTTCAGAAAGAGGTGAACCTTCTTGCGCGCGGCCTCGATCGCTCGTTTCTCTTCGTCGCTCTCGCCGTCAGCGGGAACAAACGCCAGATCAGCGGCGAATTGGAGCATGCGCAACCCACCAAGGTTAGCAGGTTGAAATGGCTGCTTCTTCGATCCTTCCTCGCCTCGACCTTCCCGTGCGAGCTTCGTCAAGGCTCCGCGGATGGTAGTTCGATAAGCCCGCAATCGCTCGATATCTGACTTGCCGTCACTATCATCAATCACCGGCACGGCCACTGGGTCGAGTGGGCCAATCAAGCCAGTGCCAAGATTGATGTTGGTCGCCAGTACGTCCGTCCATCGTGGCGCGTACTCACTAACCTCTTTCCTTTCCGCCTCATTGATCGGTGGGTCGAACATATCGTCCGAGCGCGCTTCCTTGCGCATGATGGACGGAAAAGCGCCCCACTCAGCGGCGACCATGACGCGTTCACCGTTGAAGCCGTAATCGCGGGCGTCGTTGTCCAACGATCTTTCCGTGTTGCGAGCAGCGTCAACGATATCCTTCCACCGCTTGTCCTTCTTCTTCGTGTCCGAGATCAAGCCGCTGAGCTCGACCTTCGACGTGCTGAAGGTGATATTGAGACGCCGAGCAAAGCCCTTGTGCAAGGCGTAGTGCGGAATTTGGCGGTCCCAGAAGTAATCGCGTGACAGATGCACGAGCAAAGGACCGGGCCGGTCATTCGCCTCATAGAGGTCATCGATGTCCCAGTCCTTGGGACGGCGCGACATGCCCATCATCATGCTGCGCATGCCGCCATCGTCGCGGCCAAATGAAAGCCGCCACTTGTTCAGCGCAAGCGCGAGAGAATCGTGCCCCAAAGTCCAGCGACCCTGGCTATCCTTCCGCAACAAGCTGTAGCGGTGCACGAGCTTTTCCATCACGTCCATGACGAGCTCGATCTCAAGCCGTCCGGTGAACCATTCCTGCATCTTGGCCCGGAACACTGCATCGTCGACTTGCGCTGTTACGGCGCGGCCGTCTGCCTCCGAACCCACCAATGTGCGCGCAAGCGCCTTGTGGAAGGTGTCGACAAGTTCGCCGAACTCGACCTGTTTTTGATCGCTCCCCTGTTCGACAAGACGTTCTTGTGGCGCGTGCGGCCCGCACTCTTCCTCGATGCACTCACTTAGGTATTCGTGAATTTGATCCCGCAAACTGCCGATCCGACGCAGATGCGTGAGCCTGACGACGAACTCGCCATCAACGCCCTCCATCGCACGCGCCGCTTGATTGAAAAGTCGCAAGCATGCGACTTGCAGCGCCGGTAGCACGCCGCCCGCTGGAACAGCATCGCCACTCAACAACTCACGCGCTAGACGCCTGGCGACAAAATGATCCACCTCACCGTTTTTATCGCGGCGATCTTGGAAACGGAACTTAAAAGCGTTTGGCGGACGCGGCGGCGGCGCGCTCAAACCTAGTCCGCGGCTCGCCACCTCTTTTTCCCACTCCTCGGCGTTGAGCGTGGGACGGCGAATAGCTTCGATGAGTCCGTCCTCGCCAAGTTGATCGAGATAAAATCCCGCGAGCCCTGAACCCGGGTGACGGCTCTTTACTCGCGTAATGGCGTCATCGAACTGCCCCTTGTACTCGGTGCGCAGTGATACGATGAGGCGAAAGCCATTGTTTGCGCCGTCCTTGTTGAACGCGATGTCCCACAAGAAGCGGAAATACTGCTCAATCTCCTCTTCGCGCTCCTCCATGTCGGCCTGGGTCAGCTGGCGCTGCTCCGCCGCTTCCCGGCGGCGCTTGGTGTTGAGCGTGAACACCTCTTCGGCCTGGTCGATCACCAGAATCGGCGCGGGTTGCATCACGTCTGCGAGGGCGCGCGCGACTTCCAGCGTAGCAAGTGCGTCACGCCCGATGCGCGGTCCGCGCCGGGGATCATTGAACATCTCGCGGACGCTGTCGGGAGACTTTCCCGGCTTGACCATCTTCTTGGTCAGCTTGTTGGCGATACGTTGCACCTCCGCAGCGAAGGCCTTTAGAGGTTCATGCGTTGAACGAATGACTTCGAACTCGTCTTCGCCGCCTGTAAAGCCTTCGCCGTGACCCAACCTGCCAATATGCGGCTTGACGCCCGCGCGCAGAAAGCTCGATTTGCCACACCCGGTCGCGCCATGGAGAATGAGCACATTGGCGCCCAAGAGCGCCTGAACGCAGTCGCCGATCTCGCGGTCGCGCCCAGCAAAGTATGGGGCGTATTTGTATTCATAGAAGTTGAGCCCTGGATACGGTGATTGAAGCGCCCCCAGCGCCTGATTATCCGCCTGCTCCTTCGCACGCGCCGCCTGCGCCTTGCCTTCAGGCTTGGCTTTTTTCGCGCGCGGCGCGCCCGTCTGGACGGTCTTGCTCATGACTTTGCCTTCTGCTTCAGAGCTGTGACGTGGCGA
>CAYUOC010000003.1:26676-48679 GCA_964446305.1 uncultured Terricaulis sp. | reverse complement strand
TCTGGACGGTCTTGCTCATGACTTTGCCTTCTGCTTCAGAGCTGTGACGTGGCGATCAATGATCTGATCAACGAACTTAGTCGCTTGCTGAAAACTCTCTGGCGGCACCATCGCAGCCTGAAGCGGCGTGCAATAGAGCCCGTACAACAAGCTACGCGGCCAATGCTTGTGCCGCGCCTTCGCCACGCCGTCGATGAGCGCGTCGCCCGCCGTCAGCGCATCGCGCATGAACGTCCAGCCGAAGAAGCGATACTGCGGATTGCTCACATCTGTTTCGACCGCAAACACACCGCGGTCTGAGCGCATCAACAGCTTTTCAATCCATTCCTTGCCGCGGTCGCCGCGGATAACGCAGTCGCCATCCAACATGGCGAACACCATATGCCCTTGTTCGATGCGTTGCGTCTCACGCACGAGATGTCCACCTTCAAAAGGGCCGTCGGTTAGCTGATAGACGCCGCCCTCCGCGTTCAGTGAGACGTAGAAGAAGTTGTTCTGCTGGCGAAAAGCATAGGCGTGCTTCCGAAGCTTGTCGCGATTGTCGATCACATAGCCGAGATCTTCCAGGCTGTAGCTTAGGTCAGCGTGAGAGTGGACATCGAGCGCGTAGTCCCCCACTTCGATGACGATACCTACCTTCGTCTGGCTCGCCTTCAATTGCATTTGCTGGTTGCCGGGCATGTAGTTGGCCCCGACGACCGAAGCTGCGTACTTCATGCACCAGAACCCTGACATGCCATCCGACGTCGGCTCCATCTCCTCGATGCGTTCATCCTCGCCGTCACGATCCTTGCGCAGCGCGAAAGCCAACCCCCACGGCACCACCACCTCGGTATCGAGGCTCTTGTGGATCATCACGATGCGCCACGCGCCGGGCGCCGCGTTCAGCACGTTCGCGTTGAACCATTCGCGGAATGGTTTGGGATCGGTGTTTGGATTCTTTCGGCCGAGCTCACCGAGGGCGGCCTTGTGTAACTCCGCACCGGCGCGCGCGAGCGCGTACAAGGCAGCACTGAGATCCTCGCCCTCGGCCTTGAACCGCCCCGAGAGACTCTCAAGCGCTTCCAGTTTTCCGGGCGGCGCATCTTCATCGGGCTCACCGCGAATCTCCTTGGCGATGCGCCGCAGCGGTTCGCGGTCGATCATGTACTTCCAGGTTTTCTTGGTTTTCGAATCCTCCCACGACATCGCAACCCACCCCGGCGACGTGTGGTCCAACCGGCAGAGCAAAGTGCGCGGCTCCGCGACGGCGGCCGGGATCACGGGCGGGGGTGGAGGCTTGGACGCCGCCTTCTTCGCGGGCGGCGAAGTCTTGTCCAACTTCGCCGTCTTCGCCTTCACCTCTGGCTTTGGCTTGGGCTTACTCGGCAATTTCTTCGCCGCCTTCACCGGCTTTTTCGTCGCCGGCATCTTCGTTTGGGCCTTGGCCGGCGTCTTCTTCGCTGGAGCTTTGGCCTTCTTCTTCGCCATCTTGCGTCCCCCAATCTTCTATTCGACGCGCACTTTCACCAAACGCAAGCCGATCTGCCTGGTACGCGTTTTTAGTGCTTGAAATGTTGGCCCGGCGTCCTCTGTGGCATCCGAATGCGGGGCCGCCCACGAGCCGCCAAACACCACTGCCCCCGCCTCTTCATCAGGCGATTGAGGCCACCACCGTTGCCCCTTGGACGCACTGGGCGTGGTCCAAATGCGCACGTTGGAGGCGAAATCCCACAGCGGCAGGTTGCCGGGTCCAAGCTCGGGCGGAAACACCCCGGGGACGGTCGCCCGGCCAAGGCCGCTTGAGCGCCAGTTGATGCGCGCGCCGTCGCCTTCGAGCGGCGGCGTATCATCCCCCCACGGGTAATTCCCTTCCCCTGCGAGCGCGACAAAAACCGCTTTGCATTCTTGGTTCGTCGGCAGGCGTACAAGTTCGTCGGCGCCGATGCGAACGTTGCCTTCCGCCTTTCGCAGCCGCTCCGTCAGCCAGCGGCAGAACGCCACCGCTTCGTACCATGTCAGATACAGCACTGGTGAAGCCGGCCGCGAGCGCAGCGCCGCCAACATATCTCGCGCATCCGACCCGGTAAGCTGGTCGAGCCTCGCGGCCTCATCTTCGTTGCCCGCGTGATCGAACAGCCGGGCGATCTCGGGGGCCGACATGTCGCCATCGAGTACACGCAAGAACGCATCGAACTCAGCCGCAATGACCGGCCGGCTTGCGATCGTCACCGGGCCGGCTTTCGTAGCAAACTCGATCCAAGGCTCGCCGCCGAGCGCCCGATCGAGCAACGAACGCGTCGCCAGCGCTGTATCCCATGGATCTTGCCGCCGCGCCGTGCGCGCTAGCTCATTTAAGCAAACATCGCGTTGCTGAAGAGTCCAGACGCCGTGAGCCGCACGATAAGTTGCGGCCGCCGCTTCGCACGCCGCAGCTGCGCGCGCTTGCGCCTCTGCGTCACCTTCCCTCGCTATACGCGGCGCCGCAATCGCCAACGCCTCCAACGCCGCACCCACCAAATTGGCGACGTCCTCACACGGCAAGGTGGCGTCATCAGCCCGCCCCAATGCCGCCGACGGAATGTCCAGCGCTCTCTCAAACCGGTCCGCCGACGCGCCATTCAAGAGCCGGGCACACGCATTGGTGAACACCCGCGATTGCGCCGCGACTTTCGCCGCATCCATCTCGAACAGCGTGCCCTGCAAGAGCCTCGGATCATCGGCCAACGCTTCGGCCGCAAGGTGCTCTGGCCAAAACGTCGTGCAAAACTTGAATTGCCGGTCCGAGGCGGATTCCAGTTCCACCAGCAGGCTTGTCTGCTCCGAGAGGCAGCGCAGCACGTCGTAGAAGGCGTCCTCGCTATTCATGTCGGTGCGGCGCGAACGCCAGGCCGATGTCGCCAACATCGCGCGCCCGAGCGTGAAGGCCGTGTCGGGCGAACGCAGAGCCAGCAATTGCAGCAACTTGCGCACGTCGTCCGCGGTGAGCGTGGGCCCATCCGGTACGCGCAGCTCGTCGGCGAGGATATGGTCCAACAACTGCGCACTCAGGAGCGTGCGCCGCTCGGAGAAACCGTGCAGACTGTTCAGCGTCGCCCAACAGAAAGCGCTCAACAGCAACGGCGTGCCTAGCACTTCATTGGCTGCCGTTCCGCTCACCGGATCGGTTGCATTCGCAAGCAGCGTTTCCCGTGCGCGCAACAACTTGGCTTCAGCCTGGTCCCGCTTGGCTTTTTGGCCCGGACACTGATCGTCTGCGAAATGCGCCATGAAGGTCATCACTTGCGCGTCCGTTAAACGCAGCAGTTCGATTTCCTGCGCATTGCTGCGCGGAATGCCTGCGCGCGCCGTGACCACCGCCTTCAGCGCCCCACCAGTCGCGACGTTGATCTGCAGAAGCGCAGACATCAACTCGCGCGGACTATTGTCGCGCAGCGCTTCCGCCCCATCGATGAACAAAGCGTACGGCCGCTCCGCGAGGCGGTCTGCGATGTGCGAGCACTCTTGATGGGTGGGTTTGGGCGTCCGCAACAGCTCCGATGCAATCGCGGCGTGCACATGCTCTGCCGTGATCACTTTCCCATGAGCAAAGTGCGCAACGCGCTCGGCCTGCAGCACCATCGGCATGTACTGCTTCTTGTCGAGCGTTTCCGCGTCTTTCAGGAAGACCTGCGCCGCGGGCGAGGTAAAGTACGGCTCAAACCTCTTGTGCCAGCGCCGCGCGAGCGTCGCCGCCGCGGCCAACATCGCGCAGCGCTTTCCGGAGCCCGGTCCACCGCGCAGCACCAACGGCTTGGCGGCGGGATCGAACAGCCAATTCGAGAGCGAGGCTTGGAAACCGCTCGCATCGGCGCCGCGCAACGGAATCGCGCGGCTAAGATGAAAATCAAGCGGGCCGCCATGCCGGCCTTTAGCCACAATCAAATCTACCCAAGTCGGCATGGAGCGATCGAGATAGTCTTCCTCTTTGGTCGCTAGGTCTGGAGCAGGGCTAGCCTTGTCTTTCTTGTCCCTCTGCCCGCCCTCGGAGAGCTTTCCGGGCGGCCGCCGGCCCTTGAGCAAAGTGGCGCGATTATCTGCAAACCAGGTATCGATCTCTACGGCGATCTTCTTTGACTCGTCATAGTCGAAATGACCGTCAACGCATCGCAGCCCACGGCCGTACACATTGCCGGCGAGCCACGAAAACTCGGGCGGAAAGATCGCATCCAAGTCGCTGAAACTTGGGGCGCCGCTTTCGTTCTGCGCAATAATGACCCGCCACAGGTACGGCCTGCCTGAGGCCTCCGCATTGTCGATGCGCGCCCTAATCGCGTTGAGCTCTGCGTGAAACGCGCTGATGCCTTCTTTGCCTGGCCGGCCAATGCCTTCGGCATCGGCGATGACAATGCTAAAGGCGCTGGCGCGGATGTTGTTTCCAGCTTCCGTGCGATGCTCTGCCGTGTCCTTCTTGAGCGCACCCCAACAATGGGCGACGAAATGCTTCCACTTCAGCGCCCGCTCGAGATCCAACATGAGCGGCACGCCGAACTCGCGGCAGCTTATGAAGCCCGTAAAGTCCGCCTTCCACTCTTCCGCCTTCATACTGCCTAACCTCCGAACAGGCTTTCCAGGTTGGCGCGACGTTGGCGGTGGACTTGCATCCACTCCGTGCTTTCCTTGATCGTCTCGCGCCCAAACTGCTCGCTGATGTGAACGGCGTTCTGCGGTGTGCGCTCCAACTTCTGCAGGGCGCTCTTGGCGAGGCGAAGCATTCGCGAATAGTTCTCCGCCAGCACGCGATACGAGAACCGCTCGCGCAAAATCGCAATGCCGCCGGCGATCGCCGGCAGGCCCGATATCGCCATCGCCTCCAACGTGATCGGCAGCCGGAACGCGCTGAGCCCAACCACCGTCAACAGCGCAAACGCTAATCCGAACGCAATCATCACCACGGAGAATTGCAGCTGCTCCAGCCGCTCGGCGCTCAGCGCGTGCTTGCTCGAAAATTCTCTGTGATAGTTGATCTGCGTGCCGATCCACGCTTGCGTGAAGAACACAGCATCGGACGGCTGCACGCGCGGGGCGCTGGCGACAATAAAGTCCAGTGACCGCGCGCCGGCTTCAAGCACCGGCGAAACACCCGGCGCCCAGCGGCGAATACTCGTCTCCAGCCGCGCATCGACGCCGCAGAGCCGCCAGAACAATTGCGTGCGCACCAATTCCGCAAGGCCACGCGCGTTGAGCATGCGCCAGTGAATGCCGCGCACGGTAAGCACCCAGGCGAACCCGATCAGAACCCCGAAGGCGCCCAGGTAGAGCCACAGCGCCCAGTTCGTGCCGGGATAGTTTGCGCGTGCGTATTCGTAGAGCAGCACCGCCGCCGCCGGCGCTCCGGCATAAACAAAATTGAAGACGTCAACGCCATTCTTCGCCGCGCGCGCCTGGGCCGAGGCCTGCCCGAATAGGCTCAAAGACGTCGCAAACGCGACGTCCTCGCTGACGTTGTGCGCCTCGCTCATTTGCCCCTTCCGGCGCAAATTGGCCGATCGCTCCAGCGCGGCGGCGGGCGACGCCGCGATCAGCGCGGCATTGAATCGGTTGAACTCCGCCAGCGCATGTTTCACGCGCCGTAGTTGATCGGCGCCGACGAAATCTTTGCGATGCAACTTGCCTTCGAAGTCCGATGGGGGCAGCGCGAGCGAGATCAGCTCGCCCGCCGGCGGCGCCTCCAAGAAGATGAGCTGCTCATCATCGGCCTCATCGTCGCCGAAGTGAAAACTGTTGTTGCGCCAAGCCGACGTAACCCGCGCGCGCAGGCTATCGGCGGCGGTGTTTGCCGGCGTCACCGAGATCAGCAGGTGCGAGTAACGGCAGAGCGCCTCGATCTCGGCGCCCGGGTCGCCGCTATCCAGTCCGCAGAACTCCGCCGGCAGCGTACGCGCCGCTCCTTCCAGCGGCGTTGCGCCCACCGGAATCCAGGCCTCGCAGCCGTTGCGCGCCAACGCGTTCGCGACCACCCTCTCATCCTGCGTGCGCGCGAGCGTCAGAACGGCAAACCGGCTTTGCGGCGCCGCCGAACGGAGCCGCTTGATCAGATTGAGCGCAACAGCGCCCAGCGCCTCAGCCTGCCGGGGCTGCAGCGCATCGGTTTCGCCAACCACTGCAATGAGCGTGGTGACCCCCGCGTCTTGCCTTTCCATCGGACTCCCCGGGGGTAATCCAACACCAACCCGCCAATGCTGACAAGGCGTTGGGCCCTCAGCCGCGCCTCCAATTGAGCGCAACGGCGCGTGCAAGGCGACCCGCTCATTGCTGCGCGCGGCGCGCTCCTTCCGCCGTGTTGCCCATTAGCGACGGCCGCAGAGTCCCGCGCTCCAAGCGTCCCGCCCGCAACCGCCCTTCCCGCCATCGCGTCGAGTTAGCGTTTCGTGGCTCTGCAGGTGTTCAGGCCGAAGAGCGCGTAGGCAGGGCAGAAGCCGACCAACCCGGTCAAGACCGGTACAAGTCCGAACCAAGCCCACGGAGTCTTTGGGCCGATAAACACGAACGACAAGATCACCAGTCCCGCTAGTACGCGGATGACGCGATCAACGGCGCCTTCGTTCACTTGCTTCTCACCTCTCCTATTCAGCCGCCTTGAGCTTGGCCGATCGCGCTGGCGCTTCACTGGGCGCGACGTCTAATGGACGCTCGTCATCGCGCATCACGACATAGATGGCTGGGATGACCAGCACCGTGAGCAACGTCGATGACGCAAGTCCGAATAAGAGCGAGATCGCTAGGCCCTGGAAGATCGGATCGAACAGAATAACCGCCGCGCCGATCATCGCTGCGAGGGCCGTCAGCATAATCGGCTTGAAGCGGATCGCGCCCGCTTCCAAGAGCACTTCGCGCAATGACCGGTCCGCGGTTTTCGCGTGGCGAATGAAGTCCACAAGCAGAATGGAGTTTCGGACGATGATGCCGGCGAGCGCGATGAAACCGATCATCGATGTCGCCGTAAATGGCGCATTGAACAGCATGTGGCCGATCACGATGCCAATGAGCGTCAGAGGGATCGGCGTCAGGATCACAAGTGGAAGTTTGAAGCTCTTGAACTGCGCGACGACGAGGATGTAGATCCCGAGGATCGCCACCATGAAGGCGGCGCCCATGTCACGGAACGTGACGTAAGTGATCTCCCACTCGCCATCCCAAAGGATGGATGGCGTATTCTCATTTGCAGGTTGGCCGTGCATGAGGATTTGCGGTTGAGGAATGGCGCCCCAATCGTGCTGCCGCACCAGCCGCTCAACATCGAGCATGCCGTATATTGGCGCTTCATAATCGCCGGCCAGTTCGGCCATCACCATTTCGGCGTAACGACCGTTGCGACGAAAGATGGGGTACGACCCTGCTTCTTCCTGCGCCGATACCAGTTCGCCGAGTTCGACCAGTCTCGATCCATCCTGAGCCGTCGCCACAGGCATCGAAGCGAGGTTTTGGTTCCAGCTTCGAGCCGCTTGCGGCAGCCGCACCGAAATCTCGATCGGATTGCGTCCCTCACCGCGATGCGAGTAGCCGACGACCTGCCCGCCCATCGCGACGGCGACAGAGTCCATCATGTCTCGCTCGGAAACCCCGAAGAACTCCAGTTGCTCGCGGTTGGGTGTGAGTCTCAGTCGTGGACGCGGCACGCCGTAGCCGTTGTCGATGTCCACTAGGTACGGCACTTGATGGAAGATCGCTTGCAGCTGATTTGCGGTCTCGCGCCGCGTCTGCGCGTCCGGCCCGTACACCTCCGCTAGGAGCGTCGCGATGACGGGCGGCCCCGGAGGCACTTCAACGACGCGGATCACGGCGCCTTGCGGGAGCGTCAAAGCGCGCAACCGCTCGCGCAAGTCGAGTGCGATAGCGTGGCTGTTGCGACGTCTCTCTCCCTTCGGGAGCAGAGTGAGCTGCAGATCGCCCAGCTCAGGACGCTGCCTCATGTAGTAGTGCCTCACGAGGCCGTTGAAGTTGAACGGCGCCGCCGTCCCAGCGTAGGCATCGACGGAAACAACCTCAGGCACGGCTTCCGAAATACCAGCGGCCTCGATTAACACCCGCTCGGTGGCTTCAAGCGAGGCGCCTTCAGGCAAGTCGACGACCACCTGAAGTTCTGACTTGTTGTCGAACGGCAGGAGCTTCACGCGAACCGTTCGAGTCGCAAACAGCGTGCAGGCAACCAAAGTTGCGACGCCAACAATCACTAGAAAGCGGCGCGCGCCTTTGCGCGAACGGACGATTGGCTCCGCAACGCGGCGATAAAGGCGGCCAAAGAAGCCCTCCTCATTGTGCGCGTGAGCGCTTGGCTCCTCCCCGCTCACCGTTTGCTTCCGCGCAAACTTCAGCATCAACCACGGAGCGAGGACGACCGCGACAAAGAAAGAAAACAACATCGCCGCGGACGCGTTCGCCGGGATCGGCGCCATGTAGGGCCCCATCAGGCCCGACACGAACATCATCGGCAGCAGAGCAGCAACCACCGTGAGTGTCGCGACGATTGTCGGATTGCCGACTTCGGCGACGGCCGCGATTGCTGCATCCACACGCGAACGGCCATCCGGCTGGGCCCAATGGCGCGCGATGTTTTCGATGATGACGATCGCGTCGTCGACAAGAATACCGATGGAGAAGATGATCGCGAAAAGGCTGACCCGATTGATCGTGTAGCCCATAAGGTTCGAAGCGAAGAGCGTCAGAAGAATGGTGGTTGGTATCACCACCGCCGTCACCATCGCCTCGCGCCGGCCGATGGCAAAGAAGATCAGCGCGACGATGGACAGCGTGGCGAGACCCAGGTGCAAGAGAAGTTCGTTGGCCTTCTCGTTCGCGGTCTCTCCATAGTTGCGGGTGACTGCCGCTTCCACGCCATTCGGGATCAAGCTTCCCTCAAGCGCGTGCAGGCGCGCCTCGATTGTTTCGGAGACGACAACCGCGTTTGCGCCATCGCGCTTGGCGATCGCTAAGCTCACAGCCGGCGCCATACGCTGTTGCTCGCCCTCACGCGTGAAGCGCCACACCCGCGCTTGATCTTCACGGGCGCCAAGGGTCACTTCGGCGATGTCGCGAATATAAACCGAGCGGCCGTCCGCCGCCTGGACGGTGAGTAGACCAATCTCTGCCGGATCATCCAGCGTCTGGCCAATCGCGGTCGAGCTTGTCCCATCGCGTCCACGCAAGTCGCCGCCTGGAAACGCGCGATTGGCATTGCGAACAGCGTCGATGACGCGACCGAGCGGAACACCATAAAGAGCGAGCCGGCCAGGATCGGGCGCCACCCGAACTTCCTGCGGTCGTCCGCCGACGATAAAGGTCAAGCCGACATCGTCGACTTTCATCAACTCGCTCTGCAATTCATCGGCGACGCGGTAGAGCGCGCTGTCATCCCAACGGTCAGCCGCAGCAGCCGTGGGAGAGAGCGTGATCACCATGATCGGCACGTCGCTAATCCCGCGAGCGACAATTTGCGGCTCCGGTATGCCTACGGGGATGCGATCGTAATTGGCTCTGATCTCCTGCTGAATACGAACGATGGCGTCATCGGGGTCGGTGCCCACTAGAAAGCGCGCCGTGACTAGGACGCCATCATCCTCGGTTTGACTGTAAACGTGCTCGACGCCTTCAACACCGTGAACGATCGTTTCGAGAGGCTTGGTGACAAGCTCGACGGCGTCCGGCGCCCGCAGACCATCCGCGCGCACGCTAATATCCACCAGCGGCACCGAGATTTGCGGCTCTTCCTCGCGCGGTATTGTGAACAGTGCGAGCAGTCCCACGGCGAGGGCCGTCAGAAGGAAAAGCGGCGTCAGCGGCGAGCGAATTGTGCTCTTCGTCAGTGCTCCGGATATGCCGAGGCTCATGCGCCGGCCTCCGGCGGCACGATGGTGTCGCCAGGCTCTAAACCAGACAAAATCTCCACGCCGTCCGCCATTGCCTCAGTCGGCACCGCACTTCCGCGCTGAATCGGCGCGTCGATGAGCGCCCCCTGGGCGCGCAGCAGGCGCACATAGTCAACGCCGTAGCGCGTCTGAATGTAGCGCGCCGGAATTACGATCGCCTCGCGCTCGCCAGCCGAGATCAGCACGCGGACGCGGGCCCCGACGAACTCCCCCTCCAAACTCTGAGCGTCGAGATCGGCCACGACACGTCCGTTCTCGATTGCGGGATAAACTTGGCGAACGCGGACGGTCCGCGCTTCGACGCCATCGCCGGCGCCAAGGATACGCACGTCCTGCCCTTCACGAATGAACAGCGCCTGGCCTTCCGGTAACTCCAACCGGAGAACACGGGCGCCGGTGGCGATCGCCACAACGACTTCTCCAGGCATCACGACGGCGCCCTGTGGAATCGACGCGCGGGTCACGCGGCCATCGGCCGGCGCGAGCACGCGTCCTTGGGCGCTGGCTTCGGACAGCGCGCCGCCTTGGGATCGAGCAACACGAAGTTGAGCCTCAGCCGCACGAGCCTCCGCATTGACCTGATCCATGCGCGCTTGCGAGAGGAAGCCGCGGTCGAACAGGACTTGGAACCGCGCCTGATCGGCTCGAGCGCGCTCGGCCGCGGCCTCCGCGGCGACGACGCCGGCCGCGCCCGCCTGAGCTTCGAGCGCCAAACGCTGGTCGCTGATGATGGCGACGACTTGACCACGGCGTACGGTATCGCCCTCGCGCACCAAAAGTCTGCTTAGCGTGCCCCCGATCCGGGCGCGTGCATCGCCAACGTCGCGGCTCGTGAGAATAGCCGACACCGTCTTGTAGTCCGGAACGGTCGCTCGCTGGATGAGCAGCTGATCAGCATGAGCCGCCACGGGGGCGCTGGCTGATGGCTCGTGTCGTCCGCATGCGCTGAGCAGCACCAGCGCTGCAAGCAGTCCCTGAACCCGCATAATCCCTGACTCCATCGTGCGAACCTGCGGCATCACGACTTGCCTAACCTTGCGTCAGATCAAGGCGCGGCGTGAGCCTGCAGCAATCATTCATCCACTGATCGCACACGCACTTGCGTATATACGCATATGCTAATATATATGCAACGGCACTTTGAGTGCCGGGAGGAAACAAAAAATGGCGACCATCGCAATTCTTGGCGCCGGCCTAGGCGGCGTGCTGGCTGCCTACGAGGTCAAAGGCGAAGCGCGGTCCTCAGACAGAGTGGTTCTGATCTCCAAGGGCGACACCTATCACTTCGTGCCCTCCAATCCCTGGGTGGCTGTGAACTGGCGCCGGCGCGACGCAATTGAAGTGAAGCTGCCATCGATCATGAAACGGAAGGGCATCGACTTCCTCTCGACGGGGGCGAAGAAGGTTCACCCCAACGAAAACAGGATCGAGCTGAACGACGGGATCTCGCTCGCTTACGACTATCTCGTTATCGCAACGGGCCCCGATTTGGCGTTCGACGAGATCGAAGGCCTGGGACCAGAGCGCTTCACCCACTCCATTTGCCACGTCGATCACGCCGAGCGCGCCTCGACCGCGTTCGACGCGTTCTGCGATGCACCAGGGCCAATCGTGGTCGGCGCCGTCCAGGGCGCTTCTTGTTACGGTCCCGCCTACGAGTTCGCGATGATCCTCGACACCGAGCTGCGTCGCCGCAAGCTGCGTGACCAGGTGCCGATAACGTTCGTAACCGCCGAACCCTATGTCGGGCATTTGGGGCTCGATGGCGTCGGCGATACCAAGGGCCTGCTCGAAAGCGAAATGCGCGAGCGACATATCAAATGGATCACCAACGCCCGCGTCGCCAAAGTCGAAGCCGGGAAGATGGTTGTCGAAGAGCTGAACGAGGACGGCGCTGTTAAGGCGACACACGAGCTGCCGTTCAAGTTTTCAATGATGCTGCCGGCCTTCCGCGGCGTGCCGGCGATCATGGGCCTCGAAGGTCTGGTGAACCCACGCGGGTTTGTCATTGTCGACAAGCACCAGCGCAATCCCACCTACCCCAACGTGTTTGGCATCGGCGTAGCCGTCGCCATTCCGCCCACCGGCAAGACGCCGGTGCCGGTCGGTGTCCCGAAGACTGGGTTCATGATCGAATCCATGGTCACCGCCACGGCTAAAAACATCGGCGCTTTGCTGCGGAAGAAGGCGCCACAAGAGCAAGCGACCTGGAACGCGGTGTGCCTCGCCGATTTCGGCGACGAGGGCGTCGCGTTTATCGCTCAGCCACAGATCCCACCGCGCAACGTCAATTGGTCCGCCCACGGCAAATGGGTGCACCTCGCGAAGGAGCAGTTCGAAAAATACTTCCTCGGAAAACTCCGCCGCGGCCAGAGCGAGACTTTCTATGAGGCGCTCGCGCTTAGGGTGCTCGGCATCGCCAAACTGAAGGAAACCAAACGATGACTCAGGTCGCTTGCCCAGCGTGCAATACGGGAAATCGTGTGGGCGCTGGCGATCCGAAGGCGGCCAAATGCGGTCGTTGCGGGGAAAAGCTCTTCACAGGCGCGCCCATTGACGTCGATGACTCAGCGTTTGCCGCGCACCTGAAGCTCAGTTCCGTCCCCGTCCTCGTCGACGTTTGGGCTCAATGGTGCGGACCGTGCCGGATGATGGCGCCTACGTTCGCCGCAGCGGCGGAACAGTTCGGACCACGAGTGCGCTTTCTCAAGCTCAACGCGGACCAGACAAGTGCGCCCGGACAGTTGGGCGTTCGAGGCATCCCGGCGCTCATTCTCTTCCACAACGGCCGCGAGATCGCGCGCCAAGCCGGCTTGATGAGTGGCGCACAACTAGACGCTTGGCTCAGGCAGGCAATTCAGACCCTCTCAATTGCGGAGAATCACAGATGACAATTGATCGCGCTGTTTTTGCATTCGCGGGACTTGTCGTGCTGGCGGGCTTGGCGCTGGCGACGTGGGTGCATCCCTATTGGGTGCTCCTTTCTGCATTCGCCGGGCTCAACATGTTTCAAGCCGCGTTCACTGGCTTTTGTCCCGCCGCAATGGTGTTCAAGCGGCTGGGCTTCAAACCTGGCATATTGTTCAAGTAGCGTTCACTTGCCGCCGTAAAGTTCGCACAGCGCGCCGACTAGCTTCTGCGCGGTTGGGTTGGCCAAGCGATAATAGATGCTCTGGCCCTCACGCCGTGTGGCGACCAGTCCTTGCGCACGGAGTTTCGCGAGGTGTTGCGACAATGCAGACTGAGCGAGGTTCACGTACTCGCCGAGTTCCGAAACCGATAACTCTTCATCGCTCAGTCGGCACAAAATGATGAGACGCTGATCGTTGGCGAGGAGCTTTAGAAGCTCGGCGGCTTCCCCCGCCCGACTCTCCAGATCCCGCATTGCCTTTTTGCTTTTTGCCGCCGTGGCCATCGAATGCTCCTGCGACATATATTAGCATCGATGCATGTTTTTCCAAGCTTCTTGACACAGATCAACTCCCCATGCGCCGCCCGACATCACAGACGCTCCATGAGCCCGCTGACCTTCCCGTTCCTTCGTGCAACCGAGAAGCCAAAGGCGCCTGCGCCGAAAGATTCGGCGCAATCGCAGACTCTGCCGCCACTGCCTGAGAACCTCACAGCCGAACGTGTCCTTGAGGCTGAGCACTACACCGAGCGACTCTTTCGATTCAGAATCACACGCCCTGCCTCGTTTCGCTTCCGCGCCGGCGAGTTCGTGATGATCGGACTGCGGACGGAAACTCGGCCGCTGTTGAGGGCCTACTCGATAGCGTCCCCGCCATGGGACGACACCCTTGAGTTCTATTCGATCATTGCCCCCAACGGCCCGCTCACATCACGCCTGCGTCGCATCAAGCCAGGAGATGAAGTGCTTCTGGCGCGGAAGGCGACGGGCACGCTTGTGCTTGATGCCCTGACTCCGGCCACGCGCCTTTTCTTGATTTCGACCGGCACCGGATTCGCACCGTTCGCCAGCCTGCTGCGCGAACCGGAGACCTACTCAAAGTTCAAACAGATTATTGTCACGCACACCTGCCGCGAGGCAGCCGAGCTTCGCTATAGCGAGGATGTGGTCAACGCACTTGCCGACGACCCGCTTGTTGGCGAAGCCGCTTCGCTCCACGTCATGCGCTACGCCAGCTGCACACGAGGTCCATGCCGGCACCCCGGGCGCATCACGGATCTCATCCAGTCTGGCAAAGCCTTCACCGACATGGGAATCGCCCCGTTCAATCCGGCGACCGATCGCGTGATGATTTGCGGCTCACTCCCCTTCAACCACGACATGCAAGCGATCCTCATCGGTGCGGGTTTTCGAGAGGGGTCAAACGCATTGCCCGCCGACTTCGTGATCGAAAAAGCATTCGTAGGCTGAGGGACGCAAGAGATGCACAAAGACTGGCCCGAGATGGCGCACGAGCTGAACGCACTCGTATCCACTCTGCGCGGGCGGCAAGCGGATGTGATGCGCGCCTTCAGCCAGCAAGCGCAAGCAGCGCTCAAGCCTGCCGCCATAGACACGAAAACCAAGGAACTCATCGCGTTGGCAGTGTCAGTCGCGATACGCTGCGATCCTTGCATCACGTTTCACGCGAAGGCGGCAGTGGCTGCCGGGGCGACCGATGAGGAGATTGCGGACACCATGGGCGTCGCAATCTACATGGGCGCCGGCCCCAGCGTCATGTACGCGGCTCAGGCGCTGGAGGCGGCAGATCAGTGGCGCGCCCTAAAGGATCGCTGATCCATATAGAAGCCTCTGTCCACCGAGGGCATTATCGGCTAGTGACCGAGTTGGATCGCGGGCGTGATGTAGTGGTAGCCTGAAAGCTTCCCAAGCTTTTCGTGCGGGTTCGATTCCCGCCGCCCGCTCCAAACACACGCAGAAGTGGGAAGCCGCCCAACTTCCGCTTCAGGCCGCCCTACCGGCGACGCCGCCCCGCCCAACATTTGTGCTTCAACGCAAAAATGCTACGACGTGATGCGCCAGATCGGAAGCACGATGACTCCCCTCAAGATCGTCGGATACGGCAGCTACCAACCACGCACGCAGCGTCCATCGACTGATTTAGACGCGCTTTTCGGCGAGCCGTCTGGATGGACGGAAGAGAAATTCGGCATTCGTGTGCGCGGCATTGCCAGCGAGGACGAAACCAGCTCCGCCATGGGCGCGGCGGCGGCGCGCGAAGCCATCACCATGGCCGGCTGGGGCGACGGCGATTTCGATGTCCTGGTCGGCGCCTGCGCGGTGATGGAGCAGCCGATCCCTGGCACGTCAGTGATCATTCAAAACGAGCTCGGTCTCGGCAAGTCCGGCATCTGGGCGTTCGACGTCAATCAGACCTGCCTCTCCTTCGTCACGGCGCTGGATATTGTCGCGATGGGATTTGAGACCGGCCGCTTCAAGCGCGCGGTCATCGTCGCCAGCGACATTGCCTCCGCCGGCCTCGACAGCGCCGATCCGCAAACCTTCTCGATCTTCGGCGACGGCGCCGCCGCTATCTGCGTCGAGGCAGGCAGTGATGAAGCTGGCCCGGCACTTCTCTCCCGCCGCTTCGAGACCTACGGCGAAGGCAAGGACCTCGCGACCCTGCGCGCCGGCGGCACGCGCATCCGCGCCGACCAGCTCGATGCGCTGATGGAAGGGGCCAAGTTCCGCATGGACGCGTTCGGCGTGTTCAAAGCCGCCGCCCGCTGCCTGCCGCGCTTGATCGACGAAGCGCTTCAAGAAGCTGGGCTCGATCGCGAGTCCGTCGATCTCGTGATCTGCCACCAAGCCAGCCATCCGGGACTCGAACACGTCCGCCGGCTCATGGGCGGCGACCCCGCGCGGGTCATCGATATTTTCGGGACACACGGCAATCAGATCGCAGCCTCCCTGCCCACCGCCCTCGTCAGCGCGCATCGCCAAGGGCTGATTCTGCCAGGCAGCAGCATGTTGCTGCTCGGGACGGCGGCAGGCATCAGCGCCGCCGCCATGGTGCTGCGCGCATGAGCACACGCCGCGCGCTCGTCACCGGCGCCACGGGCGGCCTCGGGCTTAGCCTATGCGCGGCGCTCAGCGAAGCCGGCTATCAAGTCCGCGCCACCGGCCGCAGCAGCGCCAACGCGGAGCGCCTCAAACAGAGCGGCGCGGAGTTCGTGCAAGGCGATCTGCTGACCATGGACCTTCAAGCGCTTTGCACCGGCATCGATGTCGTCTTCCACGCCGCCGCGCTCTCAAGCCCGTGGGGCCCCGCCGCCGCATTCCAGGCCATCAATGTCGACGCCACGCGTGACCTCCTGAGCGCCGCCAAGGCCTCGGGCGCGCAGGCCTTCGTCTTCGTCTCGTCACCCTCAATCTACGCGTCGTTGAGGGATCAAGTCGCACTGACCGAAGAGAGCACGCTCCCGCACCGCGCGCTCAACGCCTACGCCCACACCAAGCGCATTGCCGAAGACATCGTGCTTGCTGCAAACACGGCGAGTTTCCGCACCGTTTCCGTTCGACCGCGCGCGTTGATCGGCGCCGACGACAAAGTGCTTCTGCCGCGCATCCTGGCGCTGGCTTCACGCGGCTGGTTTCCCGCTATTCGCGGTGGACGCGCGCTCATTGAGCTGACCGACGTTCGCGACGCCGCCGCCGCGCTCCTCCTCGCCGATCAACACATCGAAAAGAGCAACGGCAAGGCCATCAACATTTCAGGCGGCCAGCCGATGAGCGTCGCCGATCTCATCGCTCAGCTCAGCACGGCGCTGAACCGTCCCGTGGCGCTGCGGCCGATACCCGTTCAACTTGCGCTCACGCTCGCGCGCGCGACCGAGTTCGTCTGCGGCATCCTGCCGGCGCGTCCTGAGCCCCGCCTCACCACTTACGGCGTCGCCACGCTCGCCTACACGCAGACGTTCGACCTCGCCCGCGCCCGCGATCTGCTCGGCTACGCCCCGCGCTACGATGCTGTAGCCACGGCGCAGCAAATCGCGGCACAACACGCCACCGCCGCATGACCCAGTGCCGTTTTCACGTTCTCAAAGCAGGGCTCTGCTATCACCCCGCCGGGATGGCGCGGCGCGGCGCAGGGCTTTGCCCGGCTGAATTTCCCGCGCTTGCCGGACTCATCATCCACCCAAGCGAAGGCGCTGTCCTCTTCGACACCGGCTACGATCCAGCCTTCTTTGCGGCGACGCAAACTTTGCCGGAGCGCCTCTATCGCTGGGCGACGCCTGTTGAACTCAAGGAGGGCCACTCTGCTGCCGATCAGCTGCAGCGCTTTGGTCTTTCGCCGGACGATGTCCGCAGCGTCGTCATTTCCCATTTTCATGGCGATCACATCGCCGGACTGCACGCCTTTCCGAAGGCGCAATTATTCTGCGCCCGCGCAGGGCTCGATCAATTGGCGCAGCTGGGGCGCTTCAGCCGTGTGCGCCGCGGCCTGCTGTCAGCGCTCGCGCCGGCGGAATTGCAGCAACGCGCCCGCTTCTTCGAAGAGCTGCCGCCAGTAAGTCTGAGCCGGGACATGAAACCATTCGAAACCGGCGCCGATCTTTTCGGTGACGGCAGCCTGGTCGCGATACAATTGCCTGGCCATTGCGCCGGCCATTGGGGCCTGCTCATCCGGGACGATGACGGCCGCAGCGTTTTCCTCGTTGGTGACGCAGCATGGTCAACCGGCGCCGTGCGCGACAATGTCCCGCCGCCGCGCCTCACCACCGCCCTCCTCGGCGACACCAAGACTTATCGCGGCACGCTTCACGACCTCCACGCCTTGCTGACGCGCAACCGCGACGTTCTCATCGCGCCCTCGCACTGCCCAGAGATTGCGGCCATGGCGGTGACGCCTCCGTGAGCATAAATCGTGTCAGCGTTTTGACTGCGTACGCGGACACGCGTCTGGCGCAACTTTTTCTCCGCGATCGCGCCGCCATCGAACGAAGGCAAGCCAAACTCTGGCGCCGCCTCGCGCCCGCCATCGCCAGAACTCCGGCGCTTGCCGGGCACGGGCCCAGCATCGACACGTTCCCCATTGTCGAACCAGCCGCAATGCGTGGTCATCCGGAGAACTGGAACTCGCACGGCCTGAACGCTGATCAGATCCTCGCCGCCGCCGAAGCGGCCGAGCGCGGCGGGAGCGGGGAAGTCACGCCGGGCGTATTCGCCGGTTTCTCGACCGGCAGCACTGGCGCGCGCGGCGTCTTCCTCTCAAGCGCCGCCGAACGCGCACGCTATCTCGGCCAAACCCTAGCTAAGTTGTTGCCGGATCCACCTCTGCGCCGGCGCCGCATCGGCCTCTGCCTCCGCGCCAACAACGCGCTTTATCGCGACGTCGCCAATTCCGGTCCGTTCACATTCCAATATTTCAGCCTCGCCGCCGACCCCGAACAGCGCGCGCGCGACATCAAGGCTTTCGCGCCCGACATCTTCATCGCACCAAGCCACGTCCTCGCGGAGCTTGCCGGCTTCAACACGTCCCCGACGTTCGAGCGGCTTTATTACGGCGCAGAACCTCTCGGCGCGCTGGAACGCGATTGGATCACACAGGCGCTCGGCATCCGCCCCGACCCCATCTACCAGGCAACCGAGGGCTTCCTCGGCGCCGCCTGCAAGCATGGCGTCTTGCACCTCAACGAGGATTCCATCGCCTTCGAGTTCGAGCGCGTCGGGAACGCCAACAGATTTCGCCCTATCGTCACCGACCTCCGCCGCACCACTCAGCCCATGGTGCGCGTGCGGCTCGACGATCTGGTCGAACACCTCGATGCGCCGTGCGCCTGCGGCTCCGCGCTGCGCGCAATCCATCCGATCGAAGGCCGCGTCACCGACCTATGGCGCTGGGATGACGCAATGATCTTTCCACGCGAGATCGACGCCGCCGTGTCCAGCGCAATTCCGCCTATGGCCGATTGGCGCGCCATTGCCTCGCCAACGGAAGTCACCCTGGCGTGCAACGACAAGCACGCGCCCCAAGCGCAATCAGCACTCACCGCTTTGCTCGCCAAATCAAACATCACACTCCCAGTCACACTGACCCCGCTCGCGCCGTGGACCGGCCCGAAGCGCCGGCGCGTGCAATGGTCCAATGCCTGAGCGCGTTCTGATCACCGGCGCCCGCGCGCCCGCCGCGCTCGATCTCGCGCGTTGCTTCACCGCCGCCGGCTTCGAGACGCACATGGCCGATTGCGTCCCGAGCCGCATGGCGAGCTTCTCGCGCGCCGTCACCAAAGTTCATTGCTATCCGTCGCCGCGCACCAATTTCAGCGGTTTTGCCCGAACTCTGACAGAGCTCACAGCGTCGCTAGAACCTCGCATCCTCATCCCGACCTGCGAGGAAGTGTTTTACGTCGCCGCGCTCAACCTGCCCTGCGCGTTCGCACCGGACATCGCGACGCTTCGGCGTCTTCATTCGAAGTATGCCTTCGCGCAAGAAGCCGCCGCACTCGGCCTTTCCGCGCCGCATACGACACGCCTGCAATCGGCGGCAGCGCTTGAACCCTTGCTCGCGAACGCGAGCGATCTCGTGTTCAAAGCCGAATACTCCCGCTTCGGCACAAGCGCCTTGGTCGGCCCTTCACCTGAGGCCGTCCGCGCGCTGCGGCCAACAGAGGACGCGCCGTGGGTCGTGCAACACCGCATTCGAGGCGAAGAGGTGAGCTTCTATGCCGCCAGCGTGGACGCCCGCCTCGTCGCCTTCGCCGCCTATCGTTCGCCTTGGAAATTCGATGGGGGCGCCGGCTACGCGTTCGAACCACTCGATCGCGCCTTGCACGACCGCCTGCTCGCCATTGCAGGCAATCTCGCGCAAAAACTAATCCCGCGCGGCCAGTTCGCCTGTGACGTCATCGTCGACGGTGACGGAACGCCATGGCTCATCGAGTGCAATCCGCGGGCAACCAGCGGCGCGCATCTCTTCAATCGAAGCCCCATGCTCGCCACGGCCCTGCTGGGCCACCATCCCGAGCCAGCCCTCGCACCAACGGCCGCGCCAAAGCATGTCGGCCCCGCACTGTGGGCTTATGGTCTGCCTACCGCGCTGAAGCAGGCGCGCCTGGGGGAATGGAGCGAACGGCGGCGGCAAAGCGGCGACGTCATCTCGGCGCCGGGCGATACCGCGCCGATCGCCGGCGCGCTGATCGATACGGCATCGCTCACGATCAAAGCCGCTTTCGCCGGCAAAACGCTCACCGAAATGGCCACGGCCGACATCGAGTGGAATGGTGAGCCAATATGACCAGCCCCCGCATCGCCGCTGCCGGTGACGAAACAGTCGCCTGGGCGCCCGATCAATCAGGCGTCGCCGCGTATGTGCGCGCGCTAGCCAAAGCCGATCCCGCCGCCACGCTCGGCAATGCCCGCTTCGATCTGAGCGTGCTCCAACTTAGCGATCGCGCCTTCGCCATCGTGGCGCCAACCAAGGGCGATTGTTGGCTCACCTCACTCGCCGTCACTTACGGCAAGACATCCAGAGACGAGGTCGCGCGCGACGTCAGCGGCGGGGAGGCGTTGGTCTTCAACCTGCTCTCGCACCTTACGGAGGGCGTTCTGCGGATCACTCGCGCCGACCACGCCATCTTCGTCAATCATCTCCTCTTCTCCACCAGCCTCTATGGAGATTGGAGCGGCGGCGATCTCGAACACGCATTGGACGCGCTGCGCGCCGTTTATCCGGATCGCGCCATCATCTGGCGCTCGCTCAACGCCGACGAGCACCAAGCCCTTGCTGCACGCATGATCGGGCTTGGCGGCCATCGCCTGCTCAGCCGCATCGTTTGGCGCATTCCCGATCCGGCGCGCGATTGGGCACCGCGCCGGGACGCACGCGATGACCGCCGCTTACTCGCCGCACAAGGACTCCGCGCCGAAACCGCGCGCGATCTCTCGCAGGAAGACCTCCGCCGCGTCCTCGATCTCTATCGCGGCCTCTATCTCGACAAGTATTCGCGTACCAATCCCGACTACGGCGAAGCCCTGCTCCGCGCCGCCATCGAGAGCGGCGTGTTGACTCTTCATCTCTTCCGCAACGACGCGGGCGCCATCGAAGCCGTCACCGCCGAACACGTTTATCAGGGCACGCTGGTGAACCCGCTACTCGGGTACGATCGCACGCTGCCGCAAGCGCGCGGTCTTTACAGGGTTGCAATGGCCGCCTCCGCTGAGCGCGCCATCGCCGACGGGCTTCAAATCAACTATTCCGCCGGCGCCGGCGCCTTCAAACGCAACCGGGGCGCGCGCCCAACACTGGAATTCAGCATGGTTTTTGACAGCCATCTGCCCGCGTGGCGGCGCATCAGCTATCGTGGGCTGGCCCGGGCGCTGGACGCCATGGCGCCAATGCTGGAAAGGATTGCGGTGAGATGACGCCTTTTCCCGCCGGATTGAGCAAGGCTTGGGTTCCGATCGCGCTCTCGCGCGAACTCAAAACCCGCCCGCTCGCACGGAAGCTGGCTGATGTGCCGCTTGTGCTGTTTCGCTCTGGCGATGGCGTCACGGCGCTGAAGGATCGCTGCCCGCACCGCAACTTTCCATTGTCCGAAGGCAAGGTGAGAGACGGCGCGATCGAGTGCCCGTATCACGGCTGGCGCTTTGATGGTGCGGGCCGCTGTGTCGATGTGCCTGGCGCGGGCGAGGGCGCCGATTTTTCCAAGCTTGGCGCCGAACGCATCGCCGTCGCCGAGCAACACGGCGCGGTATTCATTCGGCTTGAAGGCGGCGAAAACGCGCCCGCGTTCGAACCGCCGCCGCTCATCGGCGATCCGAAGTACGATCACTTCTGGTATTCGCGCGGCGTGTGGCGTGGGCGGCCGCTCGACGCACTGGAAAACATCCTCGATCCCTTCCACACCAATTTTATTCACGACGGCCTCATCCGCGACAGCCGCCGCCGGCAACTCGTTCAACAAACGCTTTCATTCCGCGAGGGCGGCTTCGAAGTCGTCTATGAGCAGCAACAGCCCGATCGCGGTTGGATGTCGCGCCTGCTCGAAGGCGAACGCGCACGCAGCAGCGGCCGCTACCTGGCGCCGATCACGTTTCAAGGCCGCTGGGAAAGCTCACGCGGCCTGACGCTCTGCGCCACGGCCTTCTTCGTTCCCGAAACCACAGGGACCTATCGCCCATTCGGCTGCTGGACGACGCCGAAAGG
>CAYUOC010000003.1:16283-26576 GCA_964446305.1 uncultured Terricaulis sp. | reverse complement strand
GCGCCATCGCACGCGCGGCCCTGACACGCGACGTTCATGAACTCGCCGCCCTCGCCGCCTGTGTCGGCAAAGTTGGTCAGCACGCCGTTCACGCGCACGTCGACCGGCTCCGCCGTCATCGGAATGCGGATCATGACGCGATAGGCGCCGTTCATCGCCAATCGCGCGCGCAAAACCCGCCCATTGCCTTCATCGACAATGACGTCCTCCAGCGCCGGCGGTGCAACCTGCACCATGGGTGCTGCCGCGGCCCAAGTATCCGCTCGATCGCCGGGCACAACGAGCTCAGGCGTGAACGCTCCCGCTAGACTTTCCGGCAAGGCCCGCTCGGCCGAGCCAGCCGTGATGCGGGCTTCGCGATCGCTCGTGTTCACAAACTGCATGATGTTGAGCGACCGCGGGCGCGCTTCGGACATACTCGGCGCAATCGCCGTCATCACGATGCTTGCCACCACGCCGATGCCCGTCACCACCGCCAGCCCGCGCCAGGCGCCATCCCCGCGCACCTGCGCAAACACGCCAAGCCACGGCAACACAATCAGCGCCGCTATGATCGCGAACGCGAACGCCATCTCAAATCCAAGCGCGAGTTCAGTCAGGAACAGCATCGGCGCCCAGATTGCGACAGCCGCCAGCGCCGCGAGCCACGCGCCGATCATCTGCGCCGGCTTCCACACCAGCGCCGCCAGCGCCCCGAGCGCGAATAGCAACGCGGGGAGCGCAAACAGAATGGAGATACCCGGCAACAGGATCGAGAGCACGCCGCCAATCAGTGCAAACCACAGCACCGCCGCGGCGCCCGTTTGCGCTGCGTTTCGCCCGCCGCGCAGCACCATTAACGTCAGCACCGCGCAAAACACCGCAATCAGAATGCAGAATGCCCGCGCAGGCTCCGGATGAGCAAAGCCCCAGTCTTCACCGGGCCGCAACGCGCTCAGGCCGAACCCAACACCAAACGCCAGCGCGCCCGCGCCTATCGCCACCAAGGGCGGCGCCACCAGCGCCGACCAGCGCCCCGCCGCGCCGGTGCGCCAGAACACGAAACCTGCAACCAGCACGCAGAGCCAAAGCGCCACTTGCCCCGTCCAAGTCGGCGCGCTCACGAACACGCGCGAGGCAATGTCAGTATAGACCGCGGGCGTCGTCATGCCGGCATCGTTCGCATGCGCGAGCCGCCGCACCACGGCGAGCGCGACATCACCCATATGCTGTACGCTGCGCAAATCCTGCGACGCGATGTTGTCCTGCGGCGTGTGATAATCTTCGAGCCCATCGAGGATGGCGATGTTGAGCACATCGAGCCCGGGCCGCGTCAGCGCCGTGACGTCGCTGGAGTTCGAGAGCATCGCGTAAACATCAGCCATAACCGAGTTGGCGATCGGCCGGGGCGCCGCGCCAAAAGCGGCAGCCGCATCCGCGTTCGGCTGGTTCGATTCGAAGAAGATCGCCGGTCCGCGCGAGCCACGCGCTTCCAGGTTGACCAGCGCTTCGACCGAAGCGAACAGCGGATCGTTGTTGGCGAACTCGAAGGCGCCGAGCAGCGCCGGCTCCTCGCCATCGCTGAACAGGAAGATCACGCGCCGCGTCAGGCTCTCCTCGCGCAACATCCTCGCCACTTCGAGCCAAACCGAAAGCCCGATGCCGTCATCGCTTGCGCCAGGCGCTGCAGCCACTGAATCATAGTGCGCCGCCGCCAGCACGGCCGGGCCGCTTTCGGGGCCCACGCTGAACACGATGTTGCGCACCCGCGCACAATCCACTAGCGGCCCGCGCGGCTGCGGCCGGCACGCAAACGTATCGCGGATTTCCGGCGTGAAGCCGAGCGCTGCGATCTCCCGCAGCAACGCCTCGCGCACCACATCCTGCGCCGCGCTATCAACCGGGTGCGGCGTCTCATCGCCCATGATCCGCACCAGCCGTTCGCGCGCTGCGCCAACATCGAACTGCCCCGGCGCATTCGTCGTGCGCACGGGGTCAGGCGTCAGCGCCAAACCGGCAAACATCAGAGCAAGGAAAAATGCGCCCAGCAGCGCCAGCGCCGACAACCAGCGGCCAGAAAGGAGATTCATCATCGCGGCGGCTTTAGCATCGGCCCGCTGCAAACGCACGCGCGCCTGCGATCTACCGCGCGCCCAGAACGATTAGCGGCCGCGCAGCTGATCGTTGTCTTCGATGAGCCCGCCCGAACCCGCCGGAATATCCAGCGTTCCGACTGAAGCCAGCATCTGCCGCTCCGCCACCACCAGGTCACGTTGCGCTTGCGCCAGCGCGATCTGCGCCGTCAGCAAGTCCGCCACCTGATCGAGCACTTCGACAGTCGAACGCAGGCCCGTTTCCTGCTCCAGGCGCACGCCTTCATAGGCAAGCTCTGCCGCATCAACCTGCTCTTGTGCCGATTGCACCGCCGAGCGCGCGCTGGCGAGGCCGGTCCAGGCGTTCGTCACCGTTTCCTGCACGGAACGCTGCGTCGCCGCGAGATCGAGGTTGGCCGCCGAACGCAGCGCACGCGCCTGGCGCGTCCGCGAGCGGATGGCGCCGCCTTGGAAGAGCGGCACCGACAAACGAACGCCCACGCTGTCGTTCGAGCTCTCGGAAAGTTCGTCGTCAAAATCGGCGCCGAGCGAATAGCCAGCTTCGGCCGTCACACTGAGGCGCCCCTGCGCCGCGGCGGAGCTGACGTTGGCATCGGCCAAGCGCGTGTCGGCTTGCGCGCTGATCAGCGTCGGGCTGTTCTCAACCGCCGTCGACAACGCGCTCTCCAAATCCATCGGCAGGCCCGTCGCCGCGGGCGGCGCCTGTAGGTCCGACGGCGGGCGCCCGACCAAGCGGCGATAGGCTTCCACCGCCGCCGCCATCTGTCCTTGCGCCTGCACCAATTGGGTACGCGCCTGCGCGAAGCGCGCTTGCGCTTGCGCTTCATCCGTACGCGTCACCACGCCGGCTTCGAACTGCGCATGCGCGTAGTCGAGCAACTGCTGTAGGTTGGCGACGTTCTGCTCGCGCGCCGCAACAACCGCCTGCGCCTGGCGCACGTTCGCATACGCCGTCGCCACATCGAGCAGCAGCGCTTGACGCGCGCCTTCGTAGTCCGCGGTCGCGCCGGCGATTTGCGCACGCGCCGCGCGCGTCGACGCCAGAACACGGCCCGAACCGAACAGAAGCTGTGAGATATTCGCCGAACTGGTCCACGTTTCGCTGCGGCCATTGTCCGGCGTCAACGGATCCTCGTAGTCGCGATCGCTCGCACTTGCGGAAGCCGAAACTGAAACCTGCGGCAGCGCCGCTGAGAGCGCTTGCGGCAGCGCCTCGCGCGTTGCCCGTAGCCGATGGCGTTGCGCCGCCAAGGTAGGGTTGCTTTCCTGCGCCGAGGCCATCGCCTCGCCCAGCGTATCAGCCTGCGCTGTGCCGAGAGCGGCGCTCAAGGCGACAAGTGAAACCATCAACGTACGCATCAAGGACTTCTTCCTCATTCCCGCCGCAGCGCCTCGATCGGATCGAGCTTCGCCGCGCGATAAGCCGGGTACGCGCCGAACAGCACCCCGACCAAACCAGAGAAGGCGATCGCCAACCCCGCATTTAACGGCGACACCACCAAGGGTAGGTTAAATAGTGTGGTCATCCCCCAGGCGCCAGCAACACCAATAACTAACCCGATAATTCCTCCCGCAACGGAAAGCGTGATCGCCTCCAGCCCAAACTGATGAAGAATATCTGACTGTCTCGCCCCCAGGGCTTTACGCAGGCCAATCTCGCGTGTCCGTTCCGTGACACTGACCAGCATAATGTTCATGATGCCAATACCACCGACAAGCAGCGACACCGCCGAAATTCCCCCCAAAAGGGCAGTGAACACGCCGGTCGTCTGCGCCATCGTTTCGCTGATCGAACTGAGATTCTGAACCGTGAAATCGTCCTCACCCTCGCGCGTGCGGTGACGCTGACGCAACAGGTTCTCTACGTCTTCCTGGACCCGGTTGAGCACCTGCTCGCTCTCGGCCTTCACCGAGATCTGACTGACGGAGTCGGCGCGCCCACGCCGGCCGGCGATCCGCCGTTTCACTGTCGTCAGCGGCGCCAGCACGATGTCGTCCTGGTCTTGAAAGCCTGATTGGCCCTTCGACTCCAGAACGCCGATCACTTCGTATGTACCGCCATTCATGCGCACGGTTTGGCCGACCGGGTCCATGTTCGGAAACAAGTTCTGCGCCACCGTGTTGCCGAGCACGACGATGCGGCGCGCTTGCCGCTCTTCGGTTTCGTCGAACATGCGGCCGGAGGCGATCTCCCAATCACGCGCGACAAGGAAGTCTGGCGTCACGCCGTTAACTTCCGGGTTCCAGTTCAAGCCATTCGCGATCACCTGCGTCCGCGCCCGCTGCGACGGCGCAACCACGGCGACATTCTCCAGCTGCGCAATCGCCGCCGCATCGTCGAGCGTCAGCGAATCCCAGCCGCCGCCGGCGCCCGCCTGCCCGCGTACGCCGCCGCCGCTGCGCTGCGCGCCCGGCACGACGATCAGCAGGTTAGAGCCCAAGCTCGCGATCGAACGCTCCACCTGCGCCTGCGCACCCGAACCCAACGCCACCATAGCTACCACCGAAGCGACCCCAATGATAACGCCCAGCGCCGTCAATGCCGAGCGCATAGGGTTTGCCCGCAGCGCGCGGCCTGAGCTGGCGACGAGATCAGCTGTTCGCATCATGGCGCACACTCCGATCGTTGACTTGATCCGAAACAATATGCCCGTCGCGCATCTCGATCGTGCGCTTGGTGGCGCGCGCGACGTCGTGATCGTGCGTCACCAGCACAATCGTCGCGCCCTCGCGATTGAGCTGATTGAACAGCGCCAGGATTTCGATCCCGGTATTGGTATCGAGAGCGCCCGTTGGCTCGTCCGCCAGCAACAGCGCCGGCTTACCCGCCAGCGCCCGCGCGATCGCCACGCGTTGCTGCTGGCCACCCGAAAGCTGCGTCGGCCTGTGCCCCATACGCTGGCCAAGCCCCACGCGCTCCAGCAACTCGGCGGCCCGCTCCTTGCGCTCCTTCGGCAAGATGCCGCCATAGATCATCGGCAGCTCGACATTCTCCAGCGCCGTTAGGCGCGGCAGCAGGTTGAAGCTCTGGAACACGAAGCCGATCGTCTGATTGCGGAACACCGCCAGATCGTCGTCGTTCATCGCACCGATATCGTTGCCGGCTATCACGATGCGGCCGTTGCTCGGCGTATCGAGTCCGCCGATGATGTTCATCAACGTCGATTTGCCGGAGCCGGACGGCCCAACGATCGCGCAATAATCACCACGCGGAATGGAAAAGCTCACGCCGTCGAGCGCATGCACGGTCTCTTCGCCCATGCGATACAGCTTGACCAAGTTCGTTGCTTCGATGAGCGCTGCCATTACGCGCCCCGGATGCGCGCGCCGCCACCACGGCCGCCGCCGCCGAACGGGCTGCCTTGGTTGCTGTTCGTCGCCTGCGGGCCGCCGCCAATGATGACTTCGTCGCCTTCGTTGAGGCCCGAATAGATGAGCGTGTAGCCATTATCGGCGATGCCGGTTTCGACCAGAACCGGCGTCGGCCGGTTGTTGCGCAGCACCCAAAGCACAGCCTGATTGCGCACCTCGCGGCGCGGTCCAGCGCCCGAACGCATCTGCTCCAGGAGCGCACGCTGTTCCGCCGTCAACGTCGGCTCGATCGCCGCGATGACCTGCTCGCGAATGCGCCGGAACGCAGCACGCCGGTCTCCGCCGCCGCCTTGGTTGGCGGCCGTGGCGTTGTCGAACGCCGTCTGCGCCGCGGCGCGTTGTTGTTCATTGAGCTGCAGCTGTTCCGCGATCTGCGCAACACCGCGGCCACCGCCGCGCTGGCCGCCTTGGCCACGCTGGCCTCGGCCTGCGCCGCCGCCGCGCTCTTGCGCCTGCGCCTCACCATCGCGCGCGCGGCGTTCGCCACCCGCGCCGCCCATGAGCGCCTGACTTTGCGCGATCAGTTGCTCGTCAGCCGGACGGAAGCGCATCGCCGTGTTCGGCACACGCAGCACGTCATCGCGCTGCTCCAACACGATTTCAGCGTTCGCCGTCATCCCCGGCAGCAATTGCCGGCCAGGATTGTCGGCCTCGACGACCACAGTGTAGCTGACAACACCGCTCTCAGCGACGCCCTGCTGGCGCACCTGGCTCACGCGGCCTTCAAATTCGCGCTCCGGAAACGCATCGACGGTAAAGCGCACCGCCTGCCCTTCATTCACTTCGCCGATGTCGGCTTCATCGACCGTGATGTTCGCCTGCAATCGCGAGAGATCCTGGGCGATAATGAACAGCGTCGCCGCCTGCAGACTGGAAGCCACCGGCTGGCCGACGTTCACCTGGCGATCAACCACAACACCATCGATCGGCGAGCGAATGACACTGCGCTCCAAATCAGTACGCGCCGAAGCCACCTGCGCCGCCGCGGAAGCCACCGCCGCCCGCGCCGTGTCGCGCGCCGCACGTTGCTGCGCCATCAATTGCTCAGACGCAAATCCGCGCTGCTGCAACACGACGTAACGCTGATAATCAGAGTTCGCGACAGCCGCTTGCGCTTGCGCTTGCGCCAATTGCGCCTGCGCTTGCGTAATGCGTTGCTGAAACGGCGTTGGATCAAGCCGCGCCAACTCCTGGCCGGCGCGCACCTGCGAATTGAAGTCCACCGAAACACTTTGCACCGGGCCCGATACCGTCGAACCGACGTTCGCCGACACCAGCGGCTGCAACGTGCCCGTCGCGCTCACCACGCGCGTGATCGAGCCACGATCCACCGCCGCCGTGCGATACGGGTCGGCGTCATCCTTCGGCCCAAACAGCATCCAGCCGCCGAGCACGACGACCGCAGCGCCGCCGCTGATGAACAGATTGCGGCCGCGCAGAAACCCTGGGCGTTTGGCCCAAAGTCCGGACGCCGTGCTCTGCACGCGCTCCTTCACAGCCGTCAGTTCCATCTCACATCCTCACATGGCGGCATGGCGCCTCCGGGCAAGTGCCCCACGCTCGCTCCACCCCAGTCAAACGAATTCACCGGCGAACCTAGCGCGGCCAAGCTGAATTCAGCCTGACCGCGCCAGAGTTCCGCCTGTTAGCGCGCCCGGCGATGGCCACGCGCGGCTTGTGCTTCTTCTTGTGTCACGCGCCCGTCATTGTTCGCGTCGAGGCGCTCGAACATTCTCGCGCCCATGGCCGTGAACTCAGCCTGCGAGAACGTGCCGTTGCCATCGGTATCCGGGTTCGGCCGATCCGCGCGCTGGCGGCGTTCACCGTTCTCCGCGCGCCGCTCAGGACGCTGCGGACGTTCGGCGGCCTGGATTACGCCGTCACTGTTGGCGTCGAGCCGTGCAAACATCGCCGTCGGCCGCGCCAGGAATTCATCGCGCGTGATGTTGCCGTCATTGTTGGCGTCCGCACGTTCCAGACCACCGCCACGATGGCCACGTCCGCGATGACCTCGTTCGCCGCGCTGCGCGCGCATTTCTTCGCGCGTCAACTGGCCGTCATTGTTGGCGTCGAGGCGCGTGAATTGCGCAACCCGGCCCGCGTCGAACTCCGCCCGCGTGAGTACGCCGTCACTGTTGGAGTCCGATTGAAAGATGCCGTGCCTGCCGCCGGCGTTTTCGCCGCCGCTTTGCGCAACCGCAACACCAGCAAAACCTGCCGCCAAAACCGCAGCACCCGCCGCCGCCAGCAAAATCTTACGCATGTGAGATGTCTCCTTCCGGCCGCTTTAGAGGAGTCGGCCTCGCTCCCTCTCAGGCTGGTGCTACAGCACCGCCTTTGCGTGCGTTCGTCGCGGTTGCGACAAAGTTTGTCGCTCGGGAGATCGGAAAACAAAGAAAACGGCCGGCGCCAAGGAGGCGCCGGCCGCTGTATTTGGCCTCAGCGCCTGGGGGGAGGGTCGCGCTGGGCCTGCATGACGGGATACGCACGGGGGGAGAGACGTATCACCGTATGTTCGTATGATAGGTAGGTGGTGTGGCGCGCGTTTGCCGCAAGTGCGTCAAAACATGTCAGCCGTTCGGACCAGCAGCGCCGATTGGCGGCGCGACCTGGCGACGCTGCACAGGCTGGCGCGCCTGCCCCACCAAACGCACGAACTCCGCCCGCGAAAGTGAACCGTTCTCGTCTGAATCATACTGCGAGAAGCGCGCGCGCATTTCGGTGTCGAATTCCTCGCGCGTAATGAGATTGTCGACGTTGCGGTCGAAGTCGAGCCGGTACGGCCCGATCTGCGAGCCGCCAAGAACGGCGTTGGACCAGTTCGAGAACTCGATCGGCGAAAGCGAACCGTTGCCGTCGGCATCGGCCCGTGTCCATTCGCGCGCGAAGCCCGCCTCGGCCTCCTCACGCGTGACGTTTAGATCGGCGTTCGTGTCAAAGCTGACCAGCATCAGGGCGTCAGCGGAAAGCAGCGCCCGGATCGGAGCGCGCTCCTGCGCCGCGCGGCCGCCGCCACATGCCGCCAGCCCCAACGCCGCACACGCCACAACCGCGACCGTCCTGATGCTCATTCGAACTACCCCTAGAAAATGCCGCCCCAGGAACCGCCCGACCTGGGCGGCGATAAGGCGAAATAGCCCTCGTTCTTGCCAAAGTGTGTCGCCCCACGCGCGGCGCCAAGGTTTGGCACGCCTCAGCCACGCGCGCCCCGTAGATTTTTGTCAACCGGCGCCGCACATCACAAGCACCATGGCGCCAGAGGACCCCCATATCCTGGTCGTTGACGACCATCGCGAGATCCGTGAATCGCTTGCCCAGTTCCTGCGCAAGAACGGCCGCCGGGCGACAGCAGTGGACAGCGCCGAGGCCGCACGCCGCGCCATCAAGGAAAACCGCATCGACGCCGTGGTCTTGGACATCATGATGCCGGGCGAGGACGGCCTTTCGCTCTGCAGGCACATTCGTGAAACCAATCACATCCCGGTGATCTTGCTCTCGGCCCGCGCCGAGGAACTCGACCGCATCATCGGCCTCGAAGTCGGCGCCGACGATTATGTCGTGAAGCCGTTCAACCCGCGCGAGCTGCTGGCCCGCATCGACGCCGTCCTGCGCCGCACCCATGCGCTGCCGCCGAACGTCGAGGCGCCGACGGGCGAAGCGCTCCGCTTCGATAAATGGACCCTGAAACTCGCCGAGCGCGAACTCGTCGACGACGAAGGCCAGGTTCATGAGATGAGCACCGGCGAATATCGCCTGCTGCTCACCTTCCTGCAGCGGCCGAAGATCGTGCTCTCGCGCGATCAGCTGCTCGACCTCGCCTTCGATGGCGGCAAGGACGTCTTCGATCGCGCCGTCGATACCCAAGTCAGCCGTCTGCGGCGTAAGATTGAAGCCGACGCGCGCGCGCCAAAGCTGATCAAGACCGTCTGGGGCGGCGGCTATGTGTTTACGGCCCCCGTCGAAAAAGCGTGACCAACCCGCTGAACACACTCACTGGCCGCATGGTGCTCGTCACCATCATCGCCGTGATCATCTCCTACGCCGTCGCGTTCGCGATCTTCGCTAACGAACGCGGCGCCGCCTTGCGCCGTGCTGCTGAAGTCGGCGTTGCCGAGCGCGTCGCATTCACCGCGGAACGCCTACGCGGCATCGCCCCCGGCCGCCGCGTTTTCGTCGCCGACTCGATCCGCGATTTCTCGATGCAGTTCAGCGTCTCGCCGGAGCCTGCGGTTAGCGCCAATGTTGGCGGCCAGGGCGCGCGTATCGCCAACGCGATCACCGAACGCCTCGCCGACGCGCAAGCGCATGCCCAAACCCGCACAGTCGAAGCTCCATCACGCCGCTGGCGCGTGCGGGATCGCGTCGAGCGCATGCGAGAGCGACATCGCGGCGACGGCCCGCCGCCCGATTTCCAGCGCATCCAGAACGACCCCGAGGCGCCGCTCGTTCGCGTCACCGAAGCGACCATCTCCGTGCGCCTCGATGAATCGAGTTGGCTCAACGCCACCGCGCGCCTGCCAGGCCCGCGTCCCGCGCCGTTCAGCGCCATCGTCGGCGCGCTGGTCTCGATCATCATCGTTGGCATCGGCGCCGCGCTCGTCTCGCGTCAGATTGGCCGCCCACTGTCGGATCTCACCAACGCCGCCCGCGCTCTCGGCTCCGGCGAAACCAACGTCGCTGCGCCCGTCAGCGGCCCCGAGGACGTCCGTCGCGCATCCGCCGCCTTCAACGCCATGGCCGAACGCTTAGGCCGCCAACTCAATCGCCAGCGCCACATGCTCTGGGCGCTCAGTCACGATCTGCGTACGCCGATCACAGCCATCCGCCT
>CAYUOC010000003.1:6255-16183 GCA_964446305.1 uncultured Terricaulis sp. | reverse complement strand
ACATGCTCTGGGCGCTCAGTCACGATCTGCGTACGCCGATCACAGCCATCCGCCTGCGCGCCGAGCTCATCGAGGACGAAGGCGAGCGCCAACGTCTGCTCGCCTCCGTCGCCGAAATGGAAACGCTGACCGAGCAAGCGCTCTCGCTCGCCCGCGCCGGCGCCAGCGAAGAAGCGCGCGCCAATGTCGATCTCGCCGAAATCGCGCGCACGCTCTGCGGCGAACTGCAGGATATGGGGCTGAACATCCGCGCCGAAGCCAATACGCCGCTGATGGCCGAGTGCCGGCCCAGCGAAATCGCCCGCGCCATGCGCAACCTCGCGGAAAACGCCGCCAAGTATGGCGGTGGCGGCGTCATGCGTGTTTACGCAAACAATGCAGGTGAAGCCGTCATCGAAGTGTCAGACGACGGCCCAGGCGTTGCGCCGGACCTTCTCTCAAAACTCACCGACCCCTTCTTCCGCGCCGACGAAGCGCGCGGTGAAGCCGGCGGCGCCGGGTTGGGCCTCGCCATCACCCAAGCCATCGCCGACAGTCACGGCGGCAGGCTCGTACTGGAAAACCGCGCGCCGCGAGGCTTTAGCGCCAAGCTCGTGTTGCCGGGCTAGCGCACGCGCTCGACCGTGTAGCCGCGCGCGCGGAATTGGGCGACGAGGCCGTCCGGGCCGATAATGTGACCGGCGCCAACGGCGATAAAATCCACGCCCGCGCCCTCGATCTCGCGCGTCAGCACCGTCATCCAGGCGTTGTTACGATCGACGAACAGCATCTGATAGAGCTCGGGATATTCGGTGCGCGAGTCATCGATAACCGCGCGCTCGAGCGCCGCATCATCGCCGCGCTCCCACGCCGCCGACATCTCGTCAATCATCGCCGAGACATTCTCGGATTCGCGGATCGCTTCCTGCAGCATCTCGCGCTGCACTTCGGGGCTTAGGTTGGCGAAGAAGGAAAGCTGCTGCTCCGCCGTTTCGAGCGCGCGCATCGTCTTGCCGGCGTTATCGGCATAGACATCGATCGAGCGGTCCACACCCGAAGCCGGATCGTAGCCGGCCTGCACCAGCGGCACGATCGTCAGCGTCAACGATGCAAGCCATGGCTTTAGCGGCTCCAGCGCGCCTTGCGGCATACGCAACCGCGTCGTCACCGCATTGAGCGATGCATTCTCTTCCGGCGTCAGCCAGCTTGAGAGTGGCCGCCCCGGCGCCGCCGCGCCCAATTGCATCGCCAGGGTTTGCGCTTGCTGGTCGGTTTCCGGCGTCATCAACAGCTCGGTCCAGATCTCGGCGGATTCATCGATCGCCGCGCGCACGCGATCATTGCCCCAATCGGCGCCGCGTGGACGCACATGGACGGTGCCGTAGAGATACATCGTCGAATCCGCATCGCGCACGACGTAAAGCGAAGGCGCGAGGCCTTCAGCTTGCGCCGGCGCCTGCGCGCAAGACGCCATCGAGATCGCGATGACCGCCGCGACGGTGCGAGCAAACATTTTCATCACCCACCTGCTTCCGAGGTTACTTCCAGGGCGCAAAATGCTTGGAGAGCTTCAAGCCCTGCCCCTGATAATTCGATCCGCTCTCGCCATAGAGCCGATCAACAGGGCCGGACAAAGGCTCGAACACAAGTTTTCCCACCGGCTGGCCATCTTCAACGATGAACGGCACGTCGCGCGAACGCACCTCAAGCACAGCGCGCCCTTCGTTCGGCGCAATGCCAAAGCCCGGATCGAAGAAGCCCGCATAGTGCGCGCGGAACTCACCCAGCTCCGGCCGGATCGGCGCCATCTCGGCCGCTTCATCCGCCGGGATGATGACATTTTCCTTCGACGCAAAAATGTAGAACTGTCCCGGCTCCAACACGACGCGCCCTTTGCGCGCGTCCATCGGCTCCCAGAAGTCGCGTGGGTCGTAGCCGCCGACGCGATCAACATCGATCACGCCCGAATGGCGTTTGGCGCGAAACCCCACCGGACCTTTCATCGCCAGGTCCATGGTGAAATCGATCTCACGCTTTGGATGCGGCGGCCCGCGCCGCAAGCGCACTTGGCTCAACCGCGTGCCAGTGCGCACCAGCACCGAGAACGTGCATGGGCTGATCTCCGCCCACATCGGCCCGGAATAGCCCATCGGAATATAGTCGAACGATTGCGCGCCGTCGGTGATCAGCCGCGTGAACACATCGACGCGCCCAGTCGAGCTCTTCGGGTTCGCCGCACCATGCATGTGCGGCGGCAGCGCCAGCGTCTCCTGCACCTGCACGAGATACACACAGCCCGTTTCCAGCACCGCGCCATTGGTGAGATCGATCGTGTGCATCACCAGCTCGCCATCGAGCCGATCCGCCACCTTCGCGCCCGCGCCCGGCAGGAAACTCGCGCGCAAGCGGTAAGCGGTTTTGCCCAGGCGCAAATCCAGGCTCGCCGGCTGGATCTGATCATCCAGATACGCGGCGTCGGCGGCGATCCAGCCCTGCTTGATCGCCTTCTTGATTTCGCTATCCGAGAGAACGCCGTGTGTGGTGCTCATTTGCCCTGACTGGCTTGCATTGCGGGCTTTGTCCAGCGCTCCGGCGCCGATACAATACCCACATGTACGAGCAAGAAACCGCCGGCATGATCGTGCGCGTCGATCCCCAATTCCTGCCCGAGGAATCGCGCCCCGAGGACGGCCGTTTCGTCTGGGCTTACACCATCGAAATCGAGAATCGCCGCCCGGACGCGGTCCAATTGATCTCCCGCTTCTGGCGCATCACCGACGAAAACGGCGCCACCCAGGAAGTCCGCGGCGAAGGCGTCATCGGCCAGCAGCCCATCATCGCACCCGGAGGCACGTTCCGCTACTCAAGCGCAGCCCCGCTCGCCGCACCCTCCGGCATGATGATGGGCGCCTACTCAATGCAGCGCCAGAACGGCGAAGCCTTCGACATCAAAGTCCCGCTCTTCGCGCTCGATTCACCCCACGTTTCAAGACTGGCGAACTAATGATCTTCCAAGGCTTCGAAGACACCATGCGCCGCATCGTCACCGGCGACGATGCGAACGGCAAATCCACCATCATCATTGACGGGCCGCCATCAGGCGGCATCGGCGATCCGGCCCTCGGCGGCCTCGCCGAGATTTGGCACGAAGCCACAAGCGGCGCGATCAATCCGAAAGACACGAGCGATCTCGGTGAGAGCGTTTCGATCCTCTCACCCGCGCATGGCAAAGTGAAAGTGCGCTGGTTCATGATCCAGCCGACGCCCGACGGCGTGCCGAAAGAAATGATCGTTGCCGCCGCGCGCCAGCGCTTCGCCGAGTTCGGCGCCGAGCACGAGTTGCGCGATCAGACCCGCCATCCGGCGATGCACCAAACCCAAACGCTGGATATCATCTGCCTCATCAACGGCGACGCTTCACTCGTGCTCGACAACACCGAAACCCGCATCAAACCGGGCCAAATCGTCATCCAGCGCGGTACGTCGCACGGCTGGACCGCCCACGGCGGGCCCGCACTCTTCCTTGCCGTGCTGATCGATCGCGCCTGATGATAAAGGCACTCGCGACTCTCGCGCTTTGCGCCGCTCGGCTCTGGGTGCGCGTCAAGCAGCAGCGGCTGGACATATCGTAGCGACTCGGCGGCGCGACATGGCCGCAATTCGTTTCCTCGAACGATACAATTCTGGTCTTCGAAACGAATCTGTCGCCTTATCGAACGCGACTTCGCTTGTTGGGCGCCGACGGAAGCCTGCTCACCGGTGTCGAGCCTGCCCGCGGCGGCATCCTCCAGGAATATCACTTCGTGATGGTGGACGACCGGCATGTTATCTACCCGTTCGGCGAAGACCGACGCATAACCCCGCTTCCGGAGACTTCATCGCCGTCTCCCGTCGCACGTGCTTTCCTCAGCTGGGCGCACGCAGCCGGCGGCATCGCGCACAGCACCTATCTGCATGCCTCGACCAATGCTTACGCCGATCTGAGTTGCGCGATTGGTGCCGGTGGCAGCATCGCTGTTTGGCGCACCATTGGCGCGGTTCAATTCGAAGCGTCAGCGCCGGGGACGGTCTCGCTCAGCGCAACTTCTGTCGAGGAGATATACTGCCTTGAGACACCGGACGGATTGAGCGTCGCTATTGCGGGCGTCGATCGCGCCGACAATCGGGGGCCGTGGGTTCGCATCTATGATGCTTCTGGCGTGCAGACCGCCGAACTCCCGACGATACTGGACGACATTCGATACGGCATGCGCGGTTCCTATGCAGGTCACGCCATGCTCGCTGACATGACACCCCCTCGCGCGCTTGACGACACCGCCTGGACGTGGATCGCGACGCGGATCTCGTACGCAGACGGTGGCTGGCAGATCGAACGCGCCGGATTTCCCGTCATGCGCGCAGACGACATCCTCATAGCGCCTGACGCGGACGCATCAGAAGGCCTCGTCTCCGTGCCTTGGCCGCATGGCGAAACAAGCATCCCCTACGCACCGCGCGCTTTCGTAACCCGGCCGCCGAGTTTCTCCGGCCCGTACGCCATCTCGCCATCAGGCCGATTGATCCTCTGGAACCACCAATCCTCAATCCAGGTGACGCCCGCGCCACAATCATCGATCGCGAGTAGCGCTTAGCCTTCGCTCGAAACCGTCGGCGTGCGGTCGGATGAACTCGGGCAATCAGCCTCCGACCGCCCATTGCGGCGTGCGCTCGTGCAGCGCGCGAGTTGCTCATCGGTGCGGAAGACAATGCGCCCACGCGCATCGTACGTCCAAAGATTCGGCCATTCTTGATCGCCTTCCGCCGCTGCCGCACTCATGGCGACCGCCGTCTCCCGGCGCTGCGACCGCACAACAGGCGGCGTCGGCGTTGGCGCTGGCGGCGCCACCAAAACCGCATTCACCACCGGCGCGCTGAGCGAACCGCCCGGCGTCTCGATCCCGAACAAACCAAGCATCGCAACCACCACGGCCGCGAGCGCCAATGCAGCCGCACGAGAAGCAAGCACGACCTTGTCGCGCTCACTCAAATCGCCGCTCAGATACGGGATCGCCGCCATCGACTGTCAACCGCCCGCGTTTCACCGACGCGTCCTGTCTCGCGCCAGGAACCCGGCAAAATAGCGGCTAGAGAGGAGCGATCCGATCGCTGCCCCCACGCGTAACACGCGCATGAAACTCTTCACCCGACGCTTCGCCGCCATTGCGGCGCTCTCTGCACTCGCTTCAGCCTGCGCGACACGCCCACCGCCGCCCGCCGAAACCGCGGCGCCATTCCAACTTGAGCGCGACCTCGTCGGCGCGACAACTGCGCGCGGCGAATTCCGCGCCATCACCGGCGTCCGCCGCCCGTTCACCGCGCAGCTCAACGGAACGTGGGACGGCCAGACGCTCGTGCTCGTCGAAGACTTCGCCTTCGACGACGGCGAGCGCGACCGCAAAACCTGGCGCCTCACCCGCGTAGCCCCCGGCCGCTACACAGGCACGCGCGAAGACGTCGTCGGCGAAGCCATCGGCTTTCAAGACGGCAACGTTTTCCGGCTCGAATACGACGTCATCCTCCCCACCGAAAACGGCCGCGGCCGCAAAGTCCGCTTCCGCGACGTGCTGGCGCTCCGCGGCGATGGCGACGTGATCAACAACGCCACCGTCGGCTGGTTTGGCTTTCGCGTCGGCTCAGTATCGCTGGTGATTGAGCGACAACAGTAATCAGCCGCGGGGCGCCGTCAGTTGCGCCAGCGTCGACATCACGAGACCAACCGCCCACAAAGATGGGCCGAGCCATGCTTCTGGTCCCGTCATGTGACCGGGCAAAGCAATAAACAGAACAAACGGAATGTCGGCGGTCGAGACAGCGAACAAATTCACCCAATAGCCAGCGCGGCTGTTTCGCCAATTCCAGCCCACCGCCACGACAATCGCGACCAGCGCGAACACCGCCACATAGAACGCGCCTTGAAAGAGGCGCCCCTGAATGAGCCCGTCCTCGACGCCGCTGGCGAACCTGAATGAGTTTGCAGCAGCAAGCAGATGCAGCGCGCCCCACGCAAAATACGCCACCGCGCCCAAAACAGCGAACACCCGGCTCATAGCCTTCCCCTCGCCCCGCAGTCCTAACTGGACCAAGGGCGAAGCTTCGACGCCAGTAGCAAGCCATGTCAATCGAAGCGATCAAACACCGCGCCCCGGACCCAGCCGTTTGTCGGGCGCGGTCAAAAGCGGACGTTTGTTGGGATTTGCCAGAGCGGCCTTAACTGGCCCGGTCCGGTCGTTGAGCTTCTATCTCCGAGTGCCCACTTCACGAGACGGGGACATTGCTTGTCCACGGTGCGCACCCTCATGCACGTGCTAACGCATGTTCGTGCGTACCGTTATTGGCGGTTGTCCGGAGCGCTACCCGCGCGCTCATACGATCAACCGCATGCGCGTGAGCGAGGGTTTACTCGCGGCGTAGTGACTATTTCAGTGGTGACGTCCTTTGAGCGATGTCAAATCGCAGGGCTTGGGCAAGAGCTACCGTCGTGTCCGATCCGGCGTTGACGATGTTATCTGAGAACATGCTCACTTCAATGTTGGCGGCGTCTAGAGACGCAACCATCGTGCTGCGGCGGGATGGGCGCATCGTGTTTGCATCCGAGGCGGCGCGTCAGTTCGTCGGTGACCGCGATGTCACCGACGAGCATATGAGCGTTCTTCTGCCTCTAAGGTTTCGCCGAGCCTTTGCTCGCTACATCGCGGCATATTTTGCCGATCCAAAGAAGCCAATGATCGGCCACCAATACCCCATCTATTTTGTTACGCCTGGAGGCGAACGGCAGGTTGAGTGTGCGGTCAACACGTTCTCCGCTGAGGAAGATACTCTTGCGGTGCTGAATGTTCGAGAGGTCACAGATCGCATTCCAGTCGAAGAGCCACTTTGGGCTCTGAATCGACTCGAGCAACGCCTGGAGAATGCGCTACTCAATACTGAAATCTTGATCGCGCACGCGCCCGCGGCAATCGCAGTGCTTGATCGCGACATGCGTTACATGCTGGCGAGCAAGCGTTGGCTTAATGAATTCGGTCTGCCCCGCGATTTCGTGGGCAAGAGTCATTACGATCTATTTCCGGACATCCCAGAAAGATGGAAGGAAGCGCACAGACTGTGTCTTTCGGGCCAGGTCGTCGCGTCAGACGACGACTATTTCGACCGCCCGGACGGAACGAGAGAATATCTCAGATGGGAGATAGTTCCATGGAGGTTTCCCGGTGGCGATATCGGTGGGATGACGATTTTCAGCGAATTCACTACGCAGCGGAAACTAGCGGAAATTGCCGCGCTCAATGCGTACAATACGCTTGAGCGCTTGGTCGAGGAAAGGACACGCGATCTCGCGACCGCGCGAGACGCCGCCATTCGTACGGAGGCGCTGAAGACTCGGCTTTTGGCGGCGGCGAGTCACGACCTCCGTCAGCCTCTCCACGCTTTGAGCTTGATGCTGGAAGCGATTAAACGACGCCAGACGCAGGACGAGGCGCGCGAGATTTGCGAGAAGGCAGAAAAGGTCATTGACCGGGCGGGCGACACGCTTGGCTTACTGTTGGACGCGGCGCGAATTGAGGACGGGGCTCTGCGCCCCCAAACCGCGCCGCTATCATGTCAGGTGCTGTTGAATGAACTGGCGGATGCACACCGTGGCGCTGCGGAGGCGAAGGGGCTGACGTTCGAGGTGACGACGTGTGACCGTGAAGTCGAAACTGATGCTCAGCTTTTTGAGCGTATCCTGGATAACCTTGTCGGCAACGCGATTAAGTACACCGATCAGGGCGGCATCCAAGTGAGCTGCGCGTTCGACGCGGACGAACTGACAGTGCACGTGTCGGATACCGGACGAGGCATCGCGCCAGAAGCGCTCCGCGCAATTTTCGATCCCTACGTGCAACTGGCCGACAGCGGTGGGGCGCGCTCAGGATTTGGTCTCGGTTTGACGATCTGCAGGACGCTCGCCGATGCCTTAGGGTGCCGGCTAAATGTGCGCTCTGTTGTCGGCGAGGGATCAATATTTTCGGTGACGCTCCCGATCAAGCCGAAGCAAATGGGCGACGGCGAGGTTGTTGCGCAGCAGCTTAGCGTCTGAGATTAGGCCAACCGGCTCAACATCGCGAACGGCTCGAACTGACACCCGAGCCCGTATCTTCTGCGGCGCGATGTTGTTTCCGAGTTTGTAGCCGCAATTTCAATCTCGCGCAGATGCCTCGCCGCGGCAACGGGCGTCGATGGTCGCGGCAAGTTCTTCATTCCACCACTGGCTAGCTTCGTCCGGCCAAGCCAAGAGCGCGTAGTAAATCTGCTGGGAATTTCTGAACGACCCGCTTTGGGCCATGGCTTGAGCTAGAGCTTCAAACTCGGCTTGGGTCTTAGGTGCGGTCCGCATGCTCGCCACGGCAGCGGTGCGTTCAGTTTAGTGCATTGAGCGTGATCAATGGTCGCGCGGGAAATGCGCCGGCGATATTCTAGGGGGTCTTAGCGGCACCCGATCCAACGGCAAATTTCGGGCGAAATCCAGCCAGTTTTCACAAACCGCGGCATGTCCGCTTTCGAGCCAACAAGGCCATCTATCCAGCATCACAGACCACTACGGCCCAGCAAAATCGCGGCTTGTACAAAAATCTATCCTACACCTTTCGGAGCATGAGATGATGCATGCATCTCCAGCACGGGAGGCTGTTGTCGTCGACCAACACCAACAAGCGCCGGAGATGCGGAACGAACGTGATGAAGTGTGAACCAGCGATGCGGATCACTTCTGCTCTGCGAGAAGAAAGAAAGCAGAGGCCCAGTGCGAGGAGTTGGTCTTCGCCTGCACGTCGGCCGGGAACGTAACATCAGGCGCTAAATGTCGCCGGATACCCAGCGTCGTGGGTGATCGGTCCGTTAAAAGCGGCAGCAATGCGCGGGGAGAAGTCCCGCACCGGTCTTCGTCTCATCGCGAAAGTGTTGAGAGCCTGCCTGTCAGAAAACGCATGGCCACCCGGGATTATCTTGAACGCCTCAGATGTTCGCCGGCCGCTCAAACGCTCCGCGCGAGGGCGCGCTTCGGCAACCCCACACGACATACTTCGCTTTGAAGCTTCAGCCCAAAGCGCGCCCCGCTCTCCCATCTCCCCAGCAAGCATTTGCGTGGGGTGCTCAACTACGTCCGTCCTCCCCCGCCAGGGGGAGGTGTCATGTGCGCAAGCACATGACGGAGGGGCGAGCGCCAAGGCCTGCAAACTCCAGCGCCACCCACTCAGTCATCGGCTCACGCCGATGCCAGCTCTCCCTATCGGGGGAGCACGACCGTTGTCGCCCATACGAAAACTGTTAGCATCTCGCCATGTCGAACCATCTCGCTCGCTCAATGCGCAAGCGAATGACCGACGCAGAGATGCGTTTGTGGTTCCGCTTGAGGCCAATGCGAGCGCGAGGACTAGCCTTTCGCCGCCAATCCGCGATCGGCGACTACATCGCGGACTTCGAATGCCGAAAGGCAAAGCTCATTGTCGAGGTGGATGGCGGGCAACACGATCAAAAGGATGCCCGTGCCTACGATGAACACCGCACCCAATGGTTGGAGTCACAAGGCTACCGCGTGCTCCGCTTCTGGAACCACGACGTCCTCAAGGTCACCGACGTCATTGTGGATGACATCGTGCGAATTGCCACCGAACGCGCATTTGGCCGCGACAACTGAATTGCGGCCCAGCCGCCCGCGCTCCCCCGCCAGGGGGAGGTGTCGCGAGCGCCAGCACGCGACGGAGGGGCGAGCGCCGACGCCCGCCAGCACAAGCGCCGCCCTCTCAGTCATCGCTAGCGCGATGCCAGCTCTCCCTAACGGGAGAGCACGGGAGCGGGCGGCGGGGAGCATCGCCGATGCAACTCACACAAAAACGCCGCCGTCTTGCGACAGCGGCGTTCAAGTTCGCAGGGGTAG
>CAYUOC010000003.1:0-6155 GCA_964446305.1 uncultured Terricaulis sp. | reverse complement strand
CTCACACAAAAACGCCGCCGTCTTGCGACAGCGGCGTTCAAGTTCGCAGGGGTAGATCCCTACATAGCGGCGAGGCGCATCATGCGGCGAAGCTCATCCGGCTCGCCAGACGTGCGGCGCTTGCGCGCTTGGCTTGGTTGATAGGCGAGGCGCGCGTGGTCCTGGCAATACGGATGGTTGCCGAAAGCCCCGCGGCCGCAGAACGCGAAGTCCGCGTCTGTCGGGTCGCCGATCGGATATTTGCACATGCTCTCATTGAGCGTGAGAACAGTGGCGGCCTTGCCGTCCTCAAGCTTCACCGGTTCGAGGTCTGGAATGACCACGCGCGGCTCGCTCGACGGTAGCCGGAGACGCGGCGCCGACGGACCAACGATCCGCGGACGCGCCGTCCGAACCGGCCGCTTGGCCGGCCGTGACGGGGTGGCCCGGCCCGCCAAGCCAAGGCGGTGGACCTTGCCGATCACGGCATTGCGGGTGACCCCGCCCAGTTGTTTCGCAATTTGGCTAGCTGAAAGCCCTTCGGCCCACAGCTTACGCAGCAGCGCAACGCGCTCTTCTGACCAGCCCATGTGTTCAAGCCCCCTTGGCCCATGGCCCCGCCCATTTCTGACGGGAATGCGACACACTCCCTTTCTGGGCGAAGAAGTCAATGGGTTGTGGTTTTGTCATGTGGATACCCAAGATACAGTAGTTATCCCATGGCATATGGTGGGTTACTCATGTCTTACTAACGGGCTTTCGGCAGGGACTCGGCTCATTAAATTGAGCAGAGCCCGCGACTTGGCCCCTCAACATGGTTAACGAGCGCTCAGACTCGTTAAGGAATTATGAAAGAGCTGTTCTTCGTATGGACACTGCCGTTCGAACTAATCCTCCAGCCCTCACTTCCAGGCACTACGGAGCGGTCAATTGGCTGGGTCTGCAGACCCTGGTCTGGCGCGAAATCCGCCGCTTCCTGAAGGTCGGCGCGCAGACGGTCTTTGCGCCCCTGATCCAAACGCTGCTGTTCATGCTGGTCTTCAGCCTCGTGCGCGGCGGCGAATGGCCGGGCACGACACGCGCCTACGCCGACGGACTCGCGGCCGGCCTCGTGATGATGTCGATCCTCTCGAACGCCTTCCAGAATTCGTCGTCGTCGCTGGTCATTGCGAAGGTGCAAGGCAATTCGGTCGACTTCCTGATGCCGCCGCTCTCAGCGCTTGAACTCACCATCGCCTTCATCGTCGGCGCCGCCGCGCGCGGATTGCTTGTCGGCTTCGCGTCGCTCATCGCAGTCGCCTGGCTCGCCAACATCATGCCGGTGAATCCACTCGCTGCGCTCTACTACGCCATCGTTGCGTCAGTGATCTTCGGCGCCATCGGCCTCATCGGCGGCATCTGGGCCGACAAGTTCGATCACCTCGCAGCGGTGACAAACTTCATCATCGTACCGCTGACATTCCTCTCCGGCACATTCTACTCGACATCGATCCTGCCCGAACCGATCCGCACCATCTCGCACTACAATCCAGTGTTCTCGCTGATCGACGGATTCCGCTACGGCTTCATCGGCCACCACGACGCGCCGCTGCTGACAGGCGCACTCATCACCGGCGGCCTCGCGTTGGCGTTGAGCTACGCAAGCTGGGCAATGATCAAGAGCGGCTATCGGCTGCGGAGTTGATGCATGCAGGGCGTCGCCCTCTTCTTCATTCCGGCGCTTGCAATGCTAGTTATTGGGCTGTGGCGCGGCAAAACCTTCAGCCGCTGGGGTCTTGCCAGTGCTGTCGCGATCATCGCGCTCGTCGCTGCGAGCCTATTCGCATTGCCCAACAACTTCGAGCTTACCGTGCGCGGCAGCCTTGTCGCGATCGCGCTCATGTGTGGCGCTGGCTTGGTTGGCCCTGCGATCTCCACATCGAAGACCGTCGCCACGATCGGGTCTGTTGTCGCCGCGCTCTTTGCAGCATTTCCAGCGAGCTACGTCGCGTACTACGCGATCATGTCCTACGCCTGTTCGCGCGGCCCCTGCTACTGACTAGCTCAAAACGCTCGCCAGCTTCGGCAAGAACACATCCATCCGATAATCCACGTCGGTGTGATCATCGTCGTACTCTTCGTACGTATGCGCGATGCCCGCCGCCGCGAGCTTCTTCGCAAAGCGGCGCATGCCGAAGTGAATCCGAAACTGATCCGACCAACCGCAATCCATGTAGATCAGCTTCAGCTTGCGGAGATTCTCACCCAGCGTGTCGAACATCACGACGGGATCGTGCTTCATCCAATTATTCCAGTGCTCGGGAATAAGCTCACCTGTGCGCGGATCCATCGGGAGGCGCATGTTGCGAAACTGCGTCGGATCGGGGTCGTAAAAAGCGGCTTGGCCGAGATCCATTAGGATCATGCGATCCTTGTCCTTCATCTTCGGCTTGGCCTCGACATGCTTGATCCACTTCTCGATCGAATAATCGAACGGCCGCAAGGCATCGACGTCCTCGTACAATGTCGGAATGAACAGCGCGTCGAACCCCATGTCGCCGCTATTGATCGAGATCGCGCTCCAGAAATCGGAGCGGTTCATCCCATGCCACGCCGCGCCATAACCGCCCGACGACTTGCCGAACACACCGCGCCGCCCCGCGCCGCCGCAATTGAACTTAGCTTCAACAAACGGAACAATCTCGTCGCAAACGTAATCGGCGTAACGCCCCGAGCCTTCGCTGTTGAGATACTGGTTGCCGTAGAGCTTGGTGAAGCAATCGGGGAACGCCACCACGCACCGCGCCATGCCCTCATGCGCCAACCGATCCAGCCGCTCGGGCACATTCTCGCCGCCCGGCTTCCAATTGGTGTGGTTCATCCCACAGCCCCAATAGCCGGTAAGATCGACGAGCAGCGGCAGCTGTTCCGCATGGCTCCAACCCGGAGGCGTCCAAACATGCAATTCGCGCTCGGTCGGATCGCCCAGCGAATTGCCTTCGAGCACAACGGATTGGTGACGCAGGCGATGCACCTCGCCGCGGGGAATGGAATGGTCTCGTCTCATAAATTGTTGATGATCCCAGCCGCTTGACCTTGCAAGCGGCGCGGCTCAAAACCCCGCCTTCCCCGACATTCCGAGAGCCAAAATGAGCGCCGCAGAAAGCCATATCCTTCCCGTCTATTCGCCGCCGGAGCAGGTCTTCGTACGCGGCGAAGGCAGCTGGATTTGGGACGACAAGGGCGACAAGTACCTCGATTGCATCGCCGGCATCGCCGTCAACGCCTTCGGCCACGCCCCTCCCTTCCTGGTGAAGACGCTGCACGAGCAAGCGCAAAAGCTCTGGCACACCTCGAACATGTTCAAGGTGAAGGGCCAAGAAGAGCTCGCCGCGAAGTACACGCGCGACGGCTTCGCCGACGTCGTGTTCTTCACCAACAGCGGCACCGAAGCGATCGAAGGCGCACTGAAGACGGCGCGCAAATATCACACCGCCAACGGCCAACCGGACCGCATCGATATCATCGGCTTCCAAGGCTCGTTCCACGGCCGCTCGTACGCCGCCGTCAACGCCAGCGGCAACGCCAACTACATCGATGGCTTCGGCCCGCGCCTGCCCGGCTATGTGCAAGCGCCATGGGGCGATCTCGACGCGCTGAAGAAGCTCATCGGCCCGACGACCGCCGCGATCATTCTCGAGCCTGTGCAAGGCGAAGGCGGCGTGCGTGCGGCGCCTGACGAATATCTCCGCGGCCTGCGCAAGCTCGCCGACGACAACGGCTTCCTGATCATCTTCGACGAAGTGCAATCAGGCGCCGGCCGCACCGGCAAGATGTGGGCGCACCAATGGTCAGGCATCACGCCGGACATCATGGCTGTCGCCAAAGGCGTCGGCGGCGGCTTCCCGATGGGCGCCTTCCTGGCGACCAAGGAAGCAGCCAAAGGCATGGTTCGCGGCGTGCACGGCACGACCTTCGGCGGCAACCCACTCGCCATGGCGATCGGCAACGCTGTTTACGATGAGCTCTCGAAGCCCGAGACGCTCGAGCATGTGAACAAGGTCGCGAACCATCTCACGCAATCGCTCGAAGGCTTGAAGGATCGCCATCCCGATCTCGTCGTCGCCGTCACCGGCAAGGGCCTGTTGCGCGGCTTGAAGCTGAAGATCGATCCCAAGCCCATCCAAGGCAAAATTCGCGACCAGAAGAAGGTGCTGCTCGGCGTCGCTGGCGACAACGTGCTGCGCCTCGCGCCGCCGCTGAACATCAGCGAGGACGAAATCCGTCAGGCCGTCGACGCAATCGACGCCGTGCTGGCGGCGCAAATGACGGAAGCGAGCGCGTGATCGAAGGCCCGCGTCACTTCCTCGACATCAGCGGCCTCAGCAAGGAAGACGTGCGCGCGATCCTGGACGAAGCGCACGCCCGCAAAGCCGCGCGCATCGATTGGCCAAAGGCGGCGCCCGACGAAGACGCGCCGCTCGATGGCTACGCGCTGGCGATGATCTTTCAGAAGAACTCGACGCGCACGCGCGTCTCGTTCGAGATCGGCATGCATCAGCTCGGCGGCAAGTCGATCGTGCTGAACGCCAACGACACGCAGCTCGGCCGCGGTGAAACCGTGGAAGACACCGCCCGCGTGCTCTCGCGCATGGTCGATGCGGTGATGATCCGCGCCAACAATCACGAGGACGTCGTGAACTTTGCGGCGGCGGCAAGCGTGCCCGTCATCAACGGCCTCACCGACCTCTCGCACCCGTGCCAAATCTTCGCCGATCTGCAGACCATCGAAGAGCGCATGGGCGACATCAGCGGCAAAACCATTGCCTGGCTGGGCGACGGCAACAATGTCTGCACCTCGTTCATGCACGCGGCTGAGAAGCTCGACTTCAAACTCCGCATCGCAACGCCGGCGACCTTTGCGCCGCGCGGCCAAGAGCTTGCAGCAGCGAAAGCGGCAGGCGCTGACATTGAAGCCCACAACGACGCGAAAAAGGCCGTCGAAGGCGCCGACGTCGTCGTCACCGACACTTGGGTGTCCATGGGCGACACCGATAAGGACGCGCGCATGGCCGCCTTTCCGCCCTACGCCGTCGATGACGCGATGATGGCGCGCGCCAACAAGGACGCGATGTTCCTGCACTGCCTGCCCGCCCACCGCGGCGAGGAAGTCACCGACAGCGTGCTCGACGGCCCGCAATCGGGCGCTTGGGACGAAGCTGAAAACCGCATCCATGCGCAAAAGGCAGTGCTGCTCTGGTGCCTGGGCAAGCTCTGAGCGTTGCTTCAAGCCGCTAGCGGCCCCATATCGCCCGCTTCATGCCCGCAACTGACGACATCATCGCGCCCTTCAGCCTCGACAACGCGCCCGTGCGCGGCCGCATCGCGCGCATGGCCGAAGGCGCGCTCGATCCGATTCTGCATCGCCATGACTATCCGCGTCCCGTCGCGCTCTTGCTTGGCGAAGCGCTGACGCTCACCGCGCTCGTCGGTTCGTTGCTGAAAACGGACGGACGTCTCGTCATCCAAGCGCAAGGCCAAGGCCCAGTGACGCTGCTCGTCGCTGAGCACATCGATGGCGGCGTACGCGGCTATGCGCGCCTGGCCGAAGGCGCAGCCGAGAAGCTCGCCGGCGCGCATCGCATGCCGCCGAGCGAATTGCTCGGCGCCGGCAATCTCATCCTCACGCTCGATCTCGGCGAGAACACCACACCGTTCCAAGGCGTCGTGCCGCTCGAAGGCCGCACGCTGGCGGAGTGCGCGGAAAACTACTTCCGCGTCAGCGAGCAGACCGACACTGGCATCCGGCTAGCCGTTGGCGAAATCATCAACGGCGCCGGGCCCTCGCAATGGCGCGCCGGCGGCGTGCTCATGCAACGCCTCGCGGGCGATCAAGCGCGCGGCGACACGCATGAAGACTGGAACCGTGCGTCAATCTTGTTCGCAACGGTGACGGATGAGGAGCTGATCGATCCCGCGCTACCGGCCGATCGCCTGCTCTACCGCCTCTTCCACGAAGAAGGCGTGCGCATGGGTGAGGCCGCCGTCCTCGATGACCGCTGCAGCTGCAGCGCCGAACGGCTCACAAACGTGATGAAGACCTTCCCGAAAGACGAGATCGCCGATCTGATCGAACCGGACGGCAAGCTCCACGCCCGCTGCCAATTCTGCGCGCGCGAATACCTGATCGATCCGGC
>CAYUOC010000002.1:31759-58977 GCA_964446305.1 uncultured Terricaulis sp. | reverse complement strand
GCTGTTGAACCAAGCTCGGGGCGACCTGCCCGTAGACTCCCTATTCGACGACTGGTCAGAAGCGCTTTGGGCTCCCTAGGCTGCTCTCACATTCCGCTTGTGACGACTGAATAAATCCGCTATCGTTCAGCGATAAGGGTGGGTCGTGCAGAAAGCGGCTGTTTTTCAATCTGTTGTGCTCGCTCTGGCAGCCCTCGTTACCGCCTGCTCGGGTGGCGACGCGGATGAAGCTACCGCCACAGCGGAAGGCCCGCTGGTTGAGGTTGTGGAAGTCGCGCCCGCTTCGGCGGCGGGAACGATCCGCGCCAGCGGCATGGTCGGCTATCGCCGCGAACCCGTTCTCGCGTTCACCGCCAACGGCATTATCGGATCAATCGACGTCGACTTCGGCGACGTGGTGCGCCGCGGCCAGCGCCTGGCAACGCTGCGCAGAACCGGCGCCGGCGCAAACGTAGATGAAGCCGCCCTCGCCCGCGCGAACGCCGAACGCGACCTCGAACGCACACAAGAATTGTTCGAGCGCGGTTTCGTCTCCGAAGCACGCCTGGAAAGCGCGCGCCTAGCCGTTGAACGCGCACGAGACTCCTCCGTGCTCACCGCGCCCGCCAACGGCGTCATCCTGCGCCGTGCGGTCGATCCTGCTCAAACTGTTACGGCGGGATCACCAGTGTTTGTTTTTGGCGATACCGCGTCGGGCATCGTAGTGCGCGCGCCAGTTGCGTCGAACGATGCCGCGCGCATTCAGGTTGGCGATACCGCGCAGGTTAACGTGAACGGGGCGCAGCGCGCTGGACGCGTCGCCCGCGTCGGCGCCAAGGGCGACGACGCGACGGGCGCGTTTGAAGTTGAGATCGAGGTGACTGCGGCCGAAGGCTTGCGCAGCGGGATGGTCGCCGAAGTGCAGGTCGCGGCGCAGCCCGGCGATAACACGCAGACCGCAATCATTGTGCCGACACTGGCCCTTCTCGATGCACGCGCCGATCAAGGCATCGTCTATGTGCTGGATGAAAATGCTGTGGCACGCCGGCGCGCAGTGCGAACGGCGGGCGTGACGCAAGCCGGGGTCATTGTTGTCGAAGGTCTCAATCCAGGAGATCGCGTGGTCGCCGCCGGCGCGGCATATGTGCGCGACGGCGAACCCGTCCGCATCGCCCCTGGCGCCTGATGCAGGCCATCACGCGCTTCTTCGTCGACCGCTGGCAGTTTAGCGCGGTCCTGTTCACGCTGCTCGTGGCGCTGGGCGTGGGCGCGATTATCTCGATCCCAAAATCCGAAGATCCGGTGACGGAGTTTCCCGGCGTTGCGATCGCCGTGATTCTCCCGGGCGCGGATGCCGAGCAGATGGAACGGCTCGTCGCGATCCCGATCGAGGATCAGGTCAACGGCATCGAGGATATCCGCGATATCCAGTCCGCGAGCCGCGCCGGACTTGCCGTCATCAACGTTGAGTTCGAGTGGGGCGCGGACGCTCAGGAAAAATTTGGCGAAGTAGTGCGCGAGATCAATGTCGTGCGCCCTACCTTGCCCGATGGCGTCGTCGATATCCGCATGCGGCGGTACAATCCCGCGCAAGCCGCCATCGTGCAAATGGCGCTTACCAGCGACGACGCATCGTTCCGCCAGTTGGAAGCTTATGCGAAAGGCCTGCGTGACGCGCTTGAGCGTGCGCCCGGCGTGCAGCAAGCCGATGTTTGGGGCGCACCACCCGCGGAGGTGCGCGTCGCCGCCAATCTCGATCAACTCGCGGCTTATCGCTTGCCGCTCGCAGCGGTCGCCGAAGCATTGCAGCGCGAGGGTGTGGACACACCTATCGGTGCGGTCGAAGCCGGCGGACGGCGTTTCAACGTGCAGGCCTCCGGATCATTCGACTCACTAGACGAAATCCGCCGCGTCGCCCTGCGCGCCCAGGATGGCTCGCTCGTCACGGTTGGCGATGTTGCTGAGGTGTCGTGGGCGAACGATGAGCGCACGCACATCACCCGCTTCAATGGCGAACGCGCCGTGTTTATCAGCGCCCAAGCCCGCTTGGGCGAATCCATCTTCGACGTCATCAACGGCATTCATCCGCGTGTCGACGCGTTCGAGCAATCGCTCCCCGACAACATCCAGCTCCACCGCGCCTTCGATCAATCGGAGACCGTCACCCACCGCCTCGGAAATCTGGCGCGGGACTTTGCCATCGCGCTGGCGCTGGTGCTGCTGACGCTGCTGCCGCTCGGCTTTCGCGCCTCGATCGTCGTCATGGTCTCGATCCCGCTATCGCTGGCGATCGGCGTGGTGGCAATGCAAGAGCTTGGCTATTCGCTGAACCAGCTCTCCATCGCTGGCTTCGTGCTGGCGCTTGGCCTGCTTGTTGACGATTCCATCGTCGTCACCGAGAACATCGCCCGACATCTGCGTCAGGGTATGACGCCGCGCGAAGCCGCCATCGCGGGCGTAAGCGAGATCAATATCGCGGTCATCGGCTGCACGGCGACGCTGCTGCTCGCCTTCGTACCGCTGATGGCGCTGCCCGAGGGCGCCGGCGCTTTTGTGCGCTCACTGCCGGTCGCGGTTGTCACCACCATCATTGCCTCACTGTTCGTCGCGCTGACGATCATTCCCTTCCTCGCCAGCCGCCTGCTGCCGCGCAGCGGTTCCGGCCACTCGAACGTCTTTCTCGACACGGTGATGGGCGCGATCCACAACATCTACCGCCCCGCGCTTCACGTCGCCCTCGCACATCCACGCAAGACGGTGATCATCGGCCTCGCCGCCTTCTTCCTTTCGCTCGGGCTTGTTCCGAAGCTCGGCTTCAGCCTGTTTCCGGAGAACGATAGCCCGTACTTCCTGGTCGATATCGAAACACCGCAAGGCAGCGCTGTAAGCGAGACAGATCAGGCAGTCGCGTACGCGGAGCGCGTGCTGAGTGAGTTTCCCGCAATCGAGTGGCGATTTGCAAACGTCGGACGCGGCAACCCGCAGATCTACTACAACGAGATTCCGCCAGAGCAGCTTTCCAACCAAGGGCAAATCTACGCGCGCTTCCACGAATGGCATCGCGATGAAGGGATGCGCACGATTGAAGAAATCCGGGCGCGGCTCGATCAATACCCGCGCGCGCGCATCAATCTGCGCCGCTTCGCCAACGGCCCGCCGATCGAAGCGCCAATCGCGGTGCGCATTCGCGGGCCGGATCTGGCGGCGCTCGGCGAGCTTGCTGGTGAAGTTGAGCGCATCGTCCGTGAAACGCCAGGCGCGCGCGATGTGTCGAACCCCATGTCCGAGCGCCTGATCGATCTCGATCTGAATATCGACGACGCAGCAGCGGCGCTGCGCGGTGTCCCAGCCGGCGCCATCGATCACACGCTGCGCATCGCGATCGCGGGCCTTCCGGTCGCGCAATTCCGCGATCCGGCGGGAGATGCGTTTCCGGTTGTTCTGCGGGCGCCGCGCGAGGATTCGCTGCCGGTGACAGCGCTCGATCGTCTGTACATCTGGAATGGCCAGGGTGGCGCGACCCCGCTGGCGGAAATCTCGCGGCCGACGCTGGAGAGCGGTCCTGCCTCTATCGATCGCGTGCAACGCGAGCGAACGGCAACGGTTACTGCATACACGCAAGCGGGCTATCTCATCAGCGGCGTCACCGCCGACGTTGCAGGGCGGCTCGAAGCACTGCGCCTGCCGCCTGGCTACTCCGTCTCCTTCGGCGGCGAAGCTGAAGCGCAAGCGCGGAGCTTTGGCGGGCTGGGCCCGGCCATCCTCATCGCGATCTTCGGCGTGCTTGCCGTGCTGCTGCTAGAGTTCGGCACGTTCGCGGTCACCGGTGTTGTCGCCTTCGTCATCCCGTTCGGCATCATGGGCGGCCTGATTGCCCTTTGGCTTGGCGGCGAGTCGCTCTCGTTCACGGCGGTCATCGGATTCGTCGCGCTCATCGGCATTGAGATCAAAAACTCTATTCTGCTCGTGGAGTTCGCGAACCAGGCGCGAGCTCGGGGCGTGCCATTGCGTGAGGCGATCGAGACTGCGGGCGAGGTGCGCTTCCTGCCGGTGCTGTTGACCAGCGCCACCGCCATTGGCGGCATGACCCCATTGTTGCTTGAGGACTCGCCCCTCTTCTCCCCGATCGCCATGGTGCTGATCGGCGGCTTGATCAGCTCGACGCTGATCGCGCGGATCGTCACGCCGGCAATGTATTTGCTGTTGGCGCCGAAAGACGAGGAAGCCGCCGCCTAGCGATCGAACGCGCCGGTGTTTTGCCAGAAATAAATCCATCCTGCGCCCACCAACGCGAACGCGATGAGGGCGACCCACTCCATCGTCGACTGTGTGCGTGAGCGGCGCGGTGCCGGGGCGCGGACCTCAGGGTCCGGCTCTCGCCGCGCGTGCATGACAGGTGGCGAAGGCGCAGCCTCTGGCTCGAACTCTGCTTCTTCTGCCGGCGCGGTGTCTTGCCTCTGCTCGGGCTCCGCGACCATCGCTGGCGCGACCGGTTCGGTTTCCGGCTTATCGTCCGTCGTCTCCGGCGGTTCTGGCTCTGGCGCCGGCGGCTCTTGGCGACGCGGCGGCGCGGGCGCCGCCAGCGGCACGCCCCGATCGATCTGCGCGAGGAGATCGCGCGCACTGCGTTGCTCGGCCTTGGTGAGGCTCAGTGACGAAATCGCGCGCTGCAAGGTTACGGCGGCGTCTCTATCACCACGCTGCGCGGCTTCGGCCAAACCGGTGAGCGCCGTCAAACGCACGGGCCCGAGGCTATCGCGATCGTGTTCGATCGCTCCCGTCAGCGCCGCTGTCTTCTCCGCGGAGTCGGGCGCTTCGGCAATCAGGCGTACAATCTCCGTACGCACCTCGATCAGCTTCGGCACATGATTGAGCTCGCGCCGTAACTGATCAAGCAAAACGATATCACGTTCCGGTCCCGCCGCGCGAATGGCGTTAACGACCTCGAGGATCGCAATCTTGTCGCGCTCGGGCATATGAATGCGGCGCGCGAGCTCGGTGTGAAACTCGGCGACGTTTGACCCGCCTTGCTGCACGCGCACCGCGTTTACAGCGGCGCGGAAGATGCGCCCGCGATCATCATCCCCTGCCAACTCACTGAGGCGGATCGGATCGTATGGCGGAAAGGCCGCCACCCGCGCTGGATCGGGTTCAAGCCGCCCCTTCTCATTGCGGCGCATCAGTTTCCGAAACTCGCGCGGCTCGAGGAACGGATCGAGGCGGTCGAGCTGGCCCTCATAGAAGAGGCCGCGCTGCGTGGCGTTGCGGGCGGAAATCGAAAGCGCCTGCAACAACGCAGCCAGGAAAACGAGATCAACCAGGATACGCGTCGCAAACACGAAGTGATGCGCAATCGGGCTTTGCACGAGCCCCTCGTCAGCCCCGCCGACGTCATAGACTTCCGCCCAATCGACGAACGGCACGGCCTTAGCCAGCTCCGCGCCGAAGAAGCCAAACCATGTCCGCAGGTTTTCAGCGCCGGCAAGATCGGTGTTGAACAGCTCGAAATCAGCGCCCAGCGCCGTGATTTGCGCCTGACGCAGTGCAAGCGGCACAAGAATGAGCAGTGACGCGAAGCTGAGCAGCGCCTCGTCGCGAATATCCTGGCCAAAGCCGATGCGGAGATGCGGACCAACGAAGCGCCGATTGAGCATCGCCAATTCGCGATCGGTTTCGATCCAGGCCCAGCGCCGCGAAATTGCGATCGCGACCAGAAAGCCCCACGCCAACGGCGCCAAGCCCCACGGCGGCTCAAGCCAGTAACCCATCGCCGCGCACGAACCCAACGTGCCGAGCAACATCACATAGCGGACGAAGATCGATGTCTGGGTGGCGCCCGCGCCGCCGGCGACCGCAAAAACCAGAATACTATCGATGACACTGAGCACCCGTCCAAAAGGACGCACGAATCCGCCCAGGAACGAGATCGCGCCCGAGGCGTAGTCTGCGATCGAAACCGTCGGCACCAGCGCCGCCGCGACGAACGCGACAGCGAGGCCGATCATGATGGCGATGCCCCAGTCGGTATCGATGACGGCCCGATTGTTGTCGCTCTCGGAAGCCCACGTCGCCAGCGCGACGATGATCGACATGACGAGGACGATCCAAACGAACGTCCAACCGCTGATGTGCGCGTGGCGCGGCTCGCCGCCGATGCGCGCCGGCAAGCGCTTGTCGAAGATGCCCTTCACCCACGATGCGGCGACGGCGAGCGCGCAGGCGCCAATGAACATCGCCGCCCAGACCCAAGGGGCCGGCCAAAAAGGCAACACATCGCGATAGAGCGGCGCAGCCGAAAGCAGCATGAGAAGGATGACGCTGGCCAGGCACGCCAGCGCCTCGAACGCGAGCACAAACGCAACCGCAAAACGGTGCAGCCATAGTCCCATAGGCGACCCATCCTCCCCGGCCGGATGGTCAAGTGTCTGCGGTCACGTCGGACACGCGCCCGCCATTGGCGCGTCGAAAGCCAGCAAAATCAAGGAAAATCAGCGCGCGGCGGCGGCGTGTGCGCTGCACCATCGCGCTTCGCCACATTACACCCGCGTAGAACTTTCCATTGACGGGGCCGCAATATTGTCCGCTACTCCCAGTTGCGCGGTTAAATTTAAGAGCTGGAGGAGCGACATGGCTATCGCCTTGTCGAACAACGCCAAATTGGGAATCGCGGCCACGAGTATGGTCGCTCTCTTGGCGGTGGGCGCAGTTACAATTGGTGCAGTTCTTCCGCCGTCTGGCGGCGAACTTTCCGGCACGATCGCGCCCGTGGAGCGCTATCGCTCGACGCAGGTGACAGAAGGCGACGTCACGCTTGGCGACGATTCCGTGCCGCAATTGATGCAGACGGACGCCTTCCATCTGATGGTCAACGATCCCTCGTTCCGTGCGCTCGCACGAGATCCGGGTTTCGCGGCGCTCGCACAGAATCCGCAAGCGCTCGCCGCTATGGCGCGTGACCCGCAGGCGTTCGCCGCACTCGCACGCGATCCGCAGGCGTTCGCGGCTTTGGCGCGCGCGGCTCAGGCCGGCGACGCACAAGGGCAAGAAGCGCAAGCACGCAACGCGGAAGCGTTCACGGCGATGGCGCAAAACGCGCAAGCGTTCCAGGCCATGGCGCGCGAACCGCAAGCGTTCGCCGCAATGGCGCGCCATCCAGCCGCTTTCGAAGCGTTGGCCCGCCACCCGCAAGCGTTTGCTGCGATGGCGCGCAATCCGCAGGCCTTCCAACAATTCGCGCGCGACGCGCAGGCCTTCCAAGCCGCAGCGCGTGCACCGCAAGGGCGTGAGGCAATGGCGCGCGACGCCGCTGCGTTTGAAGCACTCGCCCGCGATTCGCAGGCGATGGAAGCTCTAGCGCGCGACGCTCAAGCCTTCGAGGCGCTGGCGCGTGACGCGCAGGCTTTCCGAGCCTTGGCGCGCGATGCGCAAGCGTTCGACGCCATGGCGCGTCAAGCCGCGGCGTTCCAAGCGATGGCCCGCAACGCCGAAGCCTTCAACGCGCTGGCCCGCGATGCTCAAGGCCTCGCTGCGATGGCGCGCAACGCGCAAGCGTTCCAGGCGCAGGCGCTCAGCGCGCGTGCGTTCGATGCGCAAGCGACCGCCGCCTTCGCCACCAACGCGCAAGCGTTCTCGGCGATGGCGCGTGAGCCGCAGGCCTTCGCGGCCATGGCGCGCCACCCGCAAGCGTTCGAAGCACTCGCCCGCCACCCGCAGGCGTTTGCCGCGATGGCCCGCAACCCGCAAGCCTTCCAGCAATTCGCCCGCGACGCTCAGGCCTTCCAAGCCGCGGCGCGCGATGCGCAAGGCCGCGTGTTCATGGCGCGGGATGCGCAAGCCTTCCAAGCGCTGGCGCGCGACGCCCAAGCCATGAGCGCACTTGCCCGCGATGCGCAGGCGTTCGAAGCCATGGCGCGCGACGCGCAGGCCTTCCAGGCCCTCGCCCGCGACGCACAAGCGTTCGAAACCTTCGCCCGTAACGCCCGTGCGTTCCAGGCGATGGCGCGCAATGCGGAAGCCTTCCAAGCGCTCTCACGCGACGCGCAAGGCCTCGCTGCTCTCGCCCGCGACGCGCAAGCGTTCCAGGCGCAGGCCGCGATCGCACGCAACGCACAGGGCATCAGCGCTCAGGCGTTCCAAGCGATGGCGCGCAATCCGCAGGCCTTCGCCGCCATGGCGCAGAACCCGCAGGCGTTCGAAGCTCTGGCGCGCAATGCGCAAGCGCTGCAGGCGCTCGCCCGCAACGCCGAAGCCTTCACGGCTCTGGCGCGGCAGCCAGCGTTCGCGGCGCTTGCACGAGAACCAGCCTTCGCGGCAATGGCGCGTGACGCCAACTTCGCCGCCGCGGTTCGGGCGAACTAACGCAAAGCGACACGCCGCGCCAAGAGAAGGCGCGGCGTGGCCGCTCTCAAAGCGTGTTAGGTGGGGATGTGGGGATCCGCACGCTCTTGTACGCAATAGCACTGACGTTTGCCTCGATTGTATCGGCGCACGCGCAGACGGACATCTCGCCCCAATCACCCGAGGATGTCGCTGCCCCGCCAGTCACTGAGGAAGCGCCGCCGCCAGAGCCTGCGCCTGTCAGCCGCGATCCTGACGACATCCCCTTGATCGACCTCTCGCGGCTAGAGACGGAAAATCTCCGCCTGCTCTACTTCGATCCGACAGGGACCTATCTCACCCCGTACGTCGCCCGGAGCTTCGAGAACGCGCTCAGTTTCCAGGAGCGCATTTTCGGCTGGGAGCCGTGGGATCAGGTGACGCTGTTGCTGAAGGACTTTGGCGACTACGGCAACGCCGCCGCGCGCTCCTCACCCAACAACGCGCTTCTCATCGACATCGCACCTCTTAGCCTCGCGTACGAAACCTTCAGCCCCGGCGAGCGCTTCTACACGCTGACCAACCACGAGGTGACGCACGTCGCCCTGATGGACGTGTGGAACGAGCGCGACGCCTTCTGGCGGCGCGTGTTTTTCGGCAAGCCGATGCCGGTGCAGGAGCACCCGGAATCGATCCTCTACAATTATCTCGCGACGCCACGCGTGAACGTGCCGCGCTGGTTTCTCGAAGGCAGCGCCGTGTTCATGGAGACATGGATGGCCGGCGGCTTCGGCCGCGCGCAAGGCGCCTACGACGAGATGGTGTTCCGCTCGATGGTGCGCGATGACGCGCATTTCTATTCGCCGGTGGGGCTGGAGTCGGAAGGTATCTTCGTCGACTTCCAGGTCGGCGTGAACGACTATCTCTACGGGACGCGCTTCTTCTCGTACCTCGCAAACCACTACTCGCCGGAGCAGGTCGTGCAATGGCTGCGCCGCGACGAAGGCAGCGAGGCGTACTACCAGTCGCAGTTCCGGCAGGTATTCAATCTGCCGCTCAACCAAGCCTGGCGCGATTGGATCGCGTGGGAACGCCAGTTCCAACGAACCAACCTTGAGGCGCTGCGCGCGCATCCGCTGACCCACCTTACCGCGCTATCGCCACGCTCGCTGGGCTCTGTCTCACGCACCTTCGTTGATCCAAACAGCGGCGATCTTATTGGCGCCTTCCGCTATCCGGGTGTCATCGGACATGTCGGCGTCCTGGAGCCGGAAAGTGGCGATATCCGGCGGCTCACCGACATCAAGGGCGCGATGCTCTATCGCGTCACGTCGCTGGCCTACGACCCGCTTACAAACACGGCGTGGTACACCACCGACAATTACGCCTATCGCGACATCATGCAGATCGATGTTACGACCGGCGAAGAGCGCATGGTGCTGCGCGACGCTCGCATCGGCGACATTGTCTTCAATCCCGCCGACCGCTCGCTCTGGGGCCTCCGGCACCTCAACGGCTACGTCACGCTGGTCCGCATCCCAGAGCCCTATGCGAGCTGGAATCAGATCTACACCTTCCCGTTCGGCCGCGTGCCGTTCGATCTCGACATCTCCGCCGATGGCTCAATGCTCTCGATGTCAGTCGGTGAGATCAACGGCGACCAATCGGTGCAGGTCTTCAACATAGTCGATCTCGCGCCCGGCCTGACGCCCACGCCGATCACTACATTCAGCTTGGGCACGGCGACGCCCGAAGGTTTCGTGTTCTCACCGGATGGCCGCTACTTGTTCGGCAGCGCCTACTATACCGGCGTCTCCAACATCTTCCGCTACGAACTGGCGACGCAAGAACTGGAGGCTGTCTCCAATGCCGAGACAGGCTTCTTCCGCCCGATCCCGCGCGCCGACGGCTCATTGATCGTCTATGAGTACACCGGCGAAGGTTTCCGCCCCGGTGTGATTGAGCCGAGGCCGCTGGACGACTTAGGTACAGTCCGCTTCCTCGGAGCAGAAATTGCGCAGCGTCATCCGATCGTCACCACATGGACCACCGGCTCACCCGCCAATGTCGATCTCGACAGCTTAATCACCGAACGTGGGCACTATACGCCACGCGATGAGATGCGATTGGGCGCCGCATATCCCATCGTCGAAGGCTACCGGGGCCGCGTCGCGGTTGGGTACTACGCGGTGTTCGAAGATCCACTGCAGTTCAACCAGTTGCACGTAAGCTTTTCCTATCTACCGAACTCGCCATTCGACGATCAAGACTGGCACTTCGACATCGAATACAAAACGCTGCGCTGGCGGTTCCGCTACTGGCACAACGATGCCGACTTCTACGATCTCTTCGGCCCCACCGAGCGCGCCCGCGCGGGCGATGCGTTTATCGTCGGATATCACAACTCATTCATCTACGACCCGCCGCGCCAACTCGATTTCAGCGTCGAAGCGGCCTACTACACCGGCCTCGACACGCTGCCTGCTGCGCAAGAGGTCTCCACCAGTTTCAACGAACTCGCCACGTTCAACGCCGAGTGGACCTACACCAACACGACGCGCTCTCTCGGCGCGGTCGACCATGAGCGCGGTTGGCGCTGGAACCTCGCGCTCGGCGCCGATCATGCGAATGGCGAGACATTCCCAAGCGTTCGTGGCGGCATCGATGTCGGCACGCCGCTGCCGCTGAACAACTCGTCGATCTGGCTCTACACAGCCGCCGGGACAGTCGGTGGCGATGAAGCCAGCCCGCTCAGCGCCTGGTACATGGGCGCATTCGGCAACAACTACGTCGATGACCGCGAAATCAAGCGCTACCGCGAGTTCAGCAGCTTCCCAGGCTTTGAGATCAATGAGATCGAAGCTCAAACGTTCGCCCGCGCTGTCGGCGAGATCAATTTGCCGCCCGCGCGCTTCGAAGACATTGGCGTCGCCAGCCTTTTCTTGAGCTCCGTGCGGCCCGCCTTCTTTGCCGGCACGCTCGAGACCGAGGATCGGTCCGGCGCACGGCGTTCGCTGCAAACGGTCGGCGTGCAGACGGATTGGAATTTTACCGTCGCGCACCGCTTGCCGATGACGCTCTCTCTCGGCTACGCCAGAGGCTTCGAAGACGGCGAAACGTTGAGCGACGAAGTGCTGCTCTCGCTAAAGATCATGTGATGGATGCGGACCTGCTCGTTAAGGCGTTTATCGCCCTTGCGCCCGTCGTGCTGCTTCTCGTCGTCTTCGATCGCCTCGACACCTTCAATCTGATCAGCGCACGCGAGATCGCGTTTATGCTCCTGACGGGCGGCGCACTTGCGGCGTTGAGCTTCTTTGCCAACTGGCGCGTTATGGATGGCTTTCCGATCGGGTTCAGCGCTTTCAGCCGTTACGTCTCACCGGTGATCGAGGAGAGCTTGAAAGCGGCGCCACTCATCTTTCTCTTCGCGCAGAACCGTATCGGCTTCAAAGTTGACGCCGCGATCGCCGGATTTGCCGTCGGCGCCGGGTTCTCGGTGAACGAAAACATCTGGTATCTTGTCACGATCACCGATGCGAATGTCAGCGCCTGGCTGGTGCGCGGGTTCGGCACCGCAATCATGCACGGCGGCGCAACCGCCATCTTCTCCATCATCTCGCATGAGATGACCGAACGCCAAGCGGAGAGCAGCGCGGCGCACTACAAGTTCAATCCGCTGCTGTTCATGCCAGGTCTGATTGCGGCGATCGTGATCCACTCGGTGTTCAACCACTTCCCACATCAGCCGCTTGTCATCATGGCGCTCACGCTCTTGTTGGCGCCGGCTACGATCTTTCTCGCGCTCATCCGCAGTGATCGCGCGACGCAGCAATGGCTGGCGGACGACCGGGCGGCGCACGAAAAGCTGTTGGGAGAAATTCGCGCGGGGCATTTCGCCGAGACCGAACGCGGCCAAGCGATTAACACCATCGCGGCCAGGTTGGGTGAAAAGGCGGACGACGCCCGCGCTTATGTTGAGCTGAAAACGGAGCTGATCTTGCGCGCGGAAGAGCTCATTCACGCCGTCCAATCGGGCCAAGCCGCAGCGCTGACACAAGAGGACCGAAGCAAGTTTGCCAAACTGGAGATGCTCGAGCTCACGCTTGGCCGCACAACGCTTGCCGCAATCGCCGCGCAGCTCGGCTTCACGCGCAACGATCTCTGGGAGCTATCGCGATTACGCGCGCGCGTTCGGGGCGACGCCTGAGGGCGAGCGCTTTCGCGCCCGCCCTCTGTGCGTTCAGTCAGCGCCGTCGACCTTCCGGCCTTCGATAAAATTCAACACATCGGCGTTGAACTCATCCGTGTTGGTCGCGGCGAAGCCATGGCCGCCACCCGGATAGACCTTGAGGACCCCCTGCTTCAACAGCTTCACGCTCTTTAGCGCCGCCGCCTTGATCGGCACGATCTGATCGTCATCGCCGTGAGCGACGAGCACCGGAATGTCGATCTTCTTGAGGTCGTCGGTGTAATCCACTTCCGAGAACTCATGGATGCAATCGAGCTGGCCCTTGATGCCGCCGAGCAGGCCCTGCAAGCGGAAGCTCTCGCGTTGGCCTTCGCTGATCTTCGCGCCCGGTCGATTGTAGCCGTAGAACGGCATGGTCAGATCGTAATAGAATTGCGAGCGGTCAGCGCGCGTTCCGGTGCGGATCCCGTCAAACGCTTCGATCGGCGTGCCTTCCGGATTGTCCGCAGTCTTGAGCATCAATGGTGGCACAGCACCGAGCAACACGGCCTTGCTTGCGCGCTTCGTGCCGTGTCGGCCCAAGTAATGCGCCACCTCTCCGCCGCCGGTTGAGTGACCGATGAAGACCGTATTGTTCAGGCCCAGAGCACCCACAACCGCCGCGAGATCGTCGGCGTATTGGTCCATGTTGTTGCCATCCCACGTTTGTGTCGAACGGCCATGGCTGCGGCGATCATGGGCGACGACGCGATAGCCTCTCTCGCCGAAAAACACCATTTGCTTGTCCCAGTCATCGCTGGACAGCGGCCAGCCGTGGGAGAAGAGAATGGGCTGCGCGGTTTTTGGCCCCCAATCCTTGTAGAAAATCTGGGCGCCATCGTTTGCGGTCACATAAGGCATGATCTGCCTCCTTCGTTGAATGAGAGTTGACTAGGCTGCGCGTGCGCCAAGCGGCGTAACGTTCGGCGCGCGCTGATTGCGCTCAGCCCAGGCCAACGCGAAGTCGGCCACCTCCTCCCAACCAGGCTCGGCGCAAAGGTAGTGCGAGCGATCCTCGTAGACCTTGAGATCGGTGAGTGACTTGGCGCGCTTCTGTTTGTTGAAGATGGCGCGCGTCATGCTGGCCGGCGCGATCAGATCGATGCCGCCGCCGATGAGAAGAAGTGGTGCGCGCGTCTTGCTGTTCCAAGTGATTGCGCCGGCGCCGCCGGAAAGCACGCCATCCCAATACACCTTGCCCGCCGTGGGAACGATGTAGCGCACAAAGTGCGCCTCCACCTGATCGCGCGGCAAACCGTTGGCGAAGCGTTCCGCGAAGAACTTCTTCGTCATGGAGACGACCTTGCCACCGCTGAAGGGATCACCGAGAACCGGCAAAGCCGAGATCGCTGCGTCGAGCGCCAGTCCAACGCCCGGCGTCGGCGCCGGATCGATGGAGACACCCGCAACACCCAAGCCACGGTCGAGCAGGTGCTGCGTCCAGACGCCGCCGGCAGAGTGGCCGATGATGATCGGCGATTCCGGCAGCGCACGGACCAGCCGCTCATAGTTGGCAACGATTTCCTTCGGGCCGTACTTGGTCAGCTCTTTGCGCGGATTGGCTTTGAGATCGACGGGATCGCCTTCGTCGCCCGGCCAATCCGGCGCCACCACCGTGTAGCCTTTGGCTTCAAAACGCGTCTTCCAGTTTTCCCAAGCGCGGCTATTCAGCCAAGCGCCGTGAACAAGCATGATTGTCTTGGTCATCTGAGCCTCCGTCATTCGATGACGAGACAGTGCGCCGGATCGTCGGCGTTCTCCATTCTACATACGGCTAAGGTTCTAATACACTGGTATGATCGCGCTCAGTGTACGGTCGGCAGCGTGAACAAAAAAGCGGCGCCGCCGCTCTCAAGATTGCGCACGCTAATGGCGCCGCCATAGCTTTCGAGAATGGATCGGCAGATCGGCAGACCCATGCCCATCCCGCTTGCTTTCGTGGTGTAGAAGCTTTCGAAGATCCGCTGTGTGTTTGCAGCGTCGATGCCAGGACCCTTGTCCTCAATGGAGACAGAGACGGAATTGTCCCTCAATTCAGTGCGCAGTGTGAGACGCCGTTGCGCGGGCGGCGTTTTCGCCATGGCTTGGATCGCGTTGACTGCCAAATTCACGACAACTTGCTGAAGTTGCGTGCGGTCGGCCAAAACCAGCGGCAGACCTCGCGCTAACGCCAACGTCAGGGTCACATCCTGCGCCTGTAGCTCGTGGGCGAGAAACTGCATCGCCTCTTCGACAACGCCATTGATGGCCAGTGGCGCGGGATCTGGCGTCCGGTGACCCGCCATGGCGCGTACGCGCGTGATGATGTCCGCAGCGCGCTGGGCATCCGCGATGATACGCTGCGTCAGCGCGCGCACTTCCGCGATGTCGGGCTCCGGACGATCCAGCCATCGCAGCCCCGCGGCTGCGTTGGTCGCTATCGCCGCCAAAGGCTGATTGATCTCATGGGCAATCGAGGCGGTCAATTCGCCGAGCATCGAGACACGCGCCGCGTGCGCGAATTCCGCTTGCACTTGCGCCAACATCGCCTGCGCCCTTACGCGCTCGGAAATGTCGATCACGCCGATGAGGAGCTTGCCGACAGCGACCGATTCCGGAGCGAAGCAAGCCGTGAAGAGCGCATCGAATGTCTCGCCGTTGAGCTTCCTTAACTTGCACTCGGCAGCGTAACTGACTTTTCCCGTAACCGCCGAAAGGACGCTCGCCGCATAGACATGATTGCTTTCGTCGGGCCAGTAATCGTCGAGGGGCCGCAGCAATTCTGCTTTATCACCACGGCCAAACAGCGCCACGGTTTGATCATTGACATCGATCACGCGCGTTGCGCGCATCATGGCGCGCACGAAGTCGGGATGCTCAGCAAAATAAGCGGCGTAATCCTTCACGCCCTCGCCGCGCAGTTGACGCAGCATGTCACCGACCGGCGTGAAATCGAGCTCCCAGAATGAGGCAGCCATCGCCTGAAAAAGGTTCCGATAGCGATACTCGCTTTCGCGGAGCGCTTCCTCGGCGCTTTGTCCTGGATGTTCGCCGCCCATGCGCTCCCCTAACGCACCTGCCTCTACCGCGCCAGCGCACGCTCCAAGCAATCGATGAGCGCTTCAGCGGCGAACGGCTTCTTCAAGACGCACAACGCGCCACTCGCCATGGCGCGCTCTTTCAGCCCCGGTTCTGCGCGCCCCGTGATCATGATCACCGGCGCAGCGCACCCCTGTGCCGCAAGCTTTTCCTTCAGTTCGATACCAGAGAGTCCCGGCATCTGAATGTCGGTAACGATGGCTGCACTGAGGCTAGCCTGCCCCGCCGCCAAGAACTCCTCGGCGCTCACGAATCCGCTCGCGGCGTAGCCCAAGGAACGGACGAGTCCCACGAGCGCAGCGCGCAAGGAGTCATCGTCATCGATGATGGAGATCAGAGTGTCAGCCACAGTCCACAATGTCGGCCTAGCCATGCCCGACCGAAATCATACGCTTGTATGAAAATGCAGCAGCACCCTAATCGGCGCCCGCATGGAGGCGAAGCGCCTCGGCCATGCGCACCAAGTCCGCCAGGGTCTTCGCGCCCATCTTTCGCATCGCCGAACCACGGTGAATTTTCACGGTGATCTCACTCAGATTGAGATCGCCTGCGACCTGCTTGTTCATCTTGCCAGCCGTAACAAGCGCCATGACCTGCCGCTCGCGCGGGCTGAGCGAACCGTACGCCGCCCTCAGCGCTTCAGCTTTGCCGCCCTCCGCTCGCCGGGCGCGGTCTCTCTCCAGCGCAGCGGTGACAGCATCGAGCATTTCCTGGTCGCGAAACGGCTTTGGAAGAAAGTCCACCGCACCGGCCTTCATTGCCCGCACCGACATCGGAATATCGCCATGGCCGGTCATGAGAATCACAGGCGTCAGGATGCCGAGCTCCGAAAGCCGTTGCTGAAAGTCGAGACCGCTCATCCCCGGCAGGCGAACATCCAGCACGATGCAAGAGGGCGCATCGACGACATCCGCGTCCATGAAGGCGGCGCTGGACTCATGCAGACGCGTGCTAAGCCCGGTTGAACGAAACAGGCTGTCCAGCGCCTCACGCAAAGACGCATCGTCATCGATGATGTGGACGACCGCCGACATGCTCTCACTAAATCCGGTCCACGCTTAGGTGGCGACTATACCATGATATAATGGCCCCCGCCGCAAGCGGCGCCGGTTAACGCGCGCGGCCGAAAACAAGCGAGCGCTGCGCAATGAAACTGGCCAGCGCCACCGTTCCGGCGATCAAGATCAGGGCCTCGAGCCGTGGCCAGTGCAGATAGGAGATCAGCAGCCAAGCGAGCCCCGCCCCCAATGCCAGGAGCGGCGCCTGCAGGAGCACATATCCGGCGAGCCCGCGCGCGTGGCTCACGTCAGATCGAAATGTCAGCGTCCGCTGGCAGAGATAGGTCGGCACGATGCAGAGCGCATGCGCCAAGCCCTGGGCGAGCGGCGGCGGCAGGTGAAGCCCTGCCACAAACACAAAAGCCAGAAGCAACATGACAAGAGAGGCAAAGCCGCCAATCAGGAGGAAGCGCGTGAGCACCGCCCAGTGCGCTGCGCCACGCGCGAGTGCGTCGAACCAGGTCAGTGACGGGCCGGACTCGGTCATCGCGCTAAAACACACCCTCGAAATCGATATCCAACGTGGCCGCCGCGACGAAGCAGAGCATCGCGCTCGCCGCAAGCATCCAGGAATAGGTATCCCGTGCGGCAAAAACGATCGGATCGTCGTGCATCTCGTCCCGCGCGACCATCAGCCAGATACGGCATATCCAGATAATCGCAATCGCCGGAAGCCCCCATAACAGGAAGGGTTCCCGATAGTGCGAGGCGTTGCTGTCGTCCTGCAGATAAAGCGCCAGCACCAAACTGGCGATAAAGCCGGCGCTGACGCCCATCGTCGTGAGGATGTCGGTATCGCTACTCTTGTATCCGCGGCCACCGACCTCGCCGCCGCCGCGCTTTGTGAGATCACGCGTTTCGGCCACCCGCTTCACTAGTGCTAGGCTGAAGAAGAAGAAGCAGGAAAACGCGAGCAGCCAGCCGCTGGCAATGAACCCTGTAGCGGCGCCGCCGAGGACGATGCGAATCGTGTACAGGCTGGCGAGCAAGAAGACGTCCAGCAACACTAGACGCTTCACCCAGAATGAATAGAGCGACGTCAGCGCCACATAGATCAACATCAGAATGAGCACGTCCGCGGCGACGGCAAGGCTCAAACCAAGCGCCAGCAATGCCGCCGAGCTGCCCAGGCCAATATGCAGGGGCAACGTGCCCGAAGCGAAAGGCCGCGCATGCTTGCGAGGATGATTGCGGTCGGCCTCGATATCCGAGGCGTCGTTGATGAGATAGATCGCAGACGCGGTGAAACAGAGCGCCCAGAAAGTCACGGCAGCCGACAACCACGCGCCCGGCAGCATCCAACCCTGCCCCACGAGCATAGGCAGGAAAACAAGGAGGTTCTTGCTCCATTGCTGAGGACGCGCGGCTTCAATGAGCGCGTTGAGCACACTGCCTTGGCGTTCGAACCGCTGTTCGATGTCGAAGTCTTGCTCCGCGCGCGCGCCCAAATCAGCAGAGGCGTTGACGACGACCGCGCGGCGGGCGGCGCGCCAGACCTCCAAGTCAGCGGTCTCGTTGCCAGCGTAGACGAAGCCGCCAGGGAATGCCTCGGCAAGTCTTCGCGCCTTGTTGGCCGATTTCAGATTGGTCTGGCCATCCGACGCATAGACCGCATCGAACAAGCCCACATGCGCGGCGACCTTTTCCACCGCAACGCGATCGCAGGCCGACGCCAGCACGACCGTTCTTCCCTTGCGGCGTTCGCCGGCGAGCCACGCCACGACGCGCTGATCGTAAGGCAACGTCGACGGATCAAGATCGAGCACTTCGAAGATGCGCTTCTTGGCGTAAGCCCGCCCGCGCGTGAGCCAGAACACAAGCGACGGCAGCAGCCAGGGCTTCGCGAACGTCAGGCGGACGATGCCCTCGATGAAAAGGTCGCTGCGGATGAGCGTTCCGTCGAGATCGACGGCCAGCGGCAGCAGTTCGGCCGGCTCCGCGCTCCTCTTCTCGCTCACGCCCAGTTCTCCGCCCCTTGACGGGATAGAGCACGCCCCCGATAGCCGGGGCAATTCGCTTCCCCAGCGCCGCACACCCCGCTGTGGAATAAGGCAAACGAAGCTCGCTTGCCCGGCGACCTCGGCCGCCAACCTCCGCCTATCAGTTCCAACAGCTTGCCGGTCCACGCCCCCCACCGGAGCATCCCCTCCGGTCCGCCCGCTCGCAGGCTATCTTTCGCGCAGCGGCCCTCGGTTATGTCGGCGGCGGACCTGGCTCACCTTAGGCGCTAGCTTCCGGTGCTCGCCAGGACGCGGCGCGCACGCGCGACGACCGGCGCATCAATCATCTGACCGTTCACGGCAATAACACCGCGCGCGCCGCGCTTCTCCCAAGCTTCGACAATGTCTCGCGCCTGCGCGATCTCGGCGGCGCTCGGCGCAAATCCCGCGTTCGCGATCGCGACCTGCGCCGGATGAATGCAGAGCGTGCCCGACATGCCGATGGCGCGCGCCCGGCCGACAGCCTCTCGGTACCCGTCGAGTTCTCTGAAGTCACCAATCGAAGCCGGCGCACCTAGCGCGGCCAAGCCGCGCGAGGCGGCGGCCAGCGCAATGAGTTTGCACGGAAGATCGAGCGCCTCTTGGCTTGGCGGCACGCCCAACTCGGCGCACAAATCCTCGCCGCCCAAGGCCAGCGCGGAAACACCCTCAACTGCTGCGATGGCGGGCGCATTAAACAATCCTGCCGCCGACTCGATCAACGCAATGAGCGCAACGCTCCGGCCTTCCGCTTTGTCCTTGATGGCGGCAGCAACCGCTTCAGCGCTAGCCGCATCAGCTATCTTGGGCGCGACGATGCCACTAACTTCCGGTATCAGCACCGATGCGAGATCGTCGCGCCAATCTGCATTCACCCGCACAAAGACTGTGGCGCCATGCGCCGTTATCCGTGTGGCCGCCGCTGCAACACCGGCGCGCGCCTCCACCTTGGCCTCCAGCGACACACCGTCTTCTAAATCGAGAACAATCGCGTCCGCGCCGCGCTCGTGAACTCGGGCGATGCGTTTCGCATCGTTCGCCGGAACAAAAAGCAGCGAGCGCATCATCCCAGTCCAAAACTCTTCCACGCCGCCGCCAACGCATCGCGATGGGCTGGCGCGGCGATTGCAATGAGACGCCGCGCGCGCTCACTATGCTCGCAGCCACGCAGGTCGGCCGCACCGTGCTCGGTGATCACGACATCCACATCAAAGCGAGAGAGCGTCACGGGCCCCTTTGCGCGGCTTGGCGCCACGACGCGGCTCACGCCCTCTCCGGCAGTCGCCGGCAGAACGATAACGCGCAGGCCATTCGCGAGCTTTGCACCGCGCGCAAAGTCGAGCGAACCACCAGGTCCCGACGTCAAACCATCAGAGCCAGATTCGGAATAGACTTGACCCAACAGGTCCACTTCGAGCGCGCCGTTCAACGTCATGAAGTTTTGCAGCTTGCTCAGCTCGGCGGGCGAATGCGTGCGCAAGACCGGCCGAAACTCAAATCGCGGCGACCCAAGCGCTGCGTAGAGGCGTTCCGAACCAAGTGCCAAGCCGGTGACGACTGGCGCATCGGCCAGCGCACCGGCCTCCAGTAAATCCAGCGCCCAATCGCCAATGAGGCCCGAATAGATCCGCAGGCCTCGCCTTTGCTTCAGCGCACGCAGGCAGGCGCCGGGCAATTTGCCGATCCCCGCTTGCAGCGTTGCCGCCTCCGGCACGAGCTTCGCAAAATGGTTTGCAATCGCCCGAGAAACGTCATCCTCACGATCCGGCGGTGCATTGGTCAGCGGCTCGGCATGCTCCAACACATGCGTAAGTGCGTTGCGCGGAACGCCTTCGTGGCCGTGCGTGCGCGGTGCGAGAGGATTTAGGTGACCGATGCGCATTGGCACGCGCGGCCAAAGCTCCGGAATGAAGTCGACCGCCGCCCCGAAGCTGCAAACGCCCGCCTCGTCGGCCGGCGCGAGCATTGCAATGAAGGCATCGAAAGTCTGCGCCTGCAGATACGCGCGGATGTCATTGTAGCCGAGCGGCAAGAATTCAACCGACGGTCCCGCCGCCTTCAGTTGCGGCGTCAGGAAGAACGTTGTCACACGCCGGCCGCGTTCAGCGCCGTACGTCTCGCCGTTGATCCCAGGAAGCCAAACACCGGCGAAGCTGAGATCGGTCCGCGGCGAGCGGCTGACCGCCTGCGCCAATGCGCGGCTCTCACCGGCGCTGCCTTGCACCAACACGCGTGCATCAGCGGGAAGCGCAGCGATGATTTCGTCTGCGGTCACGCGCGCTCGAATACAGCGGCGATCCCCTGACCGCCACCAATGCACATCGTCTCAAGACCGTAGCGCCCCTCGCGGCGGCGCAACTCGCGCAGCAAGTTCGCCAGAATGCGCCCGCCGGTCGCGCCGATGGGGTGCCCAAGCGAGATACCTGAGCCGTTGACATTCAGCTTGTCGCGATCGTCCCAGTTCCATCCCTTCAGAACCGCAAGAACTTGCGGCGCGAAGGCTTCGTTCAGCTCAACGAGATCAATGTCCTTCCAACCAAGGCCCGTGCGTTTGAACAATCGCTCGACTGCAGGCACGGGGCCGATACCCATGCGCGACGGTTCACACCCCGCCGCCGCCCAACTGTGAAACCACGCCATCGGTTCGAGATTCAGTTCTTTGAGCTTGTCCTCGGCCACGACAAGGCATGCGGCGCCGGCATCGTTCTGTTGGCTGGCGTTGCCGGCGGTCACGATGCCGCCCTTCTCGATCGGCCGCAGCGCGCCCAGTGTTTCCATCGATGCATCCGGGCGGAAGCCTTCATCCTTGATGAAGAGCTCCGGCTCACCACGCTTTTGCGGTACCGGCACTGGCACGATTTCATCGGCGAAGCGGTTCTCCGCCCATGCCGCCGTCGCGCGCTTGTGACTCATCACGGCGTACTCATCCGCCTGCTCCCGCGAGATGTTGTAGTCTTTCGCCAAATTCTCCGCCGTTTCGATCATGCCAGTGATAACGCCGAAGCGCGCAATCGGCTGCGACATCACACGGCCACGCGACAAGCGATCGTACATGACCGCCTCGCCCATGCGCGCGCCCTTTCGCAACTCGGTAGAGTAATGCTCGACATTGCTCATGCTCTCGACCCCACCGGCGACGACGACATCCGCGGCGCCAGTCTGCACCATCATCGCCGCATCGATCACCGCTTGCAGGCCGCTGCCGCAACGCCGGTCAAGCTGAACACCAGGGACGTGAACCGGAAAATCCGCGGCCAAGAGCGCCCAGCGGCCAACGCAGGGCGCCTCGCCATTGGCGTATCCTTGCGCAAACACGACGTCATCGACGCGGCCAGGATCAATCTTTGAGCGCTCTACCAATGCGCGAAGCACCACCGCGCCCAATTCGCCCGCAGGTATCGACGACAACGCCCCGCCAAACTTCCCAATCGGCGTGCGGATAGGTTCAACGATCGCAACACGCCTCATGGTGCTCATCCCTAGATCTGATGGTGCTTTCGCGGAGCAATACCCCATATGGCTATCGTGGAAACGCGCCGCCTCCAAGTCGTCCGACGACGCTGACCTCCGGATCTGCATCCGTCGCTGGCGGTTGATCCTAGGTCATCAGCGGAACCACCAGACGATCACCGCGACCAGAAGCACAAGCGTGGCGGCGTGTAACCGATAGTCGAGCAAGCCTTTTCTTGCGGCGCCGGCGCCATCGAAGAGAACACCGTCAGTCTGCGCTGGTGCCGGTGGCGTTGTTATCAAAGCGGCTGCGACCCCAACAACAAAACAGAACGCCGTCGTGATCCCGGCCACAATTGTGAAATGCGGCAGGCCGTCCGCAACGCCTTGGCTTTGTGTCCAGATCTTCCAGCCCAGCACGCCGGCGCCCGCCGCATGCCCTAGGACCAACGTTGTCAGCGCTGCGGCGCCAGTCATCCGCTTCCAGAACATGCCCAACAGGAACACCGCCGCAATCGGCGGAACGGCGTAGGAGAACACTTGCTGGATGTAGTTAAAGAGACCCGGGAAATCGCGGATCACCAGCGGCCACAACGCCGCGACGATCATGAACAACACTGTCGTCAGGCGGCCGACAAATACGATCCGGCGTGGCGACCAGCCGCGCTCATCGGCTTTGATGAAGTCATACATCACCAATGCCGAAGCGGCGTTAAGGGTTGAATCGATCGTCGACATGATCGCCGCAATGAGACCGGCGACCACAAGCCCGGTCAGCCCTATCGGCAGAAAGTTGACGATCATGGCGGGAAACACTTGGTCGCCATTCTCAAGGTTCGGCAGCAAAGCCAGCGCAAGCGCGCCAGGAATCGCCATCAAAAAGAGCGGCAACAGCTTAAGCGCCGCCGCCAGCATTGCACCCCAGCGCGCGTGATCGAGTGAGCGCGCCCCTAAGACGCGCTGCATGATGTATTGGTTGGTTCCCCAGTAATAGAAACCCAAAACCGGAAGGCCGACGATCACGCCCAGCCAAGGCAAAGCCGGATCATCGAGCGGACGGATTAGCGAGAGGTTTTCCGCCGGAATCGATGCGGCCGCCACAGCCCACGAGAAATCAAACTGCGCGAAGATCTCATATGTGATGACGCCGGCGCCGACAAGCAGCACGACCGCCTGCAAAACGTCCGTGTACACGACGGCGCGCAACCCGCCCACGGCCGTGTAGAAGCCTGCAAACGCGGCGAGCGCGATACACGCCGGCAAGAATGGCGTCCCCGGTACGAGAACCTGCAACACCAGCACGCCCGCATAGATGCTGCCGGCGGTATCGACGAATATCGAAAGAAAAATGGTCAGCGCCGAGACGTACTTGCAAGCGACTGGGCCGAAGCGCTTCTCCAGGTACTCCGGAATCGTGGTGATCCGCGTGCGCAGGAACACGGGAATCGTGAACACCGCCATGAAGATCAGGATCAGCGCAGCCATCAGTTCGTAGTGCGCGACACTGATGCCGCTCTGATACGCCGCGCCGGCCACGCCAATCAGCGTGGTCGAGGAAATGTTTGAAGCAAAAAGTGAAAGACCAATCGCTGCGAAGCCCAAGCTTCGACCTGCGAGGAATAGCTCCTCGCCGGACGCCGCCGCCCTGCGCGATACGGCCGCACCGATCAGCAGGACCAGCACGAGATATGCGCCGATTACGCCCAGATCGATTGGATTCAGCACCGCGCCGACCTTACGCCGCGTCTTTGCTGACGTCGCCATTCACTGACGACACGCCGTCGAATCGTTCGCGGACATGCGCGGCCCAGTGATCGACGTCCCACCGGCGGACGCGATCGCCCATCGTAGCAATACGTTGAACTCGTTCGCTTCGATCCATATCGAGCGCCCGGTCTATGTTGGCGTCCATGTTGCGATGGGAATACGGATTGACGAGCACCGCTTCCGGCAACTCTACCGCCGCGCCGGCAAACTCGGAAAGCACAAGCACGCCTGGATCATCATCCTGCGCGCCGATGAATTCCTTCGCTACGAGATTGAGACCGTCGCGCAGTGGCGTCACCAGGCACACGTCCGCCGCCCGGTAATAACAGACCAGTTCGTCGAACGGCACACCGCGCGTAGACAACATTACCGGCGTCCAGCTGAGGTTGCCATATTTGCCGTTGATCGAGCCTACGAGGCGCTCCACTTCGCGTTGCGCGGCGCGATAGGCGCTCATGCCTTCCGCGGGCGCTACGCAGACACAGAAAAGCTTGACCTTCTCACGCAGCTCGGGACGGCGCGCAAGCAAGCGCCCGAATGCCTCGAGCATTTCCTTTGTCCCCTTCACATAGTCGACGCGCCCCACCGACATGAGCAAGCGACGATCGCCTACCTCGGCCCTGATCTGCGCTACACGTTCGCGCGCCCTGTCCGTCTCCAGGTGCGCGTCGATCAGGCGCGGGTTGGTGCCAATCGGCCAAGCGTCGATGCCCACACGGCGCCCCTCATATTCGAGGGCGGTGGTGACAATAGGCTCCGCTAGCGCCACGCCGGTCGGATGAAACGGCAACTCAGCGGGGCGCGCTTCCGCCCGAGTAGCACCCATCAACGAGCATGCAACCGCTGCGAAGTTCTCCGAATAGCGCGGGATGTGAAACCCGACGATATTGCAGCTCAGCAGACTCTTCATAATCTCTTCGCGCCACGGCAACACGTTGAACACATCTGGCGCGGGGAAAGGCGTGTGATGGAAGAATGCGATGCGTGCATTTGGCTTGATCTGACGCACATAGTGCGGAACCAACCAAAGATTATAATCGTGCACCCAGATCAGCGCATCTTCGGCCGCCTGTTCGCAAGCGGCCTCGGCAAACAGCCTGTTCACTTCGCGAAAATTTTCCCAGTCGGCAGGACCGTAATTGAACATGCCGGGGAACGAGTGGAGGATGGGCCACAACGCCTCTTTTGAGGTGACGTGATAGAACGCCTTCACCTGCTCCGGCGTCAGCGGCAGCCGCACGACATCATATTCGCCGTACGAGTCCTTGATGTGCACGGTGCGCTCGAAGTTCGGCTTCCCACTCGCAGGGGCCTGCTTCCAAGCCACCCACACGGCGTCTTTAGCTGTGCTGAAGAAGCCTTTCAGAGCGGGCACGATCCCGTTCGGGCTCTTGTTCTCTTGAAAGATGGTTTTGCCGTTCTCGACGACCTCTTCATAAGGTTGACGGTGATAGACGATCACGAACGAGGATTTATTGGGTTTCGTCATTGGTGAAGCTCCATCGTAGCAGCGGGCAGAAGCTCGAAATATTCGATCGCCTCAACGATTCCGCCCGCGCCGTGCCGACGCGCACAATAAACATTGCCTAGCTCAGCAACCGCTTCTCGCAGCGGCGGCTCGGCGTTGCCGACGGCGACGCCGCGCAAGCCAGTCTCGAAGAGCGACAGATCGTTCATCGTGTCGCCCGCGCAAAGTACGCGCTCAGGAGACAGATTTTCGTGCGCGATGAGGCGCAGGAGAGTCTGCCCCTTGTTCACACCAATCGGAAGAACGTCGAAAAATACGTTGGCAGAGAGCAATGCCGCGTACCCGGCTGCTTCGATCTCAGCGGCCGCCTTTGTTGCGTCAGCGTGATTGGCGTAAAAGTAAGATAGTCTACGTCCACCGATCACGCGCTGAGGCGAAAGACTTGGACGTCCGTTTAACATACGCGCGGCAGCGTTTGGGCCCGGCCAGCGTTCGTCAATCCAACGCTCGATCTCTGCGTGCGGGATCCAGTCCGGTCCGACGACCACGCTCGTGCCGACATCGCCGATAATGATATCGGGAGCCGGCGCTTCGCCATGACGGGCGACACCACTTGCAAAGGCAATGTCGCGGCCGGTGACATAAACGAGCGCGATATCATCGCGATTGCGTTCGATCAGATCGTACAGTGCGCGCCTGTCATCGACCGAGCCACCAAGAAAAGTGCCGTCTAGGTCAACAGCCAACAGCAATGCGCGCTCGCGCAGAGGTTTCGCTTCAGGTTGATTCATGCCGCGCGCGCCGCCTCGCTGGCGCGGTCGCGCCGCCAAGCAAAGGCCATCTCAACGGCTTCGCGGGGCGTACGGCGCCCGACGAGCAAATCACTGACTGCCGCCGCCAGTGGCGCCTCAACACCAAGCCTGCGGGCGAGGCGCACCAGACTCGCGACGTTCGCCGCCCCTTCACGCGTTTCTTGGACTGCACCTGCCATCGCGCCCTGGCCAAGCCGGCGGCCGAAACTATAGTTGCGCGACTTGGGGTCAGTGCAGGTAAGTGCAAAATCGCCAAGCCCAGAGGGTCCCAACAAAGTCTCCACCTCACCACCAAGCTTGCGGATCACGTCCGCAGCCTCACGCATCGCTTCGCTCATCAGAGCGGCGCGCGCGTTAGCGCCGAAACCCACGCCATCGCAAACGCCGCACAGCGTCGCCGCTACGTTCTTGAACACAGCGGCAATTTGAACGCCGATGACATCCTCTGTGGGGCAGAGGACGAAACTGCCGTCAGAAAATCTCTCGGCCAATTTCGCAACGAGCGGCATTGGGCCAGCGAGCGAAACTATCGTCGGCAAACTTTGCGCGACTTCATCGGCAAAACTCGGCCCCGACAGCACCAGGACCGGACCCTGCCAAATGAGTTGCACACACTCCGACAAGAGAGCGCCGCGATCGCCTAACCCCTTCGCGCAAATAACAACTGGCGTTCCCGCACGCGTGCTCCGAGCGGCGGCCTCGGCAACAGAAATTGTCGCATCGCTCGGCGCCGCGAGCAGCACGATGTCAGCGCCGTTCAGCGCCTCCTCCATTGATGACGTCGGTGTGATTCCGATGGGGAAGCGATGCCCCGGGAGATGGTCGGCGTTCTGTCGTTGCGCGCGCATCGCATCGGCGTGATCGGAGCGCCAGGTCCAAAGTCGAACAGTCGCGCCGGAGCGCTGCAGCGCTAGGGCCAGCGCGGTGCCCCATGCACCCGCGCCAAGCACTGCTACGGTCGTGATTGCGTGAATTGAAATGCGTGATTTGATTGAAGTCATCGCCCCTCTCTAAGTTAGAAGGGGCCTATGTAATCGCGCCGACGATCAGGAATAGATCAAGTCGAACAACATCAATCCGCTC
>CAYUOC010000002.1:0-31659 GCA_964446305.1 uncultured Terricaulis sp. | reverse complement strand
CTATTGCGGCGCGAGGATGAGCTTCTGCCCCATGCGCTCTTCGATGCCGCTTTTTGATTCAGCGATCGTCGCGCCGTGGCGCGAGCGCTCGAAGCTTGTGGCCTCGCTCCAACACGCCTTTAAGTCCTCGGCGCTGTATTCGTCCTGGAAGAAGACCCCTTCCGTCTGCTCCCAACGCGTCTGCGACACCCAGCCGCCGCCGACTTCGTAGAGCTTGCCGGTGGCGGGACAGTTTTCGTGGGCGAGCAAGATAACGGCCGGGGTGACGTACGCTGGCTTCAACGCGTCCACCGCTTCCTTCGGCAAGACTGTCGCGGTAAGCCGTGAGCCGGCTGTGGGCGCAATCGTGTTGCAGAGAATGTTCTTGGACGCGCCTTCGATCGCGAGCGTCTGCGCCAGCCCGAATAGCGCAAGTTTGGCCGCGGAATAGTTTGCCTGACCAAAGTTGCCGTAGATTCCCGCAATCGACGTCGTCATCACCACGCGGCCGTAGTTCGCCGCGCGCATGTGCGGCCAAGCTGCATGGGTGACTTTGTAGCTGCCATAAAGATGAACGCGATAAATCGTATCCCAGTCGGCTTCCGTCATCTTGGCGAACGACGAGTCGCGCAAAACGCCTGCATTGTTCACGACCACATCGACGCGACCGTATGTATCGAGCGCGGCTTGAACGATCTTGTCGCCTAATTCCACGCTGTCCGTATTTGCGACAGCATCACCGCCGGTGGCTTTGATTTCGTTGACAACGGCCTGCGCCACTGACGCGTTTGATCCATCGCCACCTATAGTGCCCCCTAGATCGTTGACGACAACCTTCGCGCCGCGGCGCGCAAACTCAAGAGCGTGACTTCGGCCCAGGCCATTGCCCGCACCCGTCACGATCACAACGCGATCATCGAAACGAAGCGACATCCCTACAACTCCACCCGAGGTTCAAACCAGCGCGACGACGGCATCGCCTTTGAGCGTCTCGCGTCCGTCCTGCGTCACTGCCACGAGCGCTACCCGCGCGCGCGGCTCTCCATCAATTTCAAACCGCTCTGTCACGCGGGCTTTGAAGGTGATCAGATCATGCACCTGCGTAATCGAAACGAAACGAGCCCCAAACTCGCGCAATCGTGAGATGCCAGCCCATTCGGTGACGACGCGTGAAAGCACGCCGAACGAAAGCATGCCGTGCGCGAACACATCGGGCATCCCTGCGCTCTTGGCGAAGTCGATATCGATGTGGACGGGATTGTGATCACCGGATGCGCCCGCATAAAGCGCCAAGTTCCAGCGCGAGATTGGGCCGAATTCGATACTCGGCAATTCGTCGCCAACGGCCACGGCAGTGAGATCCGTATCGCTCATCTCAAACCTCCGGCAGGCGATGAAGAAGCGTGCGATTGCAGCGGACGAGCACGCCGCGCGTCTCATGCGCGATTTCCGCCTGCAGCGTCACAAACTCCATGGCGCCGCCCTTCTTGTCGTAGAAATCGACGACGCGCGTGGTGAACTGTACATCCTCGCCGGCGTAGATCGGCGAGACATATTCATAACGTTCGTCGCCGTGCAGCAGATAGCGGAAGTCCGCGCCCACGCCCGCGACGGCGCTGACGAGCTTGCGCCGCCTAATTTCATCGCTGGCCAGCGCTTCAATGACCATGAAGAACGAAGGCGGCGCAACGATATCCGGATGGCCGGCTTCCCGCGCGGCTTCGACGTCGAAATGAATCGGATCGGAGTTGCCGAGCACTTCGGAGAAGAAACGGATACGCCCACGTTCCACGTTCACGCTGACAGGCCCGACCGTCAGCCCTTTTGTGCTGCGATCGAAAAGGCCTCTTGGATTTTCAGGCGCAGGTTCGCTCACGTTCCAGCTCCCTTTAGGCAGTCTTCTCGTAGAGCGTCACGACACACGCGCCGCCGAGGCCGAGATTATGCTGGAGGGCATGGCGTACGCCCTCCACTTGCCGCGCGCCCGCCGTGCCTCGCAATTGGTGCGTGAGCTCATAGCATTGCGCCAGCCCCGTGGCGCCGAGCGGATGGCCCTTAGACAACAGCCCGCCCGAGGGATTGGTCACCACCCGCCCACCATATGTGTTGTCGCCATCGGCGATGAATTTCTGCGCGCCCCCTTCGGGGCAAAGACCAAGGCTTTCGTAGGTGATAACCTCATTGTGCGCGAAACAATCGTGTAACTCGACAACCCGGATGTCTTCCGGTCCTACACCCGCCTTCTCGTAAACAGCTTGCGCGGCGCGCACAGCCATGTCGCGTCCAACGAGTTCGATCATGTTGCGGGACTCGACGGCAACCGGCCTGTCCGTCGTCATCGCTTGCGCTGCGATCCGCACTCGCTTGCTGAGGCCGTGCTTGGCGGCGAAATCAGCCGATACGATGATGGCGGCCGCCGCGCCGCAGGTCGGCGGACATGCCATCGGGCGCGTCATCACCCCAGGCCACATCACTTGCGCATTCAGCACATCCTCTTCGCTCATCACGTTCTTGAAAACGGACAGCGGATTGTTCGAAGCGTGCCGGCTAGCCTTGGCGCGCACCTTTGCAAAGTCAGCGAGCGTCGTTCCATACTTGCTCATGTGCTCGAGGCCAGCGCCACCGAAGTACCGCAGGGCCAGCGGCAATTCGACATGCACTAGATCGTCGCACACGTTATCAAACGCCTCGAACGGACTAACTCGGTCCGCAAACACGTGCGGCAGAGGACCGGGGCTCATTTCTTCGAAGCCAACAGCGAGCGCGCACTCGGCTATGCCATGCTCGACGGCCTGGCGCGCAAGGTAGAGGGCTGACGACCCGCTGGAACAATTATTGTTGACGTTGACGATCGGGATGCCGCTCATCCCCGCTTTGTAGATAGCGCGCTGGCCGGCACAGCTTGCCGCGTAGACGTAACCCGCAAACGCCTGCTCCACCGCGCCGTACGCAACGCCCGCATCGGCCAATGCAAGTTCAATCGCTTCCTTCGCCATGTCGTCATACGGCTTACTCTGACCTGCTTTGGTGAAAGGGATCATGCCGACGCCGGCCACAAAGACGTCCCGTTCAAAGCTGCTCATGAGCTCTCTCCCTTGGTCTAAGCCACGACGCCTTCGCGGCGCAGACGCTCGATCTCATCAGGCGCGATGGATGCGCCTTCCAACAATGCAGTTGTCACTCCGCTGCCGGACTCAAAGGCGTGCGGACGCTCGGATTTGCTGCGCGAAAAACGTGGCGCTGGCGCGGGTTGAAGCGCCCCGGCAATTTCCACGAACGCCTCTCGCGACACGTTGTGCGGGTGCTGCGGCGCCTCGGTCAACGACAACACCGGCGCGACACATGCATCTTGACCTTCGAAAACTGCACACCACTCAGCACGCGTTCGTTCTTTGAAGCGCGCGGCTATTCGTTCGCGCTGCCGATCCCACGCGGCTACGTTGTGCTGCGACTTGGCTTCAAGCACATCGTTCAAGCCCAATAATTCCAGAAACGTGCGGTAGAACGGCGCCTCGATCGCGCCGACCGCCATGAATTTTCCATCCGCGGTTTCGTATGTGTCGTAGAAATGCGCGCCGCTATCGATAAAATTTACGCCGCGCCTGTCATCCCAACGGCCCTGCGCATGGATGCCATAAATCATCGCCATCAGCATGGCGCTGCCTTCGGTCATCGCGCAGTCTACAACCTGACCCTCACCGGTTCGGCGCGCGTTGAGAATCGCCGCCAGAATCCCAAACGCGAGCATCATGCCGCCGCCACCAAAATCCCCGACGAGATTCAGCGGCGGCACTGGCTTTCCGTCTTTGTGCCCAATGCCGTGGAGCGCGCCCGACACGGCAATGTAGTTGATGTCGTGACCCGCCATCTGGGCGTACGGCCCATCCTGACCCCACCCCGTCATGCGCGCATAAACGAGCTTGCGATTGTCGCCGATCAAGACATTCGGGCCCAAGCCCAAGCGCTCCATCACGCCCGGGCGATAGCCTTCGATAAGCGCGTCCGCCGATGCGCAGAGTTTGCGCACGAGATCGACACCGCGCTTGTCCTTGAGGTTCACCGCGATCCCACGCCGAGAGCGATTCCACAGCGCTTGCGTTGGATCGCCCTCGCCTACGTCGGCGCCGATCGCGGCGCCCAAACGGTCGATACGCACTACATCGGCGCCATGATCAGCCAGCATCATCGCGCAGAAAGGCGCCGGGCCCAATCCCGCGAACTCGATAATTCGAAGGCCTTCGAGCGGTCCCGTCATCGTGGCCGCGCAGCGCGCTGCATCAGGAAAACGGGCCGTTTTGGATCAGGCGCGCGGCCTTCAAGCCATCAAGACTCGGACCTTCATCGCCGTACCCTTGCCATTGCGAGTGACCGACGAGACGCGCGAACTCGGGTCCGTACTTTTCGATCAGCTCGACCGGGATATCGTCGTTGCGCTCGGCCGGCTTCACGTAATTGCGGCAATACATATAAACAAAGTGGCTTCGCAGAGCCTCGTCGGTCTTGGGATATGTGCCGTGCCAGGTGTTGCCGTGAAAGACGATGAGTGAGCCCGGCGCCGCTTCGACGGGCACGCCAAGTTCGTCATCGTTCGGGCCACCCATGAACTTGGGCTGATCCATATCGGTTGGATGCCGGCACCAACGATGGCTGCTGGGCACCATGAAGAAGGTGCCCTTCTCTTTGGTGTAGTCCGTCAGAATCCAGCTCACATTGCAGACCACGCCGTTCTGCGGCAGCGGCGTGGGTACGCCCATCGAGTCGCAGTGCATGCGGGTAATGCCGACTTGGCCCTGCTTGACCAGGGAACTTGTGTTCCAGAGCTGGCAGCTCGCGCCCATCATGTACTTCGCGAGCGTGAGGCCGACGGGGTTGAGCGCCGCCTCCGCGAACACTGGGTGCTTGTGCAACAGGTGGAAAAGCGCTCGACCATAGACTGGTCGCTCCGACTGCGGGCGGTTGGCCATCGAGACCTTGCCCTCGTCTTCAATGGCGCCGATCTCGAGGACGGCGTTGAGCATCCGGTCGAAGAAGGCCTTCGGCGCTGCCTTCTCCGGCGGCACGATCGTGAAGCCGAACGCTTCAAGCTCTGCGAGGTTGGACTCCAAGCCCAACTCACGCGCCTTTCGGAAGGTCTGAGAGAGCTCCGGTGCGGCCCTAAAATCCTGAATTTCCATGACTTATGGCTCCGAGTGCACGCACTCGCGGACATTGCGACGAATGAACGATATGACCCGTCAGTTCAGGGGTCAACCCACTTGTCGAATTGTTAAACCCGTGGTTAGTTGGAAGTCTTGAAAGTCGAACGCCGATAAAAACGCGGCCCGGCGCCATCGCATTCGGGCTCAATACGCGGTGTTTGGACGGGGAGCACGAGACGGGGAGGACGTCATGTCGAAGAAGAGCCAGCCGCAGAAGATGCGCGTCGCGCCACTCGCTTACGCGTTCGCGAGTCTGGTCGCCGCAAGCGGCGTCGCACAGGCGCAGGAAAGCGCGCAGGAAGACAATGAGATCATCGTGACGGCGCGTCGCTTTGAGGAGCGCCTGATCGACGTGCCCGCCGCAATCTCGGTGGTTTCGTCTTCTGACGTCCAGAACAGCACGATGTCGAGCCTGTCCGACATCTCACAAGTCATTCCGAACGTCCGTGCATCGGACGGCTCTCTCGCGCCGAACTTCACCATCCGCGGAATCTCCAGTCAGAGCGGTGAAGATGCCGGCTTCCCGCCGGCAGTCGGCGTTTACATTGACGATATTTTCCTGGGCCGCGACCGCGCCTTCAACACGGTTATGAACGACATCGCACGCGTTGAAGTGCTCCGTGGCCCGCAGGGGACGCTCTACGGCAAGAACACGATCGCCGGCACCATCAACGTCATTACGCGCCGCCCCAATGACGACTTCCACCTCAACGCAGACGTGACACTCGGCAATCTCGACTATCGCCAATTCCGCGGATCGATCAGCGGACCGATCGTGGAAGGTCAGCTTGCGGCGGGTCTTTCCTACATTTCTCGCGAACGCGAGGGATATATTGAGAACGCCACGACCGGAAACGACGCCAACAATCTCGACGCTGAAGGCGGACGCTTCAGCGCAGTGTTCACGCCGAGCAGCGACTTCACTCTCGTGCTCAGCGCGGACACCTATCGCCAGGAAGACAGCCCGGCGATGGAGACGTATTCTTATGTCGCACTGCCGTTGCCATCGTACGCCAGTGTGCCAGCGCAGGTACGCGACGACCGCATCATCAACCACAACCTCGACACCCTTTACCAACGAGAAATGTGGGGTGTTTCGGGACGCATCGAATATGACGTCAATCCGAACCTAAGCTTCACCTCAATCAGCGCGTATCGAGAATACACTTCCGACGGCGAAGATGATTCTGATGGCTTGCCGCTGGACCAGTTCAACGTTGGACGCACGGAAAACGTCCAAAACTTCAGCCAGGAATTCCGTTTCAACTACGACGCCGGTGGACCGCTCGATTGGGTGCTCGGCTTCTACTATTATCAGGAAGACATCGAAAGCCTGCGGCGGATCCGCATCGGCCCTGACTTCCCGATCCAACTTCTGAACCCAATGGCGCCGGCGCTGCCGCCCACCTTCGAAGAAACAGCACGCACTGACGCTTATCTGACCGACGACGCTTGGGCGGTGTTCGGCGCGTTCAACTACGATCTCACTGATCGGCTCACTCTGTCGGCGGGTCTGCGCTACACGGATGAAGAGCGCACGGTCGATTACACGCAAACGCCGGTGCTGGTTACGCCGTTCAACCTAGTCCAGCTCTTCGCCATTACAGTTCCGACGATCAACGATCAGCGGCATGATACCGAATACACCGGCGATCTGAGCTTAAGTTACAGCTTCGGCGAAGATACAACGGGCTATGTGCGTTACGCGCGCGGCTTCAAGGCTGGCGGCTTCTTGGCAGAGGTTCTGTCGCCGCCCCCGTTCACGCCGCCGACAAGCATAGATTTCGCGCCGGAATTCGTCGACAATTATGAAGTCGGCTTTCGGACGTCGTTGTTCGATGATCGTCTCGGCCTCGCGCTGACGGCGTTCTACCTCGACTTCACGGACAAGCAGGAGAAGGTCAATACCGGCATCTCCTACATCATTTCAAACGCCGCCGAGGCGACGAGCCAAGGCTTCGAAGCCGAGCTGTACTGGCGCATCACAGACCACCTGCGCTTCGAGACGAGCTTTGCGACGCTCGACGCCACCTACTCCTCCTTCCCCAATGCCGGCGGCTTGGGCGTGGATTTCAGCGGCAACCGACTCGTCAGTGCGCCAGAATTCTCTGGCGTGGCGGCGCTGCAGTACGACGGTCCCTCGGGCTTCTCCAACCTAGATTTGTTTGGACGCGTGGAACTCGTGCACTCCGATGAATTGGAAACAACCACATCGAACAGCGCAGCGCTCCGTCAGAACGCGTATGACCTCGTCAACGCGCGCCTCGGCCTCCGGGGTGATCACTACGGTGTCTACCTGTGGGGCCGGAACCTGACCGACGAGGACATTATCAGCGGCGGCGTTCAGGTCTTCTCGGTTACAACACGATGGATCAATGCACCCGCCACCTACGGCATTGAATTGCGGTACGAGTACTGACCGCGTGTTAGCGCTGCTGGGCGTCCACGCGCCCGCAGCGCTAATCGGAGCTCCGTCGATTGTCAGAAAGCGTCCACTATACGCCTGAGCATGAGATTTTTCGGGCTGCGGCCCGAAAATTCCTCAAAACCGAATGCCTGCCGCATCGCGAGGCTTGGCAGGCAAATGGCAAGATGGCGCGCGATGTGTGGCGTAAGGCGGGGCGCGAAGGATTCCTGTGTTCGAAGGTCTCCCCTGAGTATGGCGGTGGGGGCGGCGACTTCCTCCACTGCGCCATTATTCTGGAGGAACAAATCAAACTCGGCTTTCCCGAGCTGACCTTCTACCTGCATAGCGACATCATCGCGCCCTACATCGAGCTCTACGGCACGGAAGATCAAAAGCAGCGCTATCTACCGGGGATGTGCACCGGCGAGATCGTCACCGCGATCGCCATGACCGAGCCCGGCGCGGGAAGCGATCTTCAAGGCATAACAACACGCGCCATTCGGGACGGCGACCATTATCGAATAAGCGGTCAAAAGACGTTCATCAGCAACGCCCAGAACGCCGAGCTGATCATCGTCGCAGCAAAGACCGATGCAGCCCAAGGGGCCAAGGGAATCAGCCTCTTTCTCGTCGAAACCGCGACCGACGGCTTCAAACTCGGGCGCAATCTCAACAAGATCGGCTGCAAAGCACAGGACAGCTCGGAGCTCTTCTTCGACAACGTCATGGTGCCCGCCAGCAATTTGCTCGGTGGCGCCGAAGGACGCGGCTTCTATCAGCTGATGCAGCGGCTGCCGGAAGAAAGGCTCATCATGGCGATTTCCAGCATCGCCAGCATGGAGCTGGCGGTTGACCATACGATTGCCTATGTGCGCGACCGCATCGTATTCGGCCAGCGTCTCATCGAGTTTCAGAACACGCGATTCAAGCTCGCCGAGGCCAAGACGACTGCCGTCATGGGGCGCACTTTCCTCGATCGCTGCATCGATCTGTTCATCGAGAACCAATTCGACGCCATCGATGGCGCCATGGTGAAATGGTGGGCGACAGAGCGGAGCTTCGAAGTCATCGATGAGTGCCTCCAGCTGCACGGCGGCTACGGCTACATGCGCGAGAGCCTCATCACGCGGCTTTACGCCGATATGCGTCTGGGCCGCATCGCCGGGGGCACGACCGAGATCATGAAGGATCTCATCGGACGGTCGCTATGACGAGTAACGCCGCCAACTGGGCCGAGCGCTCGAGCCTCCCCTTCAGTGAGGAGCATGATCTGCTTCGCCGCACGGCGGCGCGCTTCTTTACCCAAGAATGCGCGCCCCATCGCGAAGCCTGGGAAGACGCTGGTATGGTGCCGCGGGAGATTTGGCGGCGCGCCGGCGAACTAGGCCTGCTTTGCATGAGCACCCCTGCCGAGTTCGGCGGCGGCGGCGGCGACATTCTTCATTCGATCGTCGTCATGGAAGAACAGGTGCGCGCGGGCGTGACCGCGCCGATGGTTTCGCTGCATAGCGATGTCGTCGCCCCCTACATCAACCGCTACGGCACGAGAGAGCAAAAGTCCCACATTCTGCCGCGCATGGCCAAGGGCGAGTACATCGGCGCCGTGGCGATGACTGAACCGCAATCAGGCAGCGATTTGCGTGGGATGCGCACAACGGCGCGGCGCGACGGCGACATGTGGGTCGTGAATGGCAGCAAGACGTTCATCTCACATGGCTGCACTGCCGATCTCATCGTGCTCGCCGCGAAGACGATCACCGAAGGCAACGGCAATGACCGCATCAGCCTCTTCCTGGTCGAGGCGAGCAACGTGGATGGTCTGCGGCGGGGCCCGCCACTCGACAAATTAGGTCAGGGCGACGCCGACACGGCCGAACTTGCTTTCGAAGACATGCGTCTGCCGGCTTCGAGCCAGCTTGGACCGCTGGGCGCTGGCTTTCAGCTCTTGAGCGATCGGCTGGTCGAAGAGCGGCTCATGACGGGGGTCGGCGCCGTCGCCGTGATCGAGACAGCACTTGAACACACCCTGCGATACGTCAAAGAGCGCCAAGCCTTCGGGCAACGCATTCTGGACTTTCAGAACACCCGTTTCCGTATGGCCGAGGCCTATACGGAAGCGGCTGTGCTGCGGACATTTCTGGAGCGCTGTGTGCGGCGCTTCATGCGCAACGAACTCGACGCCGTCGAAGCAGCAATGCTCAAGGACCGCGCAACCGACTTGCAGTGCTCCATCGTCGACCAATGCCTGCAGCTCCACGGCGGCTACGGATACATCCTCGATTTCCCAATTGCGCGCCTCTGGGGCGACAGCCGCATCGCCAAGATCTACGGCGGCGCAAACGAAATCATGAAAGAAATCATTGGACGCGCGCTATGAGTGAAGCCCTGGTTTCCGACCTGCCAACACGCGCTTCGGCGACGCTGCAAGTACAGAGCGGCATCGCCCAGCTGACGCTCAATCGGCCCTCGCAATCCAACGCGATAGACCTCGAGCTTGCGCGTGCGCTCCGTCACGTCGTCGCGGAACTCTCTGAGCGCACGGACGTCCGCGCGGTCGTGCTGAGTGGACGCGGCAAGACTTTCTGCGTTGGCGGCGATCTCAAGAGTTTCGCCGCCGAGGGCGTCAACGCGCCGGCTTATGTGAATAAGATCATCGAGAACTTTCACGCGGGGCTGCTGCAACTGGTCAACCTCCCGGTGCCCGTTGTCGCCGGCGTGCAAGGCGCGGCGGCGGGCGCGGGGTTAGGCCTCGCGCTCGCCGCTGACATCGTGGTCGCCGCCGACGATGCTAAATTCGTCATGGCCTACACCAATGCGGGCGTGACGCCCGATGGCGGCACGACATGGATCCTACCGCGTCTGGTGGGCCTGCATCGCGCGCTCGACCTGACTTTGCGCAACCGCGTGCTCAGCGCGCAAGAAGCGCTTGAGCTTGGGCTCATCACCGAAGTGTGCAAACCAGCGCAGCTCAGTGCGCACGTCACCGAGATCGCGGAGCAGCTCGCCGCCGGACCAACCAACGCATTTGCGCAGGCAAAGCGTTTGCTGCGTCAGTCCTTCCATACTGATCTGCACACACAGCTGGACGCGGAGGGTCAGACCGTGGTCGCCTCTTTCGCGACCGCGGACGGCCAGGAAGGCGCGCGCGCCTTCAGCGAGCGGCGCCCGCCCACATTCCGCGGCGGCAAGAAAGACGAGAGCCCCCAATGAGCTACTTTCCTGAGATCACGAGCATGGCTGAGGTGCCGCGCTATCACGCCCAGCGCCGCCCGACCAAAACTGCGCTCGTTTACGAGGGCGAGAGCACCGACTATCGGACATTCGACAAACGCTGCAGCCAGGTCGCGAATGGTCTGGTGGCGATGGGTGTCACACGCGGCGATCGCATCGCCTGGATCGGCAAGAATTCCGCGGACTACTTCGAGCTGTTGTTCGGGGCTGCGAAAGCCGGCGTTGTGATGGTGCCCATCTCATGGCGCCTCGCGGCGATGGAGATCGACTACATCCTTTCGGACGGCGACGTGCGCGTCCTCTTCAACGACGTGGAGTTCGCACCAGTTCTGGCCAAGAGCCCGGCGGCGCAAAACATCCCAAAGATCGCCATGACTGGCAGCGATGAGTTTCGAACCTGGCGTGACGCTCAAAGCAGCGAAGACCTCCTGGTCGACGTGGCGCCCAGCGACATCTTCATACAGCTCTACACGAGCGGCACCACCGGACACCCCAAGGGCGTGATGCTGCCGCACGGCAATTTTTTCGCAATCGAGAAGCAGCGAGTCTTGGCAGGCTCCCCGGACGAAGATCTGTTCGAATGGAATCTTTGGGGCCCGGAAGATGTCGGTCTCATCACCATGCCCTGCTTCCACATCAGCGGAACCGGCTGGGGCGTGGTGGGGCTCTATGCGGGCGCCAAAAACATAGTGATGCGGGAATTCAGTCCCGAAGGCGTGCTGAACAGCTTCAACGAACACGGCGTCACCAAACTGCTCTTGGTGCCGACCGCGATTCAGATGGTGCTCGATCATCCCAAGGCGGCGGCGACCAATTTTGAGTCCCTCAAATATCTCGCGTACGGCGCCTCCCCCATTCCCCTCGAAATTCTGAAGCGCGCGATCCACACCTTTCAGTGCGAGTTCGTACAGATGTATGGACTCACCGAGACCACCGGCGCCGTTACATTCCTACCGGCGAAGGATCACGAAGTTGGCGGCAATCAGCGCATGCTTTCGGCTGGTCGGCCCGTCTACGGCATGGAGATGGCGATCTTCGACAGCGAAGGCCGCCGCCTTCCAGCAAACGAGATCGGCGAGATTTGCGTTCGTACGCCCACTCTAATGGCGGGCTATTGGAAGCTGCCTGAGCGCACCGCCGAATGCATCGACTCCGAGGGCTGGTTTCACACCGGCGACGCCGGTTGCCTCGATGAAGACGGCTACGTCTATATCAAGGACCGCATCAAGGACATGATCGTGTCAGGCGGCGTCAACGTTTATCCCGCCGAGATCGAGAACGCGCTCTACGCCATGCCTGAAGTCGCCGAGGCTGCGGTGATCGGTGTGCCGGATCAGAAGTGGGGCGAAGCAGTGCTGGCCGTCATCGTGCCGCGAGACGGCGCCAAGATCGACGCCAACACGGTTATGGAATTCTGCCGTGACCGTATCGCCGGCTACAAGATTCCGCGTCAGGTCGAAGTCGTCAGCGCGTTGCCGCGCAACGGCACAGGCAAGGTGATGAAGACTGAGTTGCGCAAGCCATACTGGAGCGGACGTGAGCGCCAAGTCGGCTAGGTCAGCGGAGGAGAATGAGATGAAGAAGGTCGAGTTCGCTAGCCCCGAGTGGATGGCTGCGATTGAAGGCAAGCTGCGCCGGATGGCGGCGGAAAACCCGGATTGGCGCTTCGGCATCTGCGAGGTTTTCACGGATTCACCGAAGCACTTGGCGGCTGACGGCGTTATCGCGTGGCACTGCCGCGTCGCCGACGGCAAGCTCGACTTTCGCATGGGCGAAGCGGACGATGTCGACGTAAAGAACATCGCCGATTATCAGGCAATTCTGCCCTTCGCACGCCTGCACCTGACGCCCGAAACGCAGGCAGACTATGTGAAGATGTCGGAGCGGGCGCTGGCCGACGGCAAGCTGAAGCGTGTCGGCGACGCGTCAACGCTGCCGCCCGGCATTCACGGGCTTCACAACGAGATGGCCGAGATCACCGCTTAGCGATTGCGTTGATGACGAAAACGGCCGCCTCGTCGCTGAGACGACTCATGTCGTCGCGGCCGTCCGGGCGATGCCACTGCGCCACCCAATTCAATTGGCCGAAGATGAAATTTGCGGTGAGCTTGGGGTCCTGGGAGCGGATAGAGCCGTCCTTCACGCCTTCGCTGATCATGTTGACCAGCAGATCGTGAACCTTGCGGCGACCGGCACGGCACTTCTCGGCGTTCTCCGGTTCGAGCGGCTGCGTACCAGTCAGCACGAGGCAACGACCGAAACTTGTGACGATCATATCGACGTAGCCGCGCACGAAGGCTTCGACCTTCTGCAGACCGGTGAGGTTTTCGCTGATGGCTGGCAGGCTGGTCATCGCTTCAATCGCCAACGTGTGGCACTCGAAGAGGATCTCGTCCTTGCTCCTGAAGTAGTAGTAGAGCGCCGCCTTGGTGACGCCGAGTTCCGCAGCGATATCCCCGAGTGAGGTTTTGTAGAAGCCGCGCGCATTGAATGCATTCGCGGCCGCCTCAAGCGCGGCGCGGCGCTTGAGTTCGTACTGCTCCTCTCGCGGCGGCAGCACCTGCCCCCAACGTTGGCTCATTTCATATCTCCTGCCAGGCAAACCCGCCCCGGACTCGCCTGACTTAGCGGCGCCCGATTATTCTACTCATGGTATAACAATGTAAACTGGTAGCCAGCCCTTTAACCTACGAGACTCAGTGGAGCAGTTGGTGGACCCCGAAAAGCTTGCGGTCGCTAGGTTCCGCGGCTCCCCGCGCGCCCGTGGACTGGCGCACGGCGAGACGTTCGCACCCCGAATACACGAGTTGCTTGAGCGCTGGGGCAACACACTGGAGCGCGGCTATGGCGTGCAGCGGCGGCGGTATGTGGAGCTGTTTTTGGCCGAGACTGGCTACGAGCGCGCCACACAGGAATGGGCGCCGCGCGTGCTGGAGGAAGTCCAAGGCATAGCCGAAGGCAGCGGCGCCGATTTCCGCACGCTGCTCGCTTTCCAGCACGTCAACGAAGAGTTCGAGTTCGCGCCGCGTTTCGCCAAGATTGCGCCAGCAGACGGAGCCTGTAGCACAATCGTTGCTCCGGCCCATGGCGATCGTCCCGCGCTGCTCGCGCAAAATCTCGACCTCGCCCAATACCTCGACGGATTTCAGGTGTTGTTGCGCGTGAACTGCGATGAGAGCGATGGCGAGATCATAATGCTCTCCGTGCCTGGAATGATTTCGCTCATGGGCATGAACTGCCACGGCCTCGCGGTTTGCGACAACACGCTCACGCAGTTGCGGACGGATGCGAACGGCGTACCCATTTACGCGCTCTATCGCCTGTTGTTGGAGAGCCCATCCCGCGCAGCGGCGCGCGCGCTGATAGAGAGGACGCCACACGCGGTCGGACTCAATTGGGTGATCGGCGATGGCGGCGGCGTCATGATGCTCGAGCGCTCCGCGGCGCAAACTGTCGACTACGGCCCAGGGGAGAGCGCCTGCCTCGCCTATCACACCAACCATCCGCTCAAGTGCGATGACTGGCAGCGCGACTTCTCCGGCGCCGAGCCACCGCAGCCCTATCGCAGCTCTTATCTACGCTTCGCCGCCTTGCATCAGCGTCTGCAGGGCGTGCGTGCTGAAGATATCTCCGTGCAATCTCTCAAGGACGTGCTCGCTTCGCGAGACGACCGCGACTACCCCGTCTCACGCGGCGGCGGCCGCAACGGCGAAGATCAACACATCGGGTTCACGCTCGCGTGCAACGTGTTTGAGCTGCGCCCGAGCGATCCCACATGGCACATCGCGCCGGGCCCGCCTCACGCCACCGGCTTCCGGACGTTCCGTTTTGACTAGAGGTCGCTAAGCACCGCATCGAATGTCGTCGCGAGCTGATCCACATGCGCGGGCGAGAAGACGAGCGGCGGTCGAATTTTCAGAACGTCGCCGTTTACGCCGGTGGCGCTGATCAACACGCGACGCTCACGCAAGCCGTTGACGATGCGCGCCGCAACTCCACCGCCGCCACGGATATCGACGCCGTAGAACAATCCCGTTCCGCGCACGTCGCCGATTGCATCGTGACGCTGGCGCAGATCGTTCAACGCGGCGGCAAGTCTCGCGCCAGTGTTGACGACATTATCCTCAAGCCCTTCGCCCTCGATCACATCCAGCACAGCCATGCCAGCGGCGCACGACACCGGATTGCCACCGAACGTGTTGAAGTAACGGCACGTCTCGCCAAAGGATTTGAGCACGTCGGCGCGTGCGGCGACGGCGGCCACCGGATGCCCATTCGCCATCGGCTTGCCCATCGTCACCAGGTCTGGCGCCAGGCCGTGGCGGCGATAGCCCCAGAAATGAGAGCCCGAACGGGCAAATCCAGCCTGGACTTCATCGGCAATAAACAGCGCGCCAGCCTCGCGTGCGGCTTCAACCGCCTTAGCTAAGAAACCCGGTGGATCGACGAAAACGCCATCGCTGGAAAAGATCGTATCGACGAGCAGCGCCGCTGGCTGGATGTTGGCGGCGTTTAGATCGGCAAACGCGGCGCGTACCGCCTCAGCAAATTTTGCACCGGCATTGGCGCCGCTGTCTGGCGCTGCAATGACACGCACATGCTTGCCGATCGCCACGTGTTGTCCGAGCGAAGGCGAGAGTTCAGCCACCGCCTGAGTTACGCCGTGATATGCGTTTTGAGTGACGACAACACCCTGACCGCCCGTATGCGCGCGCGCGATGCGCAGCGCGAGATCGTTGGCCTCACTGCCGGTGCATGTGAACATCACATGCTCGATCGGCTGACCGAGTTTCTCCAGCAAGCGCTCCGCGTAGGCGACAGCGCCTTCGTGCAAATAGCGTGTGTGCGTGTTGAGCGTGGCCGCCTGCGCCGCGATCGCGGCGACGACGTGGGCGTGGGAGTGGCCGACGCTGGCGACATTGTTGTAGGCGTCGAGAAAGGCGGCGCCATCACGGTCATAGAGAAACACGCCCTCGCCTCGAACAAACTCGAGCGGCCGCTGATAAAATAGCCGATAAGCCGGTCCCAGCGCGCGTTCGCGGCGAGCAATCAGCGCGCGCGTGCGCCCGTCAACGCTGTCGTCGTCGCCTGTATAGGCGTTGACCATAGTCATGAGCCGATCTCCAGTCGCCGATCGTTTGGCACGATGGCTTCAAGTCCCGCCCAAGCAGCCGGGACGTTGCGTAGAATGTAGGCGCTGTTGTCCGGATGAAGCGCGGCGCGCCATGTGCTGATGAGGGTCGACATCGCCATCCGGGACACGATTAGGTCGGTCAGCAAGTCGCGCTCATCGGCCCGCAACGGCGACACGGCGTTATAGGCGCTCACATATTCAGAGATGTCCACGAACGGGTCCCCTTCGCGGCGTACATGATAGGCAGCGGCGATCGCCACATCACAGATGCACGGCGCATGGACCATGTCGCCGAAGTCGATCACGCCGGTTACCGCGTCTCCGGCTTCGGAGACGATGACGTTGTGTGGGTTGAGATCATTATGCACCACCTGTGCGCGGAGCGCGCCAAGCGCTGGCGCGACGCGCGTCTTAAATCGCTCAAGCGCCGCTTCCACCAAATGCCGGCGCTCAGCCGCAATGTGCGGCACGAGCGGCTCCAGTTGGAGCATGTGCTGCAAGTCCCACAACAATGGCGCGGCCTCGTCTGGTCCTGCCATATCAGCGAGCGCGCCGTGGAGGCGCGCATGCGTCTGACCCAGACTGCGCCGCATCGCCGGCGTTCGCGGCCGCTGATGCATCAGCGGTCCGTCGAGCCAAGTGAGCAGCCGGGTGAGGCAGCCATCCACGCGCGCGCAGTCCTCACCATCCCGCGTCGCGACGACACGCGGCACGGGCAGCGCAGGGTCCACGGCTTCCAAGCGCCGGAGTGCTCGGTTCTGAAAGAGGATTGAGCTTTCCGGCTCGGCCGCGTTGGCGATCTTGAGGACGTATTGGGCGCCGCCATTGCTCCGGACGCGGAAATTGAGGTCGCGTTCGCTGGTCAACGGCTCGGCTGCGCCCTCGACGCCGAACAGGTCTCGAACCAGCGCCGCGGCCTCGGAGGGCGCCATCTGCGCGGCCGCCGAGGTGAAGGCGTCTGTTGTCCCCCTACCCCCCGCGGTCGCGCCTCCGGAGCCCACTTTGACCATCAGAATAATTCCTTGACTGCCGGACCAGTATGTTGACTCATGGGACGAACCGCAAGCGCGCTAGGCCCTCGAGGGCCCGTGGCGGACGCTGGCAGAAGAGGCTCGCAGGTCCATGGCGGAGATGCTCCTTGGCTTGATGCAGGATCGGCCTTTGCAGATTTCTGCCATTATCCGCCATGGCGCGCGCTACAACGGAAGCAGAGAGATCGTGTCTCGTGGCTCCGACGGTGCGCTTTCACGTTACGGCTTTCGCGATGTGGAAGTGCGCGCGCGGCGCTTGGCCAAGGGCCTTGAACGGTTAGGCATCCGGCCCTCCGACCGCGTCGCCAGCTTGGCCTGGAACACGCAGCGTCACCTTGAGATGTTTTACGGCGTGCCCGGAATGGGTGCCGTGTTGCACACGCTCAACCCGCGACTTTGGGACGAACAGCTCGCTTACATTGTCGGGCACGCCGAAGATCGCGTGCTCATGTTCGACCCGGACCTGCTCGCGCTGGTGACACGTCTCGCGCCGCGCATGCCCAGCGTGGAAACCTACGTTCTACTCGGGTCACGCGACGAGCTGCCGCGCGATTGCACTCTCAACCTTGTCGCATACGAGGATTTGCTGACCGACGAAGATTACGTCTGGCCGGAGTTTGACGAGCGCGCGGCCTCCATTCTCTGCTACACCTCGGGCACGACAGGCATGCCGAAAGGCGTGTTATCGTCGCACCGTTCCGTCGTTTTGCACGCACTCGCTGCGCAATCCGCTTTGGCGTTCGGCCTGACGCCGCACGAAACCGTGCTGCTGGTCGTTCCGATGTTTCACGCGTACGGCTGGTCGCTCCCCTTCATTACTGCGATCGCCGGAGCGAAGCTCGTTCTGCCCGGCGCCGCGCCGCAACCAGACACAATCGTCGACCTGATCCATGGCGAAGCCGCGACGCTGGCGATGGGCGTACCGACAGTGTGGACCGGCGTTTTCGCCAATCTTGACGCAACCGGCCGCGATCTCGGCCTGCTGAAGCGGGCGCTGATTGGCGGTTCCGCGATGCCGCCAGCGATGAGCCGCCGCTTGCGCGAGCAATATGGCGTCGAACCAATCACCGGCTGGGGCATGACGGAAATGTCTCCACTCGGCTCCTTCAGCTCGACGACGCCCGAAATTGATGCGCTGCCCGATGAAGAGCGTCGCGGTCGTCTCGACACCCGCGCCGGGCGCATCATGTTTCCTGTCGAGGTCAAAACCGTCGATGTAGGCGGCGCCGAAGTCGCGCAAGACGGCGAGGCCAGCGGCGACATCTGGGTACGCGGCCCGTGCATCGCTTCCGGCTACTTCAAGGGCGAAGGAGGCGACATGCTCGACGCCGACGGCTGGTTTCCCACTGGGGACGTCGGCACGATCGACAAAGATGGCGCAATCGCCATCACCGATCGCGTTAAGGACCTGATCAAATCCGGCGGAGAATGGATCAGCTCAACCGACATCGAGCGCGTCGCCGCGGAATGCCCAGGCGTGACACAGGCTGCAGCGATCGCTGTAGCGCACCCGAAGTGGCAGGAGCGCCCCTTGCTGTTGGTCACAACATCCGGCGCGACCATCGAAACCAGTGCGGTGATGGCGACGCTCACGTCCAAGCTTGCGCGCTGGCAAACGCCGGACGACGTCGTCGTCGTCGATGAATTGCCACTGACAGCCACGGGCAAGGTCGACAAGAAGGTGCTGCGCGAGCGCTTTCGCAATCACCTCTTAGAACACGCCGCCACAAATAAAGAAGACGCTCACCACGGATGACGAAACCAGCTCAATCATCCGACATGGCGATGTGGCGTATCGTTATTTACGGGCTGCCGGCGCTGCCCGCATCGTTTCTGTTTGTGCCGCTGACGACGCTGCTGCCGGCATTCTACGCACAAGAACTCGGCGTCAGCCTCGCCGCGGTCGGCGGCTTCATGTTCGCTTCGCGCATCTTCGACATCGTCATCGATCCGGTGCTCGGGCGTTGGTCAGATTTGACGAAATCGCCGTGGGGGCGGCGCAAACCGTTCATGGTGCTGGCAACCCCAATCATGATGGTCGGCGCTTGGCTTGTGTTTATGCCCCCTGAGGGGGCGACGGGCCTGCATCTACTGCTTGCAACGGCTGTGATGTATTTCGGCGCATCAATGATGGGCTTGGCGTACTCGGCATGGGGCGCAGAGATCGTCGAGCACTATCACGGCCGCTCGAAGGTCGCAGGTGTTCGTGAGATTGCGAACGTGCTCGGCATCGTCATCGCCGCGTCCATTCCCGCCATAACGGGGATATACGGCCACAACGGCGTGGACCGCTTCACGATGAGCATCATGGGCGCGGTGATGATGATCATCACGCCGATCACGGTGCTTGCCGCCATCAAGTTTGTGCCGGAGCGACCCGCGCCGGTGCAGCCGCCGGTCTCGTGGTGGAAGGCGATGACCAGCCTTCTCGCCAACAAACCCTTCCGCCTGCTCTGCATCGTGTTCTTCATCATCAATTTTGGCGCGAGCATTACCAACACAACGCTGGTTTTCTACGTCTCACACTACCTTGGGCAGCCGGAGGTGATTGGCCCAGTCCTGCTCGCATCTTTCACCTTTGTGATGCTGGGCGTTCCGTTCTGGGTCTGGATAAGCCGCTACATCGGCAAGCACAGGGCGGCCGGGATTTCGCTTTTCATCGCCATCAGCCTCAATGGCGTGCTCGCGATGCAGATTGCGCCAGGCCAGGGCTGGCTTTTCGTCGCGCTCATGTGCCTGCTAGGCATTACGAGCTCAGCATTTCTGACGATGCCGATCGGCATCGTCGGAGACATCATCGACTATGACACGCTGAAGACCGGCCAATCGCGCGGCGGCTTGTTCTTCGGCATATGGGCTTTGTTCCAATATATGTCTCCGGCGCTGGCGATCGGCCTGACGCTGCCGGCGCTCGAATATCTCGGCTTCGACGCCAGCGGCGGAAACACGCCTCAGGCGCTGCAAGCGCTGAAGTACATGTTTATCCTGGCGCCGCTGCCGTTCTTCTTGGGCGGGGCGCTGATGTTTTTCCTGTTCCCAATCGATGCGCGCCGTCACGGCATCATTCGCCGCCGCATTGATGCGCGGCAGCGCCGCGCCGCGTCCGTCGAGGAGAGTATTACGCCTGGACAAATTCTGCCACGCAGCACGCCTTCGCCGGAGGGGACATGAAGTTCGAGGATTATCGCCGCCACGATGCGGTTGGCTTGGCCAAGCTGGTGCGCGACCGAGAGGTGAGCCCGGACGAACTGCTCGACGCCGCGCTCGCGCGCAGCGCGGCGGTGAACCCAACGCTGAACGCGTTGCATCGTGATCTGAGTGACGAAGCGCGCGCGGCCATAAAGGACGGTTTACCCGACGGCCCGCTCGCCGGCGTGCCCTATCCGATCAAAGACATCAGCGTGCACATGAAGGGCCAACCCACCGGGGCGGGATCGCGCGTGTTCAAGGATGCCGTGGCGGCGGAGGACAGCGCCATCGTCTCCGCCTATCGCAAGGCCGGCCTTGTGCTGTTCGCAAAGAGCAACACGCCCGAATTTGGTCTCGCCACGGTCACGGAGCCAGTCGCCAACGGCAAGACGCTTAATCCGTGGAATCTCGACCGCACGCCTGGCGGCTCATCGGGTGGCGCTGCCTCCGCCGTGGCTTCGGGTATTGTGCCAGCCGCGCACGGCAGCGACGGCGGCGGTTCGATCCGCACGCCGGCCTCGTGCTGTGGTCTGTTCGGCATGAAAGTTTCACGCGGGCGCGTTTCGCTTGCGCCGAGCGGCGAAGGCTGGGGCGGCCTCTCGGTGCAGCACGCGTTGACGCGCTCCGTGCGCGACAGCGCTATGCTGCTCGACATTGCCTGCAAACCGCAACCTGGCGACCCCTACTACCTCGATCCGCCAGCGACGCCGTTCTTCAGCGAAGTCGGCAAAGATCCTGGCAAGCTGCGCATCGCCTTCACGCCGGGCACGCTGGTGTGGGGCGAGTCGCAGCAAGCGCCGGCGGACGCGGCGCGGCATGCCGCGAAACTCTGCGAAAGCTTGGGCCACCATGTTGAAGAGGCTAAGCCGGACGTCGATTTCCAGGCCATGGCGATGGACGCCAGCACCTTAGTGCTCAGCAGCACCGCGGCGACGCTTGAACGGGAAGCTGCCCGCCGTGGTTCGCCGATCCGCCAGGATGAAGTCGAAACGCTGACGTGGTCGATCTACGAAAACGGCATGAAATTCACCGGCCCGCAGATGGCGATAGCATTGCAGAACTTGCACGCTTTCGCGCGCAAGCTCGCCACTTTTTTCGAACAATACGACGTCTTCCTGCTGCCTACCGTGGCGAAACCGCCTGTTCCCGTCGGCAGCATCAATACCAATGCTGAAGACCTCAGCGATTATGCCGAGCGCCTCTATACGTTCATCCCCAACACGCAACCCTTCAATGTCGGCGGCCAGCCGGCCATGAGCGTCCCGCTTTATTGGGCCGATGGCCTACCGATCGGCGTGCAATTCGTGAGCAAGATGGGCGCAGAAGCGCTGCTCTTCCGCCTCGCCGGCCAGCTTGAGAAGGCGCAACCCTGGTTTGACCGCGTGCCACCGGAGTTGCCACAACAATGAGTGCTGACGCCCTCACGCCGAACACACGCATGCTGATCGCGTACGAATGTATGCGGTTGCAGAATCTCTATTGCCTGCATGCAGATCGTTGCGACGTAGAGGGCTTCGTGTCGTTGTTCGCGCCGGACGGTTCTGTCGAAGTGCCGGAGGCGCCGGCTTTTGTTGGATCGACGGCGATCCGCGCCGCCATGAAAGCGTTGGCCGATACCGGCATCGCCAACAAGCATCTGGCCAGCAATCATGTGGTGGACGCGCTCGACGCCACGCACGCGCGCGGCTCCTGCTACCTCGTCGTCTATGCCAGCGCCGCCGCGCCCGACCAGCGCGGCATGCGCCCGCTCGAACAGCCATCCACCGTCGGGCATTATGACGACACGTTCGTCCTGACCGACACTGGCTGGAAATTCAAATCACGCGTGCTCACACGCACGTTTCGCCGCGACGAGACCACGTCGCCAGCGGCCAAATCAATGGAGACATAGCCATGGATATCGGAAATTGGAAATCGGTGGCTGGAATGGACCAGACCTATCGCCATGCGCGCGAGCTAGGCGTGGAGACGAACCTCGCAGAGCTTGAGGCGTTCGGCTTCACTGTCGTCCCGCCCTCAAAGAATGGTGCGTCCAGGGATTTTGCCGCGCGTCTCCTCGACAAGGTGATGGAGCTCGCGGGCAAAGAGGATACGAGCAACGTCGATCTCAACAAGCACGAAAACCGGCCGGCCTATGGCCGCCAGCTCTTCCACTTACTGGCTAAGGACCCGCTTTTCATCGAAGCGGCGATGAATCCGGTGGTGCGCACCTTCGGTTCATACCTGCTCGGCCACTCATACCTGCTCTACTCGATGGTGGCGTTCCTGAAGGAAGCGCCCGCGCGCTCGACGGCGATGCACTGCGACTCCGTCGGCGTGCCGACGCCGCTGCCGTTCTACGGCAGCGTCTGTAATGTCTCCTGGATTCTCACCGACTACACGGTCGAGAACGGCACGCTCGGGATGGTGCCCGGCAGCCACCGCTTCTGCCGCCACCCGACTGATTTCGAACAGCCAAAATTCATCGGCGGGCCAATGGACGAAGCCATGGTCACGCCGGTTATGGCGGAGCCCGGATCGCTGGTCGTCTTCCACGGCAACACCTGGCATTGCACCTACCCGAAGACGAGCGAGACAGCCCGCGCGCACATCGCTACCGCCTTCTGCCGCAACTACATCAATCCTGCGGAAGACTATAGCGATCTCGATACCAAACTCATCGCGCCACACGGCGATGAACTCGCACGCCTCGTTGGCCACAAAGCTTGGCAAGGCTATGGCTCCGAAGGGCCGAAGCTCGAAAACATGTTATTGGTACGCCCTGCCTATCAGACAATGTACGGATGACCGTGATGAGCGACGAAACTGTCCTTTATGAAAAGCCCGAGCCCGGCATCGCACGCATCGTGCTCAATCGGCCCGACGCCGCCAACGCGCAGGACACCCAGCTCCTTTACGAGTTGAACGACGCATTCAATCGCGCCACGCGCGAAGACGACGTGCGTGTGATCATCCTCGCGGCTAACGGGAAGCACTTCTCGTCCGGCCACGACATGCGCGAGCGCAATCATCACGACAACCAGGAGCGCTACACGCCCGTCACCACCTGCTGCCAACATCGCCGGGCAGGCGCCGAGGGCCGCATGTCGCGCGAAGAAGAACTTTATACGGGCCTGAGCGAACGCTGGCGTAATATCCCGAAAATCACCATCGCCGCCGTGCACGGCAAATGCGTTTCCGGCGGGTTGATGCTCTGCTGGCCGTGCGATCTCATCGTCGCCAGCGACGATGCGCAATTCATGGAGGTCACGGTGGCGCTTGGCATCGCCGGCGTCGAATGGTTCGCGCATCCCTGGGAGATGGGCGCGCGAAAGGCCAAGGAGATGCTGCTGACCGGCGAGCCGATCTCAGCAGAGGAAGCGCGCCAGCTCGGTATGGTCAATCGCGTCGTGCCGCGCGCCGAATTGGAGACGGCCACGCTGGCGCTCGCGCGCAAGATCGCCGCCCAACCCACTATGGCGACGAAGATGGTGAAGCTCGCGGTCAACGGCACGATCGACGCGCAAGGCCGTCACGCCGGGATGCAAAACGCCTTCGCGCTGCACCAGCTTGCGCACAGCCACTGGATGGAAGTCGCGGGCCTTCCCATCAATCCCGAAGGCGTCCACGCAAGTGTCAAGAAATCGATCACGCCGGGCGATGAACCCTACCGTGCGCCTGTTGCGAAGAAGTAGCGGCACGGACGTCTGCCGGAGAACGAAGTAGGTGGCGCCTACTGGCCAGACTTGCTCCGCTTACAGATGTCGCGAAAACCCGCGGCCATAAACTGCGCCATGCGCTCCTTGATGGCCTCGTAGTCGTCCGATTTGCAAAGGCCGCCGGACAACCGATCGATCCGGCCGGTTCTGGCGAGCGTCAACATCAAGGCGCCAGTGACGAAGTGATAGCCCCAGAAGATGTCTTCCTCGGCACAATCGGGCATCGCCTTCTTCAGCAAAGCAATCAGTCTCAGCACGACAGGATCGAAGTGCTGATCCATGAGCGCCGCGCCCTCGGCGGTGTTCGACGCCTGCGCGCCTAGAGCGCCGTAATTCTTCCAGCCTTCGCCGCCGCGACTGTAAAGATCTAGGTCGGTGTCCAAGAACGCGCGCAGCGCGCCTTCTACTGTCGGCTTGCCTTTGGTCTCGGCGTCATACTTGTCCAACGCCGCTAAACGCAGGGCGCTTGTCACGCCTGCGCGTCGCGCGAAGACGGCGGCAAAGAGCGTGGTCTTGTCGGTGAAATAATAGTTCATCAGCGTATGGTGCGCGTCCACACGCTTGGCGACATCCTTCAGTGTCACCCCATGCAAGCCGTGCTTGGAGAAAAGATACTCCGCCGCATCCAAGATCTGTTCCATCTTGTCTGCACGTTGCTGGATCTTGGTCGGCCGGCGGCGCGACTTTGCCTCATCGCCGCGAACCTTCGCGCTCGATTTGGAAGTCGGCTTTGGTTTTGCCGCCGCGCTCCTACGCTTAGATGCAGATTCAGCCGCCATACTCAGCTCTCAAACGAATCTTGTCGATCTTGCCGGTCGGTGCGAGCGGCATCTCCGGAATACGTATGATCGCATCCGGAATCCACCAAGGCGCCACGTTATTGTGCAGGGGCGCCAATAGGGTTTCGTCGCTCACCGGCTGCTCGCGTGTCTGCACCAGGAGGATTGGGCGCTCACCCCATTTGGGGTGTGGGCGGCCAATCACCGCTGCTAGGGACACTTCCGGCAAACGGCTGACCAAGGCCTCGATCTCCACCGGGTTGATCCACTCACCGCCGGACTTGATCAAATCTTTCGCACGTCCGGTGATCATCAGATTCCCGTCCGCATCGATTTTCGCAAGATCGCCGGTCGCGAACCACCCTTCCGCATCGGCTGCGCTTTGCGTCTCGCCGAAATAGCGCGCAACGACCGCGTCGCCGCGCACGCGCAAGTGCCCTTCAGTATTGCGCTGCTCCGCCAACGCGATGCCTTCGGCGTCGGTGATTAGAAGATCAACGCCGATCGCCGGCCGGCCCGATACAGCAGCATCACGCTCCGGAAGATCAGGCGGCGCGAACGTTCCCCCTGGCGAGAGCTCAGTCATGCCCCAGCTCGTTTGAACAACAACACCAAGGCGCTCTTCAATGCGTTGCATCAAGGCCGGTGGCAGCGGCGCGCCGCCGACGACCACGCGCTTCAAGGATGGCGTTTCACCCCCGTGGGTATCGAGATGTTCGACGAGGCCCAGCCAGACGGTCGCAATGCCGACGGCGATCGTCACCTGCTCTGCATTGATCAGTGTCGCTAGGCTTGCGCCGTCCGTCGCCCGCCCTGGAAGGACGAGCTTGGCGCCTGCCGCTGGCGCCGCGAACGGCAATCCCCATGCATTGGCATGAAACATCGGCACGACCGCGAGCACGCTGTCGCTTGCGGTTAGCGCCAGCACGTCGGCCTGCAGCAAACGCAGGGTGTGGAGATAGCTCGACCGGTGCGTATAGGTGACGCCCTTGGGTGCACCGGTTGTGCCGGAGGTGAAGCAAAGTCCCGACGGTTGCGTCTCCGGGAACGCGCCCCACAATATCCCGCTCTCGTCGGCCGCATCGATCAACGGCTCAAGCCCCCCAGCATCGCCTGCTGCGCCATCGATTGTAAGCACGCGCTGAAGCGACGGCGCGGCCTCCGCGATTTGATGCGCGAGCGGTGCAAGATCAGCGCTCGCAATGAGCACACGCGCACCAGACATCGTGGTCATTGCCGCAAGTTGGCCGCCCGTGAGACGCGGATTGAGCGTGTGGCAGATCGCGCCCATCCCCATGATCGCGTACCAAGCCTCAATGTGGGCGGCGCTATTCCAGGCAAGCGTCGCGACGTGATCTCCTGGCTTGACGCCAAGCTCGCGCAACACCGCGGAGACGCGCTGGCTGCGCGCCATAAGGGCGCGATAGCCGATCCTGTCCCGGCGCCCTTCCGTGTGCGCCGTGACAACCTCAACATTCGGGCGCCACTTCGCCGCATGCGCCAAGAATCTGTCGAGCGTCAGCGGATAGGACTGCATATCTCCGTGAATCATCGGCACTGTCGCGCCTCAGGTGGAAGCGGTGGCGAGATGACGCCAACGTTCCAATTCCACGCGATCGCGCCTTGCGCGCGCCTGCGGCAGACCACTGCTTCATGCAGTTCGTAAGCATTCGGCGGCGCCGTACGCGCAATCGGACCCGCCTCGAACGCCATATACGCACGCTCGGCGTCATAGGCCGGCCAGGCTGGGTGATCTGGCGCGCTAGGAACGCCGTCACGCGCAAACGACGCCCAATAACTCACCATCGCGTCCGAGAACGCGCGTTCCTCTGCTGTCTGCGGGATCTCAGGCCAGCGCGGCGGCGTCCGCGTTACGGTGCCGAACGCATAAGGTATCTCTGCTGCATGAAATGCATGCAGCCTCCGATCGTCGGCCGCTGGATAGCCGTGATCAAAGTAGTAAAGGAATGACGGCACGCCCAAAGCGGTCTGCTTTGCCACCAGGCGTTCGGCGGTCCAGCCATACATTGCATCACGCGTGGTCGCGAGCATGCTCTCGTCTATGTTGCTCTCCGGGTAGCGCGCCAAGAACGCATCCGCCAAATCGCCATAGCGCGCGCGGATTTCGTTCGTGTATGCGCCGGCGTCCGCCGGGGCTGGCGGCAAGAGAAAGCGCATTGAGCGGATCTCGCCTTCATTGAAGCCTGCAAGGATTGGCACTGGCGCTTGATCGCCGCGATCGAACACATCGACGAGTTGGCGCGGCAAGATCCGGCCGTCGATGGTCACGAACGGAAAGTAGCCGCTTGCGGCTGAACCACTGACGATCGCTTCGGCGCTCATCGAGCGCAGGCTCGCCAAGTCGCCGCCGCCCAGTTGTCCACCCAGCCAGTAACCGATCGCTTCGGCGGCGGGGAAATCTTGGAACGACGAATTGCGCAGCTCCGGCGCGGTAATCATGTAGGCGCTTTGCGCGATAGCGCGATCAAACAGCCCGCGCGCCTCGGGCGTCGCCATGAGATACATGACGCTCAACGCGCCAGCTGACTCACCGGCAATCGTGACGTTTTGCGGATTGCCACCGAAGGCCGAGATGTTGCGCTCAACCCAGCGAAGCGCCTGGACCTGATCCAGCAGGCCATAATTGCCTGAGATGTTGCGCCGCGATTCTGCGCTCAATTGCGGATGCGCCAGATAGCCCAGCGCGCCGAGACGATAATTGATCGTGACAACGATCACGCCCTCGGCGGCAAAGCGCGCGCCGTCATACATTCCCTCACTGCCAGCCCCACCCACGAGCGAACCGCCGTGGATCCAGACAAGGACCGGCGCATTATGGGCATTCGCCGGCGTCCAAATATTGAGGAAGAGACAGTCCTCGCTCATCGCCGCGTGGGTGTTGTAATAGATGCTGCCCTCTCGGGACGGCGGCTGCATGCAAGCGGCGCCAAACTGCGTGGCCTCCCGCACGCCGCGCCAACGCGGCAATGGCAGCGGCGCGCGCCAACGCAATTGGCCCACGGGTGGGCGCGCATAAGGAATGCCGCGGAAGACACGCGTATCGCCAAGAGCTTCGCCGCGCACGCTGCCCGCCGGCGCATTCACCACAGGGGCTTCCTGTGCGAACGCAGACGCGCCCGCGAACAGCGCCAACACCACAGCAACGAGATGCAAGAGTCGCTTCACGCGCGGTCTCCTCTTTGCTCGCGCTTCAGCGCGCTTGCGAGCCACATGAACAACAGCACCGCCACCCCGTAAAATGGCGCGAGACAATAGAACGCCAATTGCAGCGAATTGTCCGGATGTGTTGGCCTGAAGTAATCGCTGACGAAGCCGACGAAGGTCGGCCCAAAGCCCAGCCCCACCAAGTTCATAACGAGCAAAAGCAGCGCGCCGCATAGCACGCGCTGATCGGGACGAACTTCTTGTTGAACCAAAGTTACCGAAGGCGAGAGGTAGAAATAATTGAGTCCCGTCGGCAGAGCCAGGAACGCCAAGGCCAGCGGCCAGCTCGGCGCCCAGACAAACCCAACAAAGAGCGGTGCCGCAAGAATAAGCCCGATCGCAGGAATCCAGGCGTAGGCGGTCTTCGAGCGCTTGGTAAAGGCGTCGATGAGACGGCCCGACACATACATCCCAAGGCTGATGAAGATACCGATCAGCAACGCGTAATAGAGCGCAACCTCCTCAAGCGACATGCCCTTCTCGCGCATCAAGAAGAGCGTCGTGAAGTTCAAGACGCCATAGGTCACGAATTGCGTGGCGGCGCACGCGATCGACACGCGCAACAATACCGGGTTGGAAAAGAACATGCGGACCGTTGGCCAGAATTTCGCGCTTTCGGGTTTCGCTGCAGCCGCATCGGCTTGCGGCGCAGCATCAAGTCCGCCGCGCTTGGGCTCGCGCACGAACATCCAGACGATCAAAGCCGTGACGACGCCGACGATGCCGATCGCGACAAACGCTGAGCGCCACGAATAGGCGGCCGCGACCGACGCGCCGAAGGCGATGCCAAGCGCCTGGCCGATCGGAGGACCGAGATTAAAGAGACTGAGCGCCGTGCCGCGCCTGCCCGGAGGAAAATAGTCCGAGATGATCGCGTAAGACGGCGGCACCCCGCCCGCTTCACCGACGCCAACCGCCATGCGCGCCGCAGCCAGCTGCGGATAGTTTTGCGCAAAGCCGCAAGCGGCGGTCGCAGCGCTCCAAAGCCCGCACGCGAAGGCCAGCACACGCACGCGATTGGTGCGATCGGCAAGCCACCCCACCGGGATGGCCAGGATGCAATAGAAGGCCGCAAAATAGAGCCCGCCGATAAGCCCGAGTTGGCCGTCGCTGACGCCAAGTTCGTCCTGAATCGGCTTCGCCAGGATCGACAAGAGCTGCCGGTCCAAGAAATTGAGCACATAAACGAAACACAAGATTGTCAGCGCAAACCAAGCGCCAGGTTGCGCGCGCGCTGTGCCGGCGCCAACGCCTGCAACTGATGAACTTCCCGTCGCCATTGTTGTTGCTCTTGGTCAAGTGCAGGCAAAACGCCGGCCATCATCTACAGCAGATGACGGCCGGCGCGTGCGACTAGAATGCGCGATAGACGCGAATGCCATATTGGCGCGGCGGACCGGCAAACCGAAGCCCCGAGTTCAGCGCCCCCATGTAGTGTTGATCGGTGGCATTGGTGGCCCAAAGCGTGGTGACGAAGTCGCCATGCGTCCAAGCGAGCTGGGCGTTGATGATGTTGCGCTCCTCGACGCGATCGCCCCGCGCCTCGTTTTGGAAGAGCGTCGCCCATTGCTCCGACACATGCCCGTAATTGAGGCGCGGCGTCAGCGTATCGCCGCCCGGCAGCGAGAACACATATTGGAGACCGAGGTTGAATGTCAGCTCCGGCGCATACGTCTGCTCGTTGCCTTCGAGGTTGATGCACGAAAGGCTGGTGGGTCCGGTATCCGGATCGCAGGGCGTGACGCTGATGGCGCGCGGGTCGGTTGCATAGAATCGGGCGATTTCGCTGTGCATGACGCCCAGGCCGGCATCGAGTGAGAAATCGCCGAACACGGCTTCGGCCTGCGCCTCGAAGCCATAAATCGTGCTCGCATCGGGCAGATTGAGCTGGAAACCGAACACAGGGAAATCGGGATAGCCGATGATCACCTGGAAGTTTTCGTACTCATTGTAGTAGGCGCTGAGCTGCGTGCGCAGCTGTCCGTCGAACCAGCCAGATTTCCAGCCGAGCTCGTAACTCGTCACGTTTTCCTCGTCGAACGGGTCAGGCACGCCAAAGCCCACGGGCACGTTCAAGCCGCCCGGGCGGAAGCCTGTAGCGACAAAGCCGTAAAGGAAGTTGTGATCGTCGATCGTCCAGTTGAGCGACACCTTGCCGGAGAGGTTCGACCACTCGGCGTTTTGGTGTTGCGCAATCGGCGTGCCGTATTGGCTGACGGTGATGTTGTTTTCCGTGGTGCTGTGGGCGTAACGCGCGCCGACTTCCAGTTCGAGCCGATCGGTCAGATCGAACGCAACTTGGCCGAAAACAGCGTAGGTGTTCTTGGGGTTCGTCCCCTGCAACACATACTCAGTGAACACGCTGCCTGGCGGAACGCCGATCACGAATTCACCCGGCGGGAAATCGTACTCGTCGACCTGATAGTAGAGACCCAAGATCCAATTCAGCGGCCCGGTGTCAGGCGAAATGAGATTGAACTCCTGACTGAAGATCGTCTCTTCGACATAGTCGCGGAACGTGCTGTTGCCGGCGCTGGTGCCGTCAAGGTCGGCGCGATAAAGCGTGCTTCCAGCCTGATAGCCGCTGACGGAGCGCAAGACCGTGCCGCCCGCAAACTCGTAGTCGACCTGCAATATCGTGCGCGCAAAGCGATCGAGCGCCGCGATGTCGGCGTTCGCGGTGATCTCAAACTCATCGTTGGTCGCGAGCACCGGATCGGCATTGAAGCCGCTCATGTCGAGATAGTTGAGATCGGTCTTCCAGAGCACGGACAGGTTTGACGCCGGCTCCCAGAGCAAACTGAAGCGGCCGCTGAAAGTGTGCACGCCGTCATCGCCCGTATATGGACCGGTGATGTCATAGAAGCTGTCGCGGTGGTCGGTGTTGAAGGCGACGCGCGCCGCGAGCGTGTCGCTGATCGGCAAGTTCACTGCGCCCTGCAGGCCGAAATAATCGTAATTGCCGGCCGAACCCATGATGTAGCCATGATAGCCGCCGCCTATTTCTGGGTTGCGCGAAGTTACAAACACTGCACCGCCCGTCGCGTTCTGACCGACGAAGGTGCCTTGCGGACCCCGCAGGATTTCGACGCGCGCGATGTCGTAATAAGGTTCGCCTTGGAGATAGCCCGGGAAGGTCGCAACACCGTCGCGATAGGTGATCACACCCGTCGTCGTTTGCGTATTGTGCTCGGCTTTGCCGATGCCGCGGATGTTGAAGTCGATACCTTGGCCGAAATTGTTGACCGTGGCGCCCGGCGAGACGAATTGGAGCTGATCGACGGTGGTGACGCCGGCATTGGCGAGATCATCGCCGGTCATCACGGTCGCGGCGATCGGGGTGCGCTGTAGACTCTCCGAGCGCCGTTCAGCGGTGACGACGATGTCGTCCTCGGTTTCGTTTGCTGTCTGGTCGGCGGTTTGCGCATAGACCGGCAAGGCAAGCGCCAATTGTGCGGCGGCGCATGCCGACGCGAAGAGCATCGCTCTCATCCCGTATTCCTCCCCTGGGCGCTGGTCTTGTGGCCGGCGCTTCCAGTCAGGATGAGGGACGCAAAACCAGCAATTGTCAATACTCACTCTCGCGTGCGTGAACATCTTGCACTCCGCACGGCGCGAGCCGTTCCCCGCCTCGAACCCTGCGACTGAACATCCTCGAACGCCCACCGCCAACGACGAGCACCTTCGAATGGGTACGAGCATGCGCACGCGATCAGCCGGGCGTTAGCGCCGGCCTTCGACCCGCTTCCTGTCTCTGTTTTTTATGTGCGGGGTGGCGGACAGAGAGG
>CAYUOC010000001.1:1501-59397 GCA_964446305.1 uncultured Terricaulis sp. | reverse complement strand
ACAGCGATCTCGGCGCCAGCGGCGACTACAAGCGCTTGTTTGCGCTCTATTCCGGCCTCTCGACGCTGCAAGCGCTCGCGGGACGCGCGGAGAACACATCTCTCTCCGCAACCGAGCTCGCTGCAACGCAAGCGCAGTTCACGCGCGGTCTCACTGAACTCGAAGCATTCTTCGCACAGCAGAAGTTTGACGACATGCGCTTGGCGCAAGGCGATCGCGTCGACGCCGCGCAGACGACGCTCGGCATTCCGACAAAGAGCGAAGATTACATCACCCCCGTCATTCATCGGGGCGGGCTCTACGATAAGGTCAGTGGTCTCGCGAGCGACGCCAAGTTCAACATTGTCGCCACATCCCTCGCTGGCACAGTGCGTAATGTCGCCATCGATCTCTCCGAGATGGGCTCGATTCCGCGCACGCTGAGCAACGTTGTCAGCTTCGTGAACGGCAAGCTCTCCGCGGCCGGCGCATCGTCGCGTCTCGAGGCCGTCGATCAAACACCGAAGACCACGAACATCATTCTCGCGGGCCAGGTCAGGACGAGCAAATACACAGGCCCCAAGCAATACGCCCTCAAAGTCGACGTCCGCGCCGACGAAAAGGTGGCGTTTCAACCTGTTGACGCCAACCCGGCCTTCTATGCCGTCGGCACGACCACCGGTGGCGCGCGCTTGATCAAGCTTGAAGATGTTGGCGGCGCGGCTGGCCAGCCATTGTTGCTCGATCGGCCCGCCTCCACCGCTGACCCCATAGGCGCGCTCATCGGCGCGGGTTGGATCGGCGCCGGCGCGCCGTATGTGACCGCACCGGCTGGCGCAACCGAGCAGCGGACCAACGCGCTGATGTCCGATGGCGCAAACTCGTTCGAGGACGCACTGCGCGCCGCGGGCGAAGCGGTGCTCAAGTTCGATCTGCCGGACGGCCGCTCGCTCACTGTCACCACCGCGTGGCGGAGCGAGGATCTGGAAGCGTGGCGTGTCCGCGATGGCGAAAGCGAAGATCGCGGCATGCTCGACGATCTGGCCGAGCGGCTGACGCAAATACTGCATGAGCAAGGCGTCGCGGCTGGCGTCGATGTTTGGGAAGACGGCGGCAATCTCGGGTTTTCGGTCTATGGCGGTGACGGCGTGCGCGCCTCAAGCCTCTCGATCGGCGGCAAGTTCACGACGCTCGAAACAACGCCAACCCCGGGTATGGTCGGCGGTCTTCGTGATGGCGTGTTCGCGCGCCGCTTCGAGGTGGCGGGTGTGATCCCGGAGGATGGCGTCTTCACCAAGAGCCAGACCTTCACCTTCACCGTCGGGACAAGCGCGCAATCCATCACCATCGATGGCGGGACGAACGGCATCACGGCCGCGCAAATGGAAACGCAGCTCAATGAAAAGCTGCGCCAGAAGGGCATCGCCGCGGCCGCCTATATGGTCGATACCGGCGGCGGCTCTTACACGCTCCGCATCAATGCGCTGCACGACATGATCGACGTCAGCGCTGTTCTGAACACGGAAGTGTACGACACCGATCTTGTCGCGCCAGGCGCCTGGGCCGTTGGCGGATTGCCTGCGGCGACGAGCGGCCAGCCTTTCGGTGATTCCATTCGCGGCTACAGCGCGAGCAGCTCTCCGCTCACAACGCATTCCGGCGCGCTGAACATCGAAGTCATCGTCGCGACCGCGAACGGTAACAAGACCATTACGCTGGAAATCACCGCGCAAGAGCGGCTCGACAATCCCGATCTTGCGCCTGGTCAGTGGAGTGCCGCACTGCAAGCCCGCCTCGATGCGGAACTCAACGCTGCTGGCGTCTACGTCAGCGCGCCAGGCGGCGATCTCTCGCTGTGGAATGTCGCGGAGGGAGCGGGCCAACGCCTTGTCTCCGTCACGGTGAATGGCGACGCGCTCGCGCTAGAAGGCGACCAGCCAGCGCTTGCGGTGGGCGGCGCCTTCTCCGCGCAACGTAGCTTTACCAGCGCGGAAGCCGCGACGGGCGTCAGCGATGATGTTGCGGCGCTCATCGGCGATCAGAATGTTTCGATCACGCTCGATACGATCTGGGGGCCGCGTACATTCAGTGCGACGCTACAGCCCGGCGATCCGCGCACATTGGAAAGCGCGGCGCTGCGGCTGAACGAAGCGCTTGCAGCGGCTGGCTATGACGCCGGCTTGGTCGCGACCAATCTCGCCGGTGGTGGCGCGGGGCTCCGTATCGTCACGGGCTCGTCGAACACCATTCGCGGCGTCACCGCGCTTAGTCTTGGCGGCAGCAGCGTCGCCTCAACCCTCGATCCCATCGACGCGGCCTCCAACGCGGATGATCCAATCGGCGCGCTTCGTGTGTTCGAGCGCGCCTCGCGCGGCGCCGCAATCACGCAAACGCTCTCCGCGACATCGCCCTTCACGGCGCCCAGCGCAAATTCCTCCGCTTGGTTTCCGGGCCGCGCGTTTGACGTAAGCATCGGCAACGGCGCGAAGGTGGCCACGGCGCGCTCCGTCGCAACCGCGGGCGACGGCTCGGTCTACGTTCTCGCCGATCTTACCGACGGTTCGGCCACCAGCGACATCAAGGGCGCTCGCGATGTGGCGCTGCTCAAATACGATTCCGCCGGAAAGTTGGTGTTCAGCGAAATTCTCGGCGCGTCGCAATCGGCCAGCGGCTACGCGCTTGCCGTTTCGTCCGATGGCAAAGTCGCCGTCGCGGGCTCGGTTGAAGGCAATCTCAGCGGCACAACCGCGAAGGGCGGCGCGGACTCTTTCGTCACGGTTTTTGACTCAAGCGGCAAAGAACTCTGGACCGCACGCCGCGGCGCCAGCGCCAACGATGAAGCGCTCGCCATCGCCTTTGCGCCGAACGGCAGCGTTATCGTGTCCGGCAAGACCGACGCCGCGCTGACCGGACAAGTCAGCGCCGGCGGCACGGATGCCTATGTGCGCGGCTACAGCGCTGGTGGTCTTGAGCTCTTCACGCGCCAGTTCGGCACATCAGGCGCGGACGCGGCCACGGCGCTGCTCGTCCGCGACAACGGCGCCGGCGGCATCGATATTTTCACTGGCGGCGTCGAAGACAATCGCGGCGTGCTCCGCAGCTTCAGCTATTCCAGCGGTGCGGGCTTCAGCGTCGGCCAAACCCGCGACATCGGCTATTTCTACAAAGGCGCCATCAATGCGCTCGCGATCGATGGCGCCTCACTCTATGTCGGCGGCGAGATTGGCGCTGATCGTCTCACGCTTGGCGAAACCGCGCGCGGCGCCGTCGCCGGCCAAGAGGGATTTGTTGCGCGGATCGACGCGGATCTCACATCAACCGGCCTTGACCGCGCGACGTACCTGGGCTCGGCGCAGGACGACGCAGTGAAGAGCCTCGCGCTCGTCAATGGTGATGTCTACGCGGCCGGCGTTACCGGCGGGGCCATCGCCGGCTCCGGCGCAGCGAACTCACCGATGAGTTTCCTCACCCGCCTGAGCGACGACGGCGAAACCGAGTGGATGCGAACCTTCACCTCCGCCGGCGGGGCGGTGTCGCTGACGAGCTTGGCAATCGATCAAGCCGGCGCCTCTCCGCTTGATGTGCTTGGGCTCCCGCGGGGCACGGTGGCGGCAAACGATTCCGGCCTGCTGACCAATCGCAGCGCGCTGCGCGCCGGCGATGAATTCCGCATCGGCGTCGACGGCCGCCGCCTGACGACGATCCGCATTGCCGAGAAGGATACGCTCGCGACGCTTGTCTCTACGATCAACCGCGCCATCGGCTCGGCCGGCCGCGCCGTGATCGTGAAGGAAGAAGGCATCGAGCGCATCAAGATCACGCCGCGCGCGGGGCAGGCCATTCGTCTGGATGGCGGCGCCGCTTCGCGCGACGCGCTGCCGGCGCTCGGCCTCTCGCAAGGCATCATTGCTGAAAGCTCCGCCGGGCGGGGCGCTCTGAAAACCTATGGCTTGGGTCTGGTGGGCCTGAAGCTCGATAGCGCAGCGGCAATCACCAGCGCCAAATCCGAACTCTCGGCCGCCATCTCGATCGTGCGCCTCGCCTACGACGCGCTGCTCAATCCCAACGCCAAGCCGCTCACCGAGGCAGAACAGGCGCTGCTGGCCCGCCGCCAAAATATGGGCGCGGCGCCTGAGTATTATTCGGCCCAGCTCGCCAATTATCAGGCGGCATTGGCCCGTCTGGGGGGCTGATCGCGCGCTCCCCAAGGTGCGGCGCCGCCGGGCTTCCAATAGGGAGCGGAGCCGGTTAGAAGCCCCGCTTCGCGCCAATCCAAATTGGTCGGCCGCCGCGGTAGCTCAGTGGTAGAGCGCACCCTTGGTAAGGGTGAGGTCGAGAGTTCAATCCTCTCCCGTGGCACCAGGTTTAGTCGTTGTCTCCAGAATGGTACTTCTGCAGCCGCGCCGTCTGCGCGGCCGGGTGTGGCGGGAGTGGGGGCGTCTCCCGTAGCGCGGGCGCAGCCCGCCGCCAGCCGGCGCGCTGATCAATGTCGAGAAGCGGCGACCCGGAAGACCGGCGGCCTGTTCCAGCATGCCGAAGCGTAGCCTGGGGCGCCATTCGTCGCCTCGATCGGTATTTATATCGCTAAACGATAAAAACGCTTGACCATTGCTGTCGAATTTATTGAAGATCGATAATAAGCAGGGGCGCGTCGATGCCTCGCGAGCGGGGAACGGACATGCTGCAAATAGAGAACCTCACACATCGCTATCCAAATGGCGTGGTTGCTCTGGACAATGTCACGCTCTCGATAGGAACCGGGATGTTCGGTCTTTTGGGGCCGAACGGCGCGGGCAAGTCGACTTTGATGCGCGTAGTGGCGACGCTGCAGACCCCCAGCTCCGGCGCCGTGCGCTTCGGCGACATCGACGTCATCAAGCAGCCTGATCTGTTGCGGCGGACGCTCGGCTACCTGCCCCAGGATTTCGGCGTCTATCCGCGCGTGAGCGCTGAAGCGATGCTCGACCACCTCGCGGTGCTGAAGGGGATCGCCAACGGCAAGGAGCGGCGCGAGACCGTCAGCGCGCTGCTCAACCAAGTGAATCTCTGGAAGGTGCGCAAGAAGTCGCTCGCCGGATATTCTGGCGGCATGCGCCAGCGCTTCGGCATTGCTCAGGCGCTGATTGGTCAGCCAAAGCTCGTGATTGTCGACGAACCCACAGCTGGCCTTGATCCCGAAGAACGCAACCGCTTTCTCAATCTGCTAGCCGCGATCGGCGACGAAGTCGTCGTCATCCTCTCAACGCACATCGTCGAAGACGTGGCGCAGCTCTGTTCCCGCATGGCGATCCTTGCTGGTGGCAAAGTGGTGAGCGAAGGCGCTCCTGAGCAATTGCGACAGTCGGTGCAAGGCCAGGTGTGGCGCACGACGATTGCGCGTGAAGCGCTCGAGGGCGTTCGAGCGCAACACGCAGTGATTTCCGAGCGTCTCGTCGGCGGGCGCACGGTGATCCATGTGCTGTCGCCAACGCAACCCGGACCGGACTTCGCGCCGGTCGAGGGCGGGCTTGAGGACGTCTACTTCTCCAAGATCGCCGCCTCGCGCGCTGCTGCCTGAGCGGAGCCCCATCAATGTTCGGAAAAATCGCCGGCTTTGAGCTCCGGTATCAGCTCAAGAGCCCCGTGCTCTGGATCGTCTTTCTCCTCTTCTTCCTACTGACGTTCTTCGCTGTCTCAAGCGACAACGTCTCGATCGGCGGAGGCGGGGGCAATATCCACGAGAACAGTCCGTTCTCGATCATCATGTCGACGGCGGTGATGGCGATCTTCGCGCAATTCGTCGTCGTCGCGTTCGTCGCAAACGTTATCCTTCGCGACGTCGAAACCGGGTTTGGTCCCATCATCCAATCAACGCGGATGAGCAAGTTCGACTATCTGTTCGGACGGTTCACCGGCGCCTTCATCGCGAGCATGATTGTGCTGACCGCGGTGCCGATCGGCATGATGATCGGCTCGTTCATGCCGTGGGTCGATCCCGAGACCATCGGGCCGTTCGTGGGCTGGCATTACCTGTACGGCTATTTCGTCGCCGGCGTCCCGACGCTGTTTTTGTGCGCATGCATGTTCTTCGCGCTTGCGACCATCACCCGCTCGATGATGGGCAGCTATGTCGGGCTGGTTACGTTTCTCGTGCTCTACTTTGTGCTGAGTGGCATCTTCAATCGCCCCGAGCACGAAGACCTCGTCAACTTGCTTGAGCCATATGGCATCGGCGCGCTCGTGCAGGAGACGCGCTATTGGACCGCGGCTGAGCGCAACACGCTGGCGCCGCCCATCGCCGAGGGCTGGCTGATAAACCGCGCGATCTGGATGGGCGTGGCGCTCGTGTCCCTGGCGGCGTCATATTTCCTATTCTCCTTCTCAGCTAAAGGCTCCAAGGCCAGCCGCAAGCGCGCCAAGCTCGACGCGCAAGCTGCGACGGACCCGCTCATCACGACGGCCGGTCATGCCGCGCGGCGCAGCTTCACGGGCGGCGCAGCTTGGTCGCAGATGCTTGCGCGCGCGCGCTTCGAGTTCGCGTATGTGATGACCGGCCCGGCCTTCATCGTGTTGTTGATGGTGGGGCTGCTAAACGCCTACGGCGCCCTTTGGTATGCCGATAGTCTTGGCGGCAACATCACCGTCTTTCCCGTGACGATGCTGATGGCGCAGGCGCTCCTAGGTTCTTTCACACTCTTTCCAATCATCATCGCGAGCTATTATTCGGGCGAGCTGGTGTGGCGCGACCGCGAAAAGCGCATGCACGAGATCGTCGACACTACGCCCGCGCCGGATTGGACGTTCGTAGCGCCGAAGGTGCTGGCGCTGTTCGCGGTGCTCGCATCTTGCATTGCCGTCAGCGTGCTGGCGGGCGTGCTGGTTCAGGTGCTGAAGGGGTTTAGCGCTGTCAATATTGGGCAATACCTGACCTGGTATGCGCTGCCTGCGCTTTATTCGTGCTTCACCTTCGCAGCGCTTGCGGTCTTTGCCCAGGTGGTGACGCCGCACAAATTCATCGGTTGGGGCGTGATGCTGATCTATCTGATCGGCTCGATCACGCTGTCGCAGCTCGGCTTCGATCATAACCTCTATCTCTACGGCAACACGCCGAACACGCCGCTCTCGGAGATGAACGAGCACAGCCACTACTGGATCGGCGCGGCTTGGTTCCAGCTCTATTGGTCCATCTTTGCGCTGTTGCTCATTGTGTTGAGCTACACGCTCTGGCGCCGCGGCGCCGATACGCGCCTCATCCCGCAGCTTGTGCGCTTGCCAAGGCGACTGGCGGGAGCCGCTGGCGCCACCGTCGCGGTCCTGCTGGTGAGCTTCGCTGGCGTGGGTGGCTGGATCTACTACAATACCAACGTTCTCAACGATTATCGCTCCAGCCTCGCGGGCGAGGCGCGTCTCGCCGACATGGAGCGCGCGCTCCTTCAATACGAAGATGCGCCCCAGCCGAAGGTGACTGACGTCGTGCTGAACGTCGAACTGTTTCCCCGCGAACATCGCGCCGTGACGACAGGCTCCTACACGATCGAGAACCGCACAGGCGCTGCGCTCACCGAAGTCCATCTGATGTGGCCACAGCAGCTTGAACTCGACACTGTCGAAATTGACGGCGCCACATTGGCCGACGATTTTGCTGAGCACGAACAGAGCTTCCCGTTCCAGATCTGGCGGTTCGAAACGCCGATGCAACCGAACGAACGCCGGCAAATCCGCTTCACCACGCGCTACGAGGCGCCCGGCTTTACCAATGACGGCAGTGCGATCCCGGTGAACAATAACGGTACGTTCATGAACGACCGGATGTTGGCGCCGGTGCTTGGCTTTGACCGCAGCGGCCTCTTACAAGATCGCGCCCGCCGGCGCCGCTATGGGCTTGAGCCGGATCTGCGCATGGCGCGTCTGGAAGACGATGATGCGCGTCAGTTCCAGTATCTGCGTCACGATGCGGATTGGGTGAATGCCGATATCACCGTGACAACGGACGCTGGGCAAATTCCGATCGCACCCGGTTACGAAGTGTCGAGTGAGACGGTGAACGGCCGTGTCACGACGCGCTTCCGCACCGACGCGCCGATCATGCATTTCTTCTCGATCCAGTCCGCTGATTACGAAGTGGCGCGCGATCGCTGGAACGATGTTGAGCTGGCGGTTTATTATGATCGCCACCACCCGTACAACGTCGACCGCATGATGCGCGCAATGAAGGTATCGTTTGATGTCTTCACCCGCGAGTTTTCGCCATTCCAGTTCCGGCAGATGCGGATCCTGGAATTTCCGGCGTACGCCCAGTTTGCGCAATCCTTCGCCAATACGGTGCCGTATTCGGAAAGCATCGGCTTTATCGCCCGATACGATGACGCGACGGCCGAGCGCGAGACCGAGAAGGTCGATTACGTCACCTACGTCACCGCGCACGAGATCGCGCATCAATGGTGGGCGCACCAGCTTATCGGCGCCGACATGCAAGGCTCGACCATGCTGTCGGAGACCTTCGCCTCCTATTCGGCGTTGCTGGTGATGGAGGAAATCTTAGGTCGCGACCAGGTGCGCCGCTTCCTGCGCCAGGAGCTCGACAATTATCTCCGTTCACGCGGCGGCGAGGTGATCGAGGAATTGCCGCTGATGCGGGTGGAGAACCAGGGCTACATCCACTACCGCAAGGGCGGTGTGGTCATGTACTTCCTGCGCAACGAAGTGGGCGAGGAGCCGGTAAACCGCGCCATGCAGCGTCTGTTGCAGGAATATGCGTTCCGCGGCGCGCCCTATCCGCGCTCAAGCGATTTTGTCCGCATTTTGCGTGAGGAGGTCGGCGACAATCCTGCGCACCAGGACCTGATCACCGATCTCTTCGAACGGATCACGCTTTACGATGCGCGCGTCGTGTCAGCCCAGACCCGCGAGCGGAGCGATGGCCGGTGGGACGTCACCATGGTGGTCGAAGCCCGCAAGCTCTATGCTGACGGCGAAGGCGCAGAAACCGAAGCGCCGCTCGACGAAGAGTTTGAGATCGGCATCTTCACCGCCGAGCCGGGCGAGGGGGCATTCGCGTCGTCCGACGTGGTGCTATTCGAGCGCCATTCGGTCCGTAGCGGTCGCCAAACCATCACGCTGACCGTCGATCGCGAGCCGCGTTTTGCTGGCGTTGATCCCTATAATAAGCGCATTGACCGCAACTCGGACGACAACGTGATGGCCGTAGCGCGTGCCGCTCTGTGATAACCAAAGCGGCCGATGGCACGTGCAACTTTCGTTGCGCCTGACGAATACGTCGCGAAGGGCCGCGGTGGGAAGCCGCGAGTGTCTGCTGGCGCATTGAAGTCGCGATGCTAAGAACGCGACCCCGGGCGAGGAAGGCAAAAGGCGCGAAGCGAAATGAGCGCAATGAACCAGCAAGAATGTGGGCTTGACGGCGAAGCGGTCGCAAAGTTGCTCGGCGGCGCCTTGTTGAAGGGGCGAGACCCGTTCTTGATTTTGCAAGACGCAGAGATTGACCCCGCAATTTATGGTAGCGTCACCCGCGCCATCGATGGCCCCTCGCTCGTTCGGCTTGTGCGCGCCATTCAGCTGTCGCTCGACGATGTATATCTGGGATTCTTGCCGCACGGCATCCGCATGGCGCTCGAAACCGAGCGGCTGCTATCTTTCCTGCATTGCAGCACTTTCGGCGAGGCGTTGCGTGTCAGCATTCGCTTCACCGATGCGATGTCTACCGATGTGGGACCGGTGATCGCCGAGGAGCACGGTGCTGGCCTTCATCACATCTGCAAGTATCACACGATCGAGGGGCTCGACCGCGACATCCTCGTGTGGATTCGGTTTGTGTGGATCTATCACCTGTTCAGCTGGCTGATCGGACGGCCGGTGGCTTTGCGTGGTCTCTCGATCAGAGGACCTCGTCCGGTGCAAGAGAACGGATTTGATCGTTTTGCGCTCTTCAACTGTCCGGTTACGTTCAACGCGCCGCATGATGCGCTCTGCTACGACTGGAGCGATCTGACCGTTCGCTTGATCCATTCATCGATTCAGGAATACGAGACCTATTATGCTGGCGCCCCCGATTGGTTCACGCGCCCGAGCGGCGGCCTGAACTGGCAGATCAAGACCCAGCAAGTGCTTATCGACTTGCAAAAAGCCGGCATGTGGTCAGCGCCGATCGAAGTGGTTGCAGCGCGCTTGCGCACGCGACCACGCCGTTTGCGCCAAGACCTTGCTCAAGAGGGCGAGAGTTTTCAGGACATCAAGACGCGTCTGCGTGGCGAACTGGCGGGGGCGTATCTGCTTGCGAGCGATATGCCGATCAGCGCCATTGCCGCTTTGCTCGGCTTTAGCGAGCCAGGGAGCTTTTCCCGCCATTTCATCGCCTGGGCTGGCCTCGCCCCGTCTGCATACCGGGCGCAGTTTGCAGGCGAGGCGTCCAAGATCGCCGCCGCGACGGCCATCTTAAACGAGCGGCGCGTCGGTTAGCCCCAAGCGTCCTACCTCGTCATTTGAGCCAAGTTTCTGCGTCAGACCTGTCATGGCGTTCCGCGCAGATCACGCCACCGTTCAGCTGCCGCCTGGAGGCCGATCAACGGCCCTGGGACGGGAGACATAGGGGGATGAACGTGAATCGCAATGCCAAATTGCTGCGCAGCAGCATGCTCAGCCTCGGCGCCTCAGCTCTGCTTTTGGGCCTTGGAGTCACCACCAGCGCACATGCGCAAACCGTCGAGGAGACGGCGGCTGAGGAGGAGGCTGAGGACATCGTCGTCACCGGCACCAGCATTCGCGGCGTACCCCCGGTCGGTTCAAACCTCATCAGCGTCACACGCGAGGATATCGAGACAAACGGCGGCGCCAACACGCCCGATTTGAGCGCCAGTATTCCCCAACTCAACAGCTTTAACACCGCGCCTCAGACGAGCGCCGGCACCGGGCCGGGGCTGGGTTCGTTCGCACCGGCCCTGCGCGGTCTTCCGGCCAACGCTACTTTGCCGCTGATGAATGGCCATCGGCTTGTGAGCGCCGCGGTACAAGTCACCAACCCGGATTTTCCGCTCATCCCAAATCTTGCGATGGAGCGCATCGAAGTTGTCGCGGACGGCGCGTCGTCAATCTATGGGTCTGACGCCGTTGCCGGTGTTGTGAACTTCATCACACGGCGCAATGTCGATGGGGTCGAACTGTCGGCCAGCTACGGGGTAGGTGAGGACTATTATGCCGGCCACATCGGTGCGTTAGTCGGAGAAGACTGGGGCTCGGGCTCCATCCTCGCCGCCTATCAGTATACCGAGAACAGCAGTCTCCTTGCCGGTGATCGCGACTATCGCGTCACAAACTTTGTCCCGTTCGGCGGCATAGACACCCGGTCGGTGGCGTGCCCGGCGCCGACCGTCTATCCAAATCCAACTTACATCACACCCTACGCAGCGCCGACATTCGCGCCCGGCGCCAATCGTTGCGACAGTGGCGCGCTAAACGACCTGCTTCCCAGTTCGACCATTCATGCGCTCTTCGTGTCGGGCCACCAAGATCTCAGCGACAACGCTACGTTCTGGGGTGAGGTTCTGTATTCGGAACGCCATGACGAATATCAGGTCGCGGCTCCCGCGCTTAGTGTGGCGATGTTATCGCCTGCGTTCGGCGGCAACCCGTTCTTTCAGGGCCCGCCGGGCTCATTCTATGAATTCGTGTCGTTCCGCGCTGACAATCTCATTGGCTCTGATCATCTCACCAACACGAACGACAAATCCGTTGTGAATTCTTCGTTCGGGATCGATTTCGATCTGTCCAATGATCTCAATCTCAGCGTCTATGGCACCATCGACTGGGCGATGAACGACAGTTTCGTGCCGGGTCTTAGTCAGGCGGCGTTGGACGCCGCCGCGGCTGGAACCACTACTGCGACAGCATTGGATCCTTTTGGCGCCGGCACTTCGCCGACCGTCGTCGCCGCCATTTTGAACTACCCAACCCTTGCAAGTGAAGAGCAGCAAGTGAACGTCGCTGCGGCGCGCCTCGATGGGCCGCTCTTTGGTCTGCCTGGCGGGCAAGTGCGGTTTGCGGCAGGACTAGAGATTAGGTCGGAGATGTTCCAGCAGCGCGGCTTTATTGGCACGCCGACGAACGACATTCCCGAGGATATGGATCGAGACGTTCGCTCCGTCTACGGGGAGCTTTTCATCCCAATCATCGGCGAGGGCAATGACACGCCGTTTGCCAATAATCTCGCCTTGTCGCTATCGGCGCGCTACGACGAGTACTCCGATTTCGGCTCGACCACCAACCCGAAGATCGGCGTCACTTGGGAGTTGATTGATGGCCTTGCGGTGCGGGGCACCTATGGCACTTCATTCAGAGCGCCGGGATTGCGTCAAATCGGTGCGAGTGTCGGCGCCTACTATCTGAGTGCGGTGAATTCTGCGACGTACGCCAACGACCCCACACGTGGCTTGGCGCAGGTCGAGACGGTCTATCTTCTGGGCGGCAACGATAATCTCCAACCCGAAGAGGCCGAGACATATTCATTCGGGATCGACTTCAACCCGTCGGCGCTCCCGAACCTGCGCGCCGGCCTGACGTATTACAATATCGAATACACCGACGTTATCGGAACGCCGGCAGTGCCGTTTATTTTCCAGGATCCGTTGTTTGCCTCAATCATTCATCGCGGCAATCCGACGACGCCAGAATTTACTGATCTGCTCGCGATCGCGGTGCCGGTGAACCTGCCTGCAGGACCGTTCGGTTCGGACATCAATCTCCTCGATCTGCGCAATAATAATTTCGGCATTCGCAAAACCGATGGTATCGACTTCGATATCAACTATCGCTGGGATACCGATTTCGGCGCTGTCTTCGCGGATCTCGCCGGCAATTACATTCTAAACTTCGACACGCAGTTTTCGCCGGGCTCGCCAGTGTCCAACAGCCTGAACCTCGGTCTGCCACGCTGGACGGCGAGAGCAACGCTTGCTGCTGAGATCGGTCCAATCTCGCTTGCGGGGTTTGTGAATTACCGCGCCGGCGTGACCAACAACTTCACCACTCCAACAGGCGTCAGTTCTTATGACGCAGATCCTTACATGACCGTCGATTTGCGCGCGGCTTGGACGCTGCCAGACAATGGTTGGACCCAGGACACGATCGTCGCGCTGCAGGTAAACGACGTGCTTGATGAAGAGCCGCCATTCTTCCCTGGCTCCGACGGCATTGGCGGCCCTTACAATCCGATCGGCCGCTACGTGGCGCTTAATTTGCGCCGAACATTCTGATCGCCGTGATGCGCGGGGCGGGCGCTGGTCTCATTGGGCTTGCGCGTCCGTCTCTCCATCACGCGCCGTCTCATGGTCTGAACATTTCCTCCCCACGGGCGCGCGCGGCGCCAGGTTACGCCCTTCGAATGTCGAGTGAACCACCCATTTCGCAAATGCAGCTTTATCGCGATTGGCTGGAGGGCCAGCGCGGTTTGCGCTTTAGCGACTATGCAGCGATGTGGAGGTGGTCGACGACAGAGCTGTCGGCGTTCTGGCGTAGTATCTGGGAGTTCCATCAGATAGAATCGCGAACACAGTTTGAAGCTGTACTAAGTGATGAGCACATGCCCGGCGCTGAATGGTTCAAAGGCGCCGAGGTCAATTACGTGCGCGAGGTTTTCCGCCACGTTGAGGCGGCGCAAGCCATGGGTGTGCCGGCCATCGTCGCCGAAGATGAGCTAGGCCGGGTCAGGGAAGTTTCTTGGGTGGAGCTACGCCGGCGCAGCGTATCGCTGGCGCTTACCATGCGCGAAGCAGGGGTTGTGCGCGGCGATCGAGTCGCTGCCTATCTTCCCAATATTCCAGAAGCAGTGATTGCGCTGCTGGCGTGCGCCAGTCTCGGCGCCATCTGGACAATCTGTTCGCCCGACATGGGCGCGCCCGCCGTGCTTGATCGTTTTCGCCAGATCTCGCCGAAAGTGTTGATCGTGATCGACGGTGTGCATTACGCGGGCAAAGCGCTGGACCGTAGTGTAGCGATCAGCGAAATGCGCCAAGCGCTTCCCAGCGTCGAAACGCTCTATGTGGTTGAAAGCGGCCTTGGGCAAATCGATATCCCCGGCGCCAGCAGCTTTGAGGGCGCGCTCGTGCGCGACGATGCGGAGGTGGCCGCGTTTGAACCCGAATGGCTGCCCTTCGATCATCCCTTGTGGATATTGTACTCCAGCGGCACCACCGGTCTGCCGAAGGCGATCGTGCACGGACATGGCGGCATCATCGTCACAACTTACGCGGGGCGGCTCCATTTCGATTTGGGTGCGAGCTACGAGCCCGACACTTTCGGCGAGCGCTTTCATTGGTACAGCGCGACCGGCTGGGTGATGTGGAATCAGCAAGTGGGCGCTCTGCTGTTCGGAACGACGATTTGTTTGTTCGACGGCGCCCCGAGCGGCGCTACGCAGCGCCATGATTGGGGAACGCTCTGGGCCTTTGCGGCCAGGCAGCGCGTGACATGGTTCGGCGCAGGCGCGGCGTTCTATAGCGCGTGCCGCAAAGCCGAAATCGCATTTAGCGATTCTGGCGATCTCAGCGCCATTCGCGCTCTCGGCACGACGGGCTCACCGTTGCCGGCAGAGGTGCAGGCGTGGGGTTCGGCGCAATTTGCCGCCATCAAGGACGGCGAGATGTGGTGGTGCAACATTAGCGGCGGCACCGATGTGGCGGCGGCGTTCTTCGCGGGACATCGCGATTTGCCACCTCAGCCAGGAAAACTGCAATGTCGCCATCTCGGCGCTGCGGTCGAAGCCTGGGACGACGCCGGCAAGTCGCTTATTGGGCAAGTTGGCGAACTTGTCGTCACGCGCCCGTTTCCAAGCATGCCGCTCTATTTTTGGGGCGATGAAGACGCCAGCCGCTATCGATCCTCCTACTTCAAAGCCTGGCCCGGCATTTGGCGGCACGGCGACTGGCTGCAAATCGATGCAGACGGCGCGTGCACGATCACTGGGCGAAGCGATGCGACGATCAATCGCCATGGCCTGCGCATGGGCACGGCTGACATCTACGCGGCGGTCGAACATCTAGGCGACATCGCTGATAGTCTCGTCATCGACATCGAAGACGGGCAAGGTGACAGCAAGCTCTTGATGTTTGTTGTACCGAGCCATGGTCGCGCGCTGGACCAGGATATGGAAGCTGCGATGAGCTCTGCGATCCGGCGGGCGCTGTCGCCACGTTTCGTGCCGGATCGTTTCATCGACGCCCCGGGAATTCCGCGAACCTTGTCGGGCAAGAAGCAGGAACTACCCATCAAGCGGCTGTTTCAAGGCTGGCCAATCGCCAAGGTCGTCAATCTCGATGCAATCGCCAATCCTGAGATCATTCCTTGGTACAGCGCGCGCGCCAAGGATTGGCTGGACGGCGCGCGATGAAGTTTGGTGTGGGGAGCCGACGGGACATCGAAGCGGCCGGGCAAGCTTCGTAAAGAGAAAACACTTAAAGCGCCGCGAAGCGCGAAGGGTAAGGGGGACGCAATGAGCGAGAGCGCGGTGCAGCAGGGCGGCGCCAAAGCAGGCGTAGCGAATGCCGGACAGCGCGGTCTGGTGCTCGGGCTCCTTTGCTTTGTCTATGTGTTGAACTTCCTCGATCGCCAACTCTTGTCCATCTTGGCTAAGCCGATCCAAGACGCATTGCAGATCAGCGATGGTCAGCTTGGACGCATCACCGGATTCTACTTCGCGCTCTTCTATTGCTTCATCGCCATTCCCGTCGGCTGGCTCGCCGATCGCACCAATCGCGTGATGGTGTTATCGATTGCTTGCGGCTTGTGGAGTGCGGCGACCGCGGCGTGCGGTATGGCGGCCAATTACGGTCAGCTCGTTGTCGCGCGAATGGCCGTGGGCGTCGGTGAAGCGGGCGGCGTGCCGCCGTCTTACGCCATCATCTCGGACTACTTTCCGCGCGAGCAGCGCGGCACGGCGTTGGCTATCTTCAATTTGGGTCCGCCGCTGGGCTCTGCTTTGGGGGTGGCGTTCGGCGCCTCGCTCGCGGCGGCGTTCGATTGGCGCTTGCCGTTCTACGTTATCGGCGCCGTCGGTGTGGTGACGGCGATCATCGTCTGGTTGGTGATCGCCGAACCTAAGCGCGGCGCCTACGACGCGACGTCCGGCATCGATGCGCAAACGCCGCGCGAACCATTTTTCGCAACGATCGCGCGCTTCTTTGCAAACCCTCTATTGCTGCTTGCCGCCCTGGCGAGCGGTGCAGCAAACTTCATCACCTACGGCCTCAGCAATTTCGCGACCCTGTTCTTGATGCGCGAGAAGGGCATGGAGCTCAATGAAGTGGCGCTCTGGTATGCGCTGGTCGTCGGCATTGGCATGGGCGGCGGCATCTTTGTTTCGGGGCGCCTCATCGATAGGTTTGGCCCGCGCACGAAGACTGCTTATGCCATCATTCCAGCGCTTTCGCTCGTGTTGGCGCTGCCGTTCTTCCTAGGGTTCGTATGGGCGCCGCACTGGGAGTTGGCTCTGGTGTTCTTGATGGCGCCGATGTTTCTGAATTCTTTCTTCCTGACCGCCACCGTGACCTTGGTTCAGGGCGAGGTGAGCGCACATCAGCGCGTCATGGCCGGCGCTCTGTTGCTGCTGGTAATGAATTTCATCGGACTCGGGCTTGGGCCAACCTTTGTCGGCGCCGCGAGCGATTTCTTTGCCGCGGACTATGGCGCGCATGCTCTGCAAGCGGCGCTCTATGCGCTTTCGCCCATGTATCTGATCGCCGCCTTGCTCTATTTCGGGTTGGCGCGTCTCATCAAAATATCAACGAAGGCGGGGGAAGTCGCGCGATGAAAAAGTCTTCATTGGTCGCTGTTTCGCTTTGCGTATTCGTGTTGTCCTGCGCCACGCCGCAAGCTGTCACCCAAACGGCGGCTCCCGTCATTGATGCGCCTGCTGGTGCAGTACGGGGTCTGCGAGAGGGCGATGCCAATGTTTTCCGCGCCATTCCCTACGCACGTGCGCCGCTCGGCGACCTGAGATGGCGTGCGCCGCAACCCTTGCCGCGCTGGAGCGGCGTGCGGGAAGCGGCGGAGCGCGGTGTAGCATGTATGCAGCCCGCCATGGCCGCTGGCCCATACAATCGCGGCTCTGTGGCGATGAGCGAGGATTGTCTGACGCTTGATGTCACCGCGCCCGCCAACGCGCGCAATGCGCCGGTGATGGTGTGGGTCCACGGCGGTACGCTGATATGGGGGAGTGGGACCTCGCCGATGTATTCCGGCCGCGCGTTCGCCGAGCGCGGTGTGGTGCTCGTCTCGATCAATTATCGTTTGGGTGTGCTGGGTTATCTCGCGCACGCAGAGTTGAGTGCTGAATCGCAGGACGGCGTATCGGGAAATTACGGCTTGTTGGATCAGATCGCGGCGCTGCAATGGGTGCGCGACAACATCGCGGCGTTTGGGGGCGACGCCAACAACGTGACGATCTTCGGTGAATCGGCCGGCGCGTTGAGCACTGAAATGCTCCTCGCTTCGCCCGCCGCGCACGGACTGTTCGATCGCGCCATCGTGCAGAGCGGTTATCTCTTCACGATGCCCGAACTGAAGAACGGGCGGTACGAGGAATATTCGGCCGAGGCCATCGGCGCGTGGGTTGCGGCACAAGTCGCGGCGCCCAATCTGGCACAACTGCGTGCAATGGACGCGCGCGAGCTGGTTGATCGCGCCGCTGCGGCCGGTTACGCGCCGCTCGGCACAATCGATGGCAGAATTCTTCCACGCCAATTGGTCGATACGTTCGAGCGCGGTGAACAGGCGCCTGTACCACTGATGGCGGGACTGACCAGCGGCGAAATCCGTGGGCTGCGCTTGCTGCTGCCGCCGCTCGCTTCGAATTCGGACGCCTATGTTGCAGAAATCAGAGCGCGTTATGGCGACCTTGCCGATGCGTACTTGCGTCTCTACCCGCCGGCCGACCTAGAGCAGACCCGGCTCGCGGCCTCGCGCGACGTGGTGTTCGGTTGGGCGTCGGAGCGATTGGTGCGCGATCAGAGCGAGATCGGCCAACCCTCCTTCCTCTATTATTTCGATCAGGATTATCCGGCAGCTGCGGCAGCGGATCTCACCGCTTTCCACGCGAGCGAGGTGCCCTTTGTATTCGGGACGATCGATGCAACACCGGCGCATTGGCCGCAAATCCCCGATACGCCCGAACAACGCGGTGTGTCAGATGCGATGCTGGATTATTGGACGAGCTTTGCGCGCAATGGAGCACCTGTGGCAGCGAACGGCCCTGATTGGGCGCCTTATGCGCAAGACCGCGCCTTTATGCGCTTCAATCAGGGCGCGCATCTGGAAACCCAATTCTTGCCGGGAATGTTTGAATTGCACGAGCAGGTGATGTGCCGGCGGCGCGCCAGCGGCGTTCAATCTTGGAACTGGCGGTCGGGCTCGGCTGCGCCAGTGCTCCCAGCCTTATCCGCGGAATGTGTGTCCGAGTGATCGCATCTGCGGGCTTCGTTTCGTTCTCAGGCGCGGGAGACTGACGATGAAACCATCGGGCAAAGCCGATGTGCAGACCGATAACACTTCTGAAATCACTCCGCGCTCCGGCGCGGACAGGAGTGGATTGGGACAGAAACGGTGGGCAGAAGTTTCCGAAGATGAGATCGGCTCCTATTGTGTGGTTCCGCGCTTGAGTTTCTGAGGCGCGCTTCATGAAGCGCTGAAGCGTCAGTGGCCGGACGAAACATCGGCCCGGATGAGTGAAGTCGGGTCGAGAGTTCAATCCTCTCCCGTGGCATCAGGCTTTGGCGTCTCTGCACCGATCATCAGCAAGCTGTCAGGCGATAAGCCCCATGCTGCTCTGGCGGCTGGTGAGGGCGCAGTGCGCCCATGGGATGAAATGAAAATATCGAAGCGTACTGGAGTGGAAAAGCGGTATCATCGCGCCATGCGGTGGACGCTCTCTCTGTGCGCGCTGGGCGCAGTCTTGGCGGCGCCCGCTTACGCACAGCCGGCCCAACAGGGCGCCATCGTCTACGAGCCCGAATTCTTCGCCTCGTTCTCTCCCCGTACGGCGCTCGACATGGTCGAGCGGGTGCCGGGTTTCGTCATCGATGAAGGCGAGGAGCGGCGTGGGTTTTTCGGCGCCCAAGGCAACGTGCTGATCGACGGCGAGCCGCCAACGGCCAAAGCGCAAGAGATCGATGACATTCTTTCCCGCATCCCCGCGGGCGATGTCGTCCGCATCGAGCTGATCCGTGGGTCGGGCTCCAGCGCCAGCAGCGGGCAGACATTGCGCGTGAACGTTGTGCGCCGGCCGGGTAGCGGCGACGGCGTTTGGGAAGCGGAGCTGGCGCACGCGCGCGATGGCCGCGTGACGCCGTCGGGCGAGGTCGCTTGGTCCGGCCGCCGCGGCGATTTCGAATACGGCGTCTCAGCTGCTTTTGCTCAAGAGCACCTGCCTGTTCGCGGCGTGCGCTCTGACTTTGATGCATCGGGCGCGCTCGACGACGGCCGCGCGGAACGCGTGCCATCGGACGAGCGTGAAGCGCGCCTCGCGGGTGACGCAACTTTTCCCTGGGCAGGCGGCGCGCTCGCGGTGAACGGCCAGTTCAGCCGGATGGAGTACGACGAGCTTGAACTCGCGCGTCTAACGGACGCCGGCGGCGCCTTCGACGGCTCCATCGACACCGACTACACTGAACAGGAAGACACCAGCGAGCTTGGCCTTTCCTTCCGCCGCAGCATCGGCGATTGGCGTGGCGAACTCGCCGCGGTTGTTACGCGCCGCAGTTACGAAAGCGACGAGTCCACGATCGAGTTGGACGCGCTTGGCGGGCTCGATGAGGCTGCGCAGCAAACCCAACGCATCGAAAGCGGCGAGACCATCCTGCGCGCCGTGGGGCGGCGTGATCTGTCTGCGGCGTGGCGCATCGAGGTGGCGGCGGAAGCTGCGCTGAACACGCTGGAGCAACGCTTGGCTCTGACTGAGGATGACGGCTCTGGCCCCGTTCCCGTGATCCTCCCGTCCGCCAATGTGCGCGTCGAGGAAGAGCGCGCGGAGGCCTCGTTCATGTTCGCTGGCGCCGTCGCGCCGCGCTGGACGCTGGAGGCCGGTGTCGCCGTCGAAACCTCGGTGCTCAGCCAAAGCGGCGACGTGAATCAGGAAACCGAACTCACCTATTGGAAGCCATCGCTTCAGCTCGTGCGCGCCTTCGGTGAGCGCAACCAGGTGCGCGTGCGGCTCCATCGCGACGTGGGCCAACTGGATTTCGAGGATTTCGTCTCCGTCGCCGACATCACCAGTTCGATTGTCGATGGCGGCAATCCCGATCTGCGGCCCGAGACCTCCTGGCGGCTCGAACTTGGCGGCGATTGGCGTTTCGGTGAGGACGGCGCGCTGGCGCTCACGCTCTATCGTTGGTGGGTTGAGGATACGCTCGACGTCATTCCCGTTGGCGCGCCCGGCGATCAGTTCGACGCGCCCGGCAACATTGGCGACGCCGATGTGTTTAGCGCGCGCGTTTCATTGGCGCTGCCGCTTCCCTTCGACGCCGAGTTCCGCATCGAAGGCACGGCGCAACGATCAGAGGTGTTGGACCCTCTGACCGGCGAAAGCCGGGACATTTCCGCCTTCGACGAAAGCGCGGTCACGCTCCGCTTCCGGCAGGAGTTCGAGTCGATCGAAAGCGCCTGGGGCTTCGATTTCGAGCGCGAGCGCGAAACGCCGGAATTTCGGCTCGATCGCATCGAGGCTGAGCAGGACGCCGATAACCTGACGGTCTGGATCGAGACCACCGCCTTCGCCGATCTCAAACTGCGCGCGTGGGCTTCGAACCTGAGCGACAGCGATGAGACGCGCCGCCGGCGTCTGTTTGATCCCGATCGTCTCGGCGCATTCGACGGTTCGGACGTGCGCGCCCGCGGAGAAGGCCTGACGATTGGCCTCTCCGCGAGCGGCAATTTCTAACGTCGCGTTTCCAACTCGAGTACGCCGGCAATGGCCGACCAGGGCACCAGCTTGAAGTTCTGATACTCCTGCGGCGCGATGTTGCGGCCATCCTGCGCGATGAAGATCCCGCCAGCGTATGGCCCGCCGAGATTGGCGCTTAGCACTTCCAGACCATCGGTTTCCGAGATGCCGTCGATCCCAAGAGCGGGATCGGCCAGCACCGAGAAGGAGCCGATATATTCGTTGTTACCCTCGCGGCTGAACACGGCGAACGTGTTGTCGCCTTGGCTCGAGAGCACAAGATAGCCGCGGCCACCGCCGAGGTCGTAGAGGCCGATGCCTTCGAGGTCGTCGTGCAACGCGTCGTTGCTTTCCACGGTGGCGATGGAGGTCGGTGTCGTGCCGCCGTCCGGCTCGGCGCTGATGCGCCAGAGGCCGACGTCTTCTTCACCAACGTAGAGCACGCCGGTTTCGTCGTCCGCGACGCAGCCTTCGGTTTGCGAGCCGAAGGGGATTTCGCGCACTTGTGTGGCGCGCACGCTGCCGTTGCCGGCGTCGGTGATCCGGTACTGGCGCATGTTACCGCTGTCGCCGTTGACGAAGACGTAGGTGTCGCCGGTGCGGCTGCGATACATGCAGAGACCGTATGGATCGACAAAGCCGGTGGCTTGCACGCCGTCAGCAACATCAATGAGCCGGCGCGTCGCCGGATCGACGCGATAGATCGAAATGCCGTCAGTCGTGCGGTTGCTTGCGGCAACGAGCGAAACCGTCTGCGCGCCCAGGCGGAAGCCATCACGCACGTCGACATTGTTCATACGCCCATCGGGCAGGAACTGCAGAACGTTGCCTTGCAGGTCGTAGACATAAAGCCCCGATTGCTTCTGCGTGCCGATGATGATGGAGCGCGCAGGGTTGTTGCGGTCGACCCAGATCGCCGGGTCGTCGGCGCTATCGCCATCGGTTTCGACCGGCGTTGTCTCCGTGATCGCATGAACGATCCTGACCGAGGATTCCGGCGGCGTGCGCGGATCTTGCGGGGTGCCGGCGTTGAGACGCAGCGCCTGCGCGATCTCGGCCCATGACACCAGCTTGTAGTTGGTGCCGGCCTCGTTCTCGTCGTCCATGGCCACAAGCATGCCCTGCGGAAAGCCTTCGCCGTAGCCAAAGCTTGACGCATTGAGGCCGCCCGCGGCTTCGACGCCATTCACCGTGAAGCTGCCGACCAGTTTGTGATCGTCATTGCGGTCGTAGACGTGGAAGCGATTGGCGGAAGCGTCCGAGGCCACCAGGTAACTTGCTTCGCCCGCATTATAGACGGCAACGCCGCCGGCTTCTTCCGAGATATTGCCGAGGCGCACCGCGTCGATCAGTTCCGGCACGACTTCAGCTTCCGGGTCGGCGTCGAAACGCCAGAAGCCGACGCCTTGTTCGGCGACGTAGAGATCGCCTGTTGCATCATCCGCCGCGCAATAGCTGGCCTCCGAAGCGACGCGCAGATCGCGCACATGGCGCGCATCCATGGCACCATCGGCGCTCCTGGAAATCATGTACTGCGCGACTTGGCCCGCGCCTCCGAGTGCGAACGCATAAAGCGTCTGATCGCGCGCGTCGCGATAGAGGCAAATGCTCTCGCCTGAGAAGCCGATTGGAATTTCACGCGTGGTGCGCTCTGTCGCGGTCGCAGCGTCAGCATTGAGCTCGAACAGGCGAAGACGATTGGCGGCGCCATCAAGTGTGGCGACGATCCAGCCCGTTTGATCGCCGCCAACGGGGCGGGCGTCGAGCCCGACAGTGGCGCCCGCAGCGATTTGCGCGCGGCGCGCGCCGTCCAGCCCATAGAGCTCGATGCCGGCGCTTTCGCTGGAGCCCACGACGAGGCCGCCATCAGCATTTGGAATGACGAGCGCCGTATTGGCGTCGGACTGCTCTGTGGCTGTGGTCTCAGCAACAGGCGCAACGGCGCGGACCTGGTCGCCTCCCGCGTTGCACGCCATCAATGCTGCACTCGCGAACAGCCATGCAATCCAAGCCTTCCGCATATTTCCGTCCCCTCGTTTTGCCTCTGGATGGCGGTTTACCCGCACTTTGCAACGATTTCGCGTGTCCTTGCTGCCACCCTCCAAACCGTTCTGCAAGGGAAATTCCAAAATGGTTGCAGGATGGAATATTCGTTCGTATCATCGATCTGTCATGACAACCTCGTAGTTGGCGGGCGCTTGCCCGTTGCGGAGCGAGGGGACCTCGAGGGGAGGATGGAATGAAATCGATGCGCAAGGCGGCGCTGCGGACGCTGCTGATGTCGTGCTGTATGGCTTTTCCGGGCGTCGCGCTGGCGCAGGATCAGGCCGATGAAGAGACACTGGAAGACATCGTCATCACTGGCGAGATCCAGTATCGCAATCGCACCGACACGGTCGCGCCGGAACTGGTGTACGACCAACAATTCTTCGAGCAGTTCGAGCCGCTCTCAGTCGGTGACCAGCTCTCGCGTGTTCCGGGCGTCGCCTTTACGAGCGATATCGGCGAACGTGATGCGCCGCAAATGCGCGGCCTGGGCGAAGGCTTCACCCAAGTGCTCGTCAACGGCCGCGCCATTCCAGGCGCCGGCAACGATCGCACCGTGTTCGTTGACCGCATCCCGGCCGAAATCATCGACCGCATCGAGATCGTGCGTTCGCCAAGCGCTGATATCGATAGCCAAGGCATCGGCGGCACCATCAACATCATCCTGAAGGACGGCATGAGCCTTCCGCCAGGCGTGATCGCCCGCATTGGCGGCATCTACGACATCGACAACGAGGAGCTGAACGGTCTCGGCGCGCTCTCGTTCTCGGGGCGCACGGATGACCGCCGCGTCGCCTGGTCGGCGACGATGGATTATCAAACACGCTATAACGTGAAGGTGCTGGATCAGCAGTTGTTCGACGATACCTCGCCGGGCTTCGGCGCCAGCGACGACGGCACCGATCTTTTCCAGCCGGATGCGTTCACGTTTCCGGGCCCGTCGACGCTCGCGATTGAGCACCAGGATCAGATCGACACGCGCGACAGCACGGATATGTCGTTCAACGGCGATCTCACCTTCGCGCTCGCGCCGAACCACACGCTTCGTCTCGACGCGTTCGTGCTCAGCACTGAGCGGGAAGAGACGGAAAGCGGCGTTCTCTACGCGCGGGAAGACGGCGTGGCCACGGCCGACGACGACGTGTCGGACGAGGTCTGGGAGCTCGATACGATCGAATCTCAGCGCCAAAACATTGAGCAGATGAGCTACGGCCTTTCCGTACTCTATGAAGGCCAGCTCTCGCCAAGCTGGAGCTTCGAAAGCCAGGCGCGCTACGCCAACTTTACCGAAGACAACATCGAAACCAGCTTCGAAGACGATCCGCCGGAGCCGGTGGAGCAGGTGCTGATCGACAGTGACGACACCGAGCTCTCGATCGATGGCGCGCTCACCTTTAACTCAGATACGTTCGCGCGAAGCCTCGGCCTCGCGAACTTCGAGTTCGAAGTCGGCGTGGCTTTGAAGAACAAGACGCGCGACTACAGCCAACAAGAGTTCGAAGACGATAACGGCGACGGCGACTTCGACGATCCGGATGACAACATCACGCCCGACAGCGGCCTCTTCGAGTATGAGGAAGATCGCTTCGACGCCTGGATCATGGCCGAGTTCGGCATCACCGAAGATCTGACCGTCCAGCTTGGCGTGCGTTCGGAAAGCACCGAAACCGAAGCGCGTATTGTAGGCGGCGCCACGGGCGGCAGCTCAAGCGACGAGATCAACCCGTCGTTCCACGCCCAGTGGACGCCGTGGGATGGCGGCCAGTTCCGCGTCAGCTACGCACGCACCGTGCGCCGCCCGACGCTCGATCAGGTTGTGCCGTTCGCCAATTCGGATTCGCCGGAAGACGATGACGAGACGTTCGGCAATCCGAACCTCAAGCAAGAGACCTCCTGGGGTTACGACATCGGCTACGAGCACCGTCTCGGCCAGCGCGGCGTCGTCGGCTTCAACTACTTCCACCGCGACGTCAGCGATCTGATCTCGCTGGTGAACACGGGCGTTTCCACCGGCGTGCCGGGCGCGTTCGAGTACACCTACGAGAACACTGGCGACGGCGAAGTGTCGGGTTGGGAAGTCGATATCTCGACCCCGCTCTCGTTCATGGGGCTCAATGAAACCGGCTTCTTTGCCAACTATACGAGCCTCGACTCCGAGCGCATCGAGCCGCTGACCGGCCTCACCGCGCGCTTCAACGCGCAACCGGAGTACGTCTACAATTTCGGTGTGACGCAGAACCTGCCGAGCTGGAACTCGAGCGTGGGCTTCAGCTATCGCAAGCAGGGCATGTCGGAATCGCTGTTCCTCGGCGAAGTCGAGCGCCAGTGGTACGACGCCAACCTCGAAGTGTTCGTCGAACACCGCCTGAGCGAGAACGTTGTGCTGCGTATCGTCGGCAACAACCTGCTCGATGCTGACAGCATCCAGGCCGAGCGCAACTTCGATGGCGATACCGCCCAAGAGATTGTCGACAACCAAATCGCTGGCGATGTCGATGAATTCGAAGTGGAACGCGAGAATTCCTCGCCGACCGTGCTGTTCTCGATCCGGGCCGTGTTCTAACGCCCGAAGCATTTTTCCTGCACTACAGCGGCCCCGAAAGGGGCCGCTTCTTTTTGTGCTTAGAGCTGGACCGGAGCGCCGGTCTGCATCGAGGCTTGTGCGGCCGTGGCCAGCGCCAGCGCCGCAACGCCATCGCCATAACTGATCTCCGGCGCGGCGTTGCGCGCGATCATGTCGGCGAAGTGCGCCATCTCAAACTTGTAGGCTGCGGCGTAGCGATCGAGGAAGAAGTTCTGGAACTGATCAGCCTGCGCGCCGCCTTCGGTCCAGGCTTCCACGGTGCTCTCGGTGACATTCCCTGCGCGCAAAGCACCCGCGGAGCCGAACGCTTCGATGCGCTGGTCGTAGCCATAGCCGCTGCGGCGGCTGTTGGAGATGACGCACATTTTGCCGGACGGCGTGCGCAAGATTGTCTTCGCCGTATCGATATCGCCGAGCTTGCCGATTTCGGGATCGACTAGGCAGGCGCCGGCCGCGAACACCTCGCTCGGCTCTTCGCCGAGAACCCAGCGCGCCATGTCGAAATCATGGATCGCCATGTCCTTGAAGAGACCGCCGCTCACGGCGACGTAGCCGGGCGGCGGCGGCGAGGGATCGTGGCTGGTGATGTGCAAAGTCTCGAGTTTGCCCACGGCGCCTGCGTCGAGCTTCTTCTTCAAAGCCCGGAAATTCGGATCGAACCGCCGGTTGAACGCCAGAAACATGCGCGCCCGGGCCGCCTCAAACTTCGGCGCATTGGCCTCCGCGCGCGCAAGGTCGAGATCGATGGGCTTCTCGCAGAAGATCGCCTTGCCGGCTTGCGCCGCGCGCAGGCTGAAATCGAGGTGGGTGTCTGTGGAGGACGCCACGATCACGCCGGCGACGTTCGCGTCGCCCAAGGCGCCATCAAGGTCGGCGACCTTCGCGCCGTAGCTGGCGGCGACATCCTTCGCCGGCGCTTCCATCGGATCGACGACATAGGCGAGCTGTAGTTCAGGATGCGCGGCGACGTTGGCGGCATGAATGCGGCCGATGCGGCCCGCGCCGATAAGGGCAATCTTGTGCATGTGTCTTAGACCTTCACGACTTTGTTCGTCCGCGCCGATTCTGCGCAAGCTTCCGCCCAGGCGAGCGCCGCCAAGCCTTCCGCGTAGCCCACTTGCGGCGCCGCGCGCCCCGCCAGCACGTCGGCAAAGTGATCCATTTCGCGTGCATAGGAGGGCATGTAGCGCGAGAGGAAATTCGGCCGGATCGGCGAGGCGAGGGCGCCCGCTTCGCTCCAAACTTCAACGCTATCCAGGCGCTCGTTGCCCGTCAGCGCCATGCCCCGCGAGCCATAGGCCTCCACACGTTGGTCGTAGCCGTAGCCGCTGCGGCGGGTGTTGGAGATGACGCAAAGCTTATTCGAGGCAGTGCGCAGAATAACGCGCGCCGTATCGACATCGCCGAGGCGTGCAATCTCAGGATCAACCAGGCAGCTCGCCGTCGCGAAAATCTCCACCGGTGGTTCGCCCAGCAGGCAATAGGCCAGATCAAGGTCATGGATGGTGAAATCCTTGAACAGCCCGCCCGAGCGCGGGATGAACGCCGGCGGCGGCGCCGCCGGATCGTGATTGATCAGCGTCAGCGTTTCGAGATCGCCAATGGCGCCCGAAGCAATCTTCTCGCGCAACGCCGTCACATGCGGATCGAAGCGGCGATTGAAGCCGAGAATGTAGGGCGCGCCTTCGAACGCGACCGCCACCGCCTTGGCCTTCTCCAGGTCGAGATCGATCGGCTTCTCGCAGAGCGCCGCCTTGCCTGCGCCGATCACCGCCAGGCTGTGCTCCAAGTGCATATCGGTGGAACTGGCGATCACCACGCCCTTGATCGCCGGATCGCCAAGCACGTCGTTCAGCGTCGCGATCTCCGCACCGGTCTGAGCCGCCAGTGCTTTGCCCAGGGCAGCGTCGGTCTCGACCACATAGCGCAAGCGCAGATCCGGGTGGCGGGCCGCGTTGGGTCCGTGGATTTGGCCCATGCGGCCCGCGCCGATAATGGCGACATCGATCTTCTGAGACATGATAGCCCCGCATCCGCCCGCCGCCGCGCGCCGTCAATCGGCGCCCGCGAAACGTGTGTTTTAAGCGTGGTCGCTTATGGAACAAAAATTCCGAACCTGACAAGCCCTGGTCAGTGGCGATCATTGCGTTCCACTGACGGAATATATATTCTGCGACTTTCCCGTCGCACCGGAGCGATAATGTCCAGCGCCGTCCGCCCGCCGCAGACCAGCGAGGAGCTGCGTGCGGCCATCCTCGATAGTTACGAGGATCTCTCCAAGCGCCTCCAGCAAATCGCCCGCTATGTGCTCGATGAGCCCAATGCCGTGGCGCTCGAAACGCTCGCCGTCATCGGTGAGCGGGCGGGCGTGCAGCCCTCTGCGATCGTGCGCTTCGCCAAGGCGATCGGTTTCGAGAGCGCCAGCCAAATGCAGAAGGTCATCCGCGATGGCCTGATCGCCGGCAGCACCGTGCTGGGCTACAGCGAGCGCGTGCGCCAGTTCAGCGAGGGCGGCGCATCGCGCAGCGGCGGCAGGCCGGCTGATGTCCTTTCCGAGTTCGTCGAAGGCAACGTGCTGGCGATGAATAACTTGCGCGAGCTTGTCAAAGCAGAGGATCTGCGCCGCGCTGTTGATCTCATCACCGAGGCGGAAACCGTTTATGTTGTGGGTTTCCGGCGCTCTTTGCCGGTGTCGTCCTATCTCGCGTACTCGCTCCAGCAGCTCAACAAGCGCACGGTTTTCGTCGATGGCGTCGGCGGCATGACCCGTCAGCAAATCCAGACGATCGGCCCCGATGACTTGCTCATCGACATCAGCTTCCACCCCTACGCCGAAGAAACGGTGCAGGCGGTGCAGACCGCGCTTACCCACGAAGCCAAGGTGCTTTCGATCAGCGACTCACTCGTCAGCCCGACGGCCAAGCCCGCGACTCTGGCTTTGCAGGTGAAGGAAGCCGAAATCCGAAAGTTCCGCTCACTGGCGGCCACGATGTGCCTCGCGCAAGCTTTGGTGATTTCCTACGCCTTCGAGGTCTCGCAACAGGAACAATCCCGCCGACCCAAGGCGGCGAGCGCCAAGCGCCGCAAAGCCGGCTGAGATCGGCCTGAAACGAATGTTGCAGAATGAAACGCCGTGGAATATGTATTGCAAATGACCGCTGCGTCGGCCGGGTGCGTGGCGTTGAAGGCTGGATTTCATGGCGCAGAGCGAGCGCACCACGCTTGATCTGATCACGATCGGGAGGTCGTCGATCGATCTCTACGGGAGCCAGACCGGCGGCCGCCTCGAAGATATGGGCAACTTCGCCAAGTATGTTGGCGGCAGTCCCACAAACACCGCCATCGGGGCGTCACGGCTTGGGCTGAAGACGGGACTCATCACTCGCGTCGGCGGCGATCACATGGGCCGCTTCATTCGTGAAGAGCTGGCGCGGGACGGCGTCGATGTGCGCGGCGTGAAAACCGATCCCGATCGCCTCACCGCGCTCGTCATTCTCGGCATCCGCGATCCCGACACGTTCCCGCTCATCTTCTACCGCGAGAACTGCGCCGACATGGCGCTCGACGAGAGCGATATCGACGAGGCCTACATCAAGAGCGCCGCCGCCGTTCTGGTGAACGGCACGCATCTCTCGAAGCCAAACGTCTTCGCCGCCAGCAGCAAAGCTATCGATATCGCCAAGGCCAATGGCCGCAAAGTTGTCTTCGATGTCGATTATCGTCCCGTCCTCTGGGGCCTCGAAGCGCGCGATATGGGGGAGAACCGCTTCGTCGCCAGTGAACAAGTCACAAAGCAACTGCAGAGCATTCTGCCGAAGTGCGATCTCATCGTCGGCACCGCCGAGGAGATTCACATCCTCGGCGGCTCGACCGATACGATCAAAGCGCTCTGCGCCATCCGCTCCAAGAGTGCTGCGCTCATTATTCTGAAGCTCGGCCCGCAAGGCTGCGCTGCGTTCGCGGGCGCGATCCCAAAGACGGTCGAGCAGGGCGAGATCGTTTCCGGCTTCCCGGTGGAGATCTTCAACGTCCTCGGCGCTGGCGATGCGTTCATGGCAGGCTTTCTGCGCGGCTGGCTACGCGGCGAAAGCGTCGCTCAATGCTGCACGCTCGGCAATGCGTCCGGCGCCATGGTTGTCTCGCGCCACGGCTGTGCACCCGCGATGCCGACGTGGGAGGAGATGCAGTATTTCCTGGCGATGGAACAACGCCCGCAGCGCCTACGCGAGGAGAAGCATCTCGAACATCTGCACTGGGTCGGCTGCCGCCGTGGTGACTATCCCGAGCTTACCGTGCTCGCCATCGATCACCGCACGCAGTTCGAAGACCTCGCCCGAAGCTGCGGCGCCGAGCCGTCGCGCATCGAACAGTTCAAGTCGCTCGCCGTTCGCGCCACGCACAAGCTCGCGAGAGGTGACGCGCGTTTTGGCGTGCTGCTTGATGGCCGCCACGGCATGCGCGCGCTCGAAGCCGCCGCTGACCTTCCGTACTGGATCGGCCGCCCGATCGAACTGCCGCAATCGTGCCCGATCGAATTCGACGCAGAGCTAAACGATGTCGGCGCTGAGATCGCGTCGTGGCCGCTGAACCACACCGTAAAGGCGCTTTTCCTCTACCACCCTGACGATCCCGCCGATCTGCGTGAGCGCCAGGAGCGCCAGGCGTTACGCCTGTTCGATGCCTGTCGCGCAACGCGGCACGAGCTGTTGGTGGAGATCATCGTCTCCAAAAGCGGCTCGGTGGATTCCAAGACGACAGCCCGCGCCATTCAGCGCTTCTACGATCTCGGCATTCGTCCCGATTGGTGGAAGCTCGAACCCGCTGCCGACGCGGAAACTTGGGCCAACATCGAACGCGTTATCGTCTCCAACGATCCGCACTGCCGCGGCGTCGTGCTGCTCGGTCTCTCCAGCCCGCAGGACGAATTGGTTCAATCCTTCGCGCCCGCAGCACGCATGGATATCGTCAAAGGCTTCGCTGTCGGCCGCACCATCTTCAACGATGCCGCCGCACTCTGGTTCAAAGGCGAGATCGACAACGAGCAAGCCGTTGAGGCGCTCTCATCCAACCTCGGCGTGCTGGTCGAAGCTTGGCGGCGCGCCAAGAAAGCGCGTACGAGATAGAGATGAGCACGCTTCGTCTCACAGCCGCGCAAGCAGCGGTTCGTTATCTCGCCAATCAGTTCGTCGAGGCGGACGGCGGCGAGGTTCCTTACTTCGCTGGCGTTTGGGCGATTTTCGGTCATGGCAACGTCGCCGGCCTCGGCGAAGCGTTACACGCTGCGCGTGATGTGCTGCCGACCTACCGCGCCCACAACGAACAAGCGATGGCGCACGCGGCGATCGCCTATGCCAAGCAAATGCGCCGCCGCCGCGCCATGATTTGCACGACGTCGATCGGTCCCGGCGCCACCAACATGGTGACAGCCGCAGCGCTCGCGCATGTGAACCGCTTGCCGGTGCTTCTGATGCCAGGCGACGTTTACGCCTCGCGCCGCCCTGATCCCGTGCTGCAGCAGATCGAAGATTTTGGCGATGCGACCATCTCCGCGAACGACGCTTTCCGCCCGGTCTCACGTTTCTTCGATCGTCTGACGCGCCCAGAGCAATTGCTCGACTCTCTCCCGCGCTCGATGGCGACGCTCCTCGATCCGGCAAACTGCGGCCCCGTGACACTCGGCTTCTGCCAAGACGTGCAAGCGGAAGCTTTCGACTATCCTAGCGCCTTCTTCGAACGCCGCACCTGGCGCATCCGCAAGCCACAGCCCGAAGCGCGCGACATCGAAGCGCTCGTCGCGCTCATCAAGAAGGCCAAAGCGCCGCTCATCATCGCGGGCGGCGGCGTGCTCTACGCCGGCGCCGAAGCTGCGCTCTCTCGTTTCGCGGAGGCTACTGGAATGCCCGTCGCTGAAACGCAAGCCGGCAAGGGCGCACTCGCCTGGGATCACCCGGCCGCGCTTGGCTCCATCGGCGTCACCGGTTCGAGTGCTGCGAACGAAGCGGCCTCGCAAGCCGATCTCGTCATCGCCATCGGCACGCGTCTGCAGGATTTCACCAGCGGTTCGCGCACCTTGTTTGAGCGCGACGGCTGCACGCTCGTGCAAGTCAACGTCGCCACCCACGATGCCTACAAGCACGGCGCAGTCGCTGTGATCGGCGATGCCGGCGCAGCCATCTCCGCGCTCATCACCAATCTCAGAGATTGGCGCGCCCCGGATTCGTGGACGGATGTCACCGCCGGCCGCATAGCTGCTTGGAGCAAAGCTGTCGACATCGCCACCGCTGCGCCGAAGGGCCAGGCCAAGCCGAGCGACGCGCAAGTCATCGGTGCAGTGCAACGCGCCGCTGACGCCAACGCTGTCGTTGTTTGCGCCGCTGGCGGCCTCCCTGGCGAGTTGCACAAGCTGTGGCGCACGCCAAAGCCGGGCGGCTACCATCTTGAGTACGGCTTTTCGTGCATGGGGTATGAAATCGCCGGCGGTCTCGGCGTGAAGATCGCCGCGCCGGATCGCGACGTGTTCGTCATGGTTGGCGACGGCTCGTATCTGATGATGAATTCCGAGATCGCGACATCAGTGATGCTCGGCAAGAAGCTCACCATCGTGGTTCTCGACAATCGCGGTTACGGCTGCATCAATCGCCTACAGCGCTCCACCGGTTCGGAGTCGTTCAACAACCTGCTGACCGATACTGAACACGAAACACTGCCGGACATCGATTTCGCCGCGCACGCCGCAAGCCTTGGCGCTATCGCAGAAAAAGTGGCGAACGTGGCAGCGCTCGAACAAGCGCTCGACCGCGCCAAGAAGGCGGATCGCACCAGCGTCATCGTCATCGATACCGATCCGATGATCACTACCGAAGCCGGCGGCTGGTGGTGGGACGTGGCGGTGCCGGAAGTTTCCGACCGCGCCGCCGTCCGCGACGCACGCGCAGCGTACGAAGACAAGATCAAACCGAAAGAGACGAAACGATGAGCATCCGCTTCGGCGTCAGCCCGATAGCGTGGGCGAACGACGATATGCCCGAATTGGGCGGCGATACGCCGCTTGAGGCGATCCTGAAAGATTGCCAGGAGATCGGTTTTGAGGGTGTTGAACTCGGCGGCAAGTTTCCGCGCGAACCGGGCGCGCTAGCGGCGGCGCTTGCGCCATACAATCTCGAGTGCGTCGGCGGCTGGTATAGCGGCAGCTTGCTCACCCAAGACGCTGACGCCGAGATCGCAGCGCTGCAGCCGCATCTCAATCTGCTTAAAGCGATGGGCTCTACCGTCTTCGTGTTCGCCGAAACTTCGAACGCCGTGCACAGCAATAAAGCTGTGCCGCTCGAAGGCACGCCGCGTCTGAAGTCCAGCGAGTGGGCGCAGTTCGGCGATCGCATGAGCAAGGTGGCGGATTACATCGCTGGCGAGGGCATCAAGTTCGCGTACCACCACCATCTCGGCACCGTCGTCGAAAACCAAGCCGACATGGACGCCTTCATCGCCGCCACATCCCCAAGCGTCGGCTTCACGCTCGACACCGGCCACGCGGCACTCGGCGGCGTTAAATCGCTGGACGTCATTGAGCGCCACCCGAACCGCATCGCCCACGTCCATTGCAAAGACGTACGCGGCCCGATCCACGCCGAAGCCCGCCGCACCGGCAAGTGCTTCCTCGATGGCGTACTCGCAGGCATGTTCACTGTGCCGGGTGATGGCGGCATCGATTTCGGTGTGGTGATGCAGGCGCTGAAGCGCATCGGCTATAGCGGCTGGATCATTATCGAAGCTGAGCAAGACCCAGCCATCGCCAACCCGCGCACCTACAGCGAACTCGGCCTCGCCACGCTAAAGCGCGAAGCCGTCGCCGCTGGTTTGATCTAGGAGCACGCGATGCCAAATCTCCGCGTACGCCCGAATGAACGAGACGAAAGCGGCGCCGTGCTCGAGGTGACGCCTGAAAGCGCCGGTTGGACCTATGTCGGCTTCAAAGTGATCACGCTCGAAGCGGGCGAGAGCACTGCCGGCGGCGAAGAGGGTCGCGAAGCGTGCTTGGTCATCCTTTCCGGAAAATGCGATGTGGAAGTCGAAGGCCAGCGCTTCGAAAACATCGGCGAACGCATGAGCGTGTTCGACGATATTTCGCCAGCCGCCGTCTATGCGCCGGCCGGCGCGCACTACGCCATCACAGCGCGCACCAAGCTTGAACTCGCCATCGGCACAGCGCCGGGCCAAAGCGGCGGTGAAGCGCGGCTCATCGAGGCCAGCGCGATCAGCAAGGAAACGCGCGGCGAAGGCACGAACACGCGCTACGTCCGTAACATCCTGCCGCAAACTGAGCGCGCCGATAGCTTGCTGATCGCGGAGGTGATCACACCCGGGGGCAATTGGTCATCCTACCCGCCGCACAAGCACGATCGTTTGGCGGAGCCGGAAGAGTCCTCACTCGAAGAGATCTACTACCATCGTCTCAACCCGCCACAGGGCTTCGCTTTCCAGCGCGTCTACACCGACGACCGTTCGCTCGATGAAACCGTGAGCGTGGAAGACGGCGACGTTGTGCTCGTGCCGCGCGGTTATCACCCCGTCGGCGCGCCGCACGGTTACGATCTCTACTATCTCAACATCATGGCTGGTCCAAAGCGGACTTGGATATTCAACAACGACCCGGCGCACGCCTGGATCGCAAAGAAGAAATAACAACGACAATAACAACAAGAGGGGAAGCGCGTGGCGGGAGGATTTCTGAAGGCGTTCGCGACAGCCGCGGACGCACCATTGATTGGCGATCAGAAAGAGATCGACCGCCTGTTCAAATCCACGCGCTGGCGCGTGATGCTGGCGATCACGCTGGGCTACGGCCTCATCTACACCTGCCGTCTCGCCATCGGCATGGTGAAGCCTTCGATGATCGACGCCGGCATCTTCACGCCAGCCGAATTCGGCCTCATCGGCTCGGCGCTCTTCTACACATACGCGTTCGGTAAACTCACCAACGGCTTCCTGGCTGACCACGCCAACATGCGCGTGTTCCTGACGTTCGGCTTCGTCATGACGGCGATCTGCAACATCGCCATGGGTTTTGCCGACACTGTCCTGCTGGCCGCAGTGATCTGGGGCCTCAACGGCTGGTTCCAGGGGTTCGGCGCGCCGGGCGGCGTCGTCGCCATGACGGCGTGGTTCTCAAACAAGGAACGCGGCCGTGCTTACGGCTTATGGAGCACAGCGCACTCGGTCGGCGAGGGGCTCACGTTCTTCGTCACCGGCGCGATCGTTGCGTACTTCGGTTGGCGCTGGGGTTACTTCGTTCCCGCCATGATCGGTTTCGCCGCTGCGGCGATGATGTGGCTGATGGTTCGCGACCGCCCGCGCACGATGGGCCTGCCGACTGTCGCCGATTGGAAGGACGATCACCTCGCCGAAAGCGAGGCCTCGAAATCTAAGTCGACGCTGGCGCTCCAGTTCTCCATTCTCTCTATCCCCACCATTTGGGTGCTCGCGCTTGCGAGCCTTGCCAACTACATCACGCGCTACGCGATCAACTCGTGGGGGCCGCTCTATCTGCAGGAGGCGCGCGGGTTCGACGAGATCATGTCCGGTACCATGCTTATGATCTCGACGCTCGCCGGCATTGCGGGCTCGTTGCTCTACGGGGTCATCAGCGACAAGTTCTTCAACGCCCGCCGCCCGCCGGCAAACCTCCTTTTCTCGATCGTCGAAATCATCGGCCTCGCACTTATCTTCTTCGGTCCAACGAATCTGCCGACGCTCATTCTGGGCATGGTGCTGTTCGGCCTTGGCCTGACCGGTCTCGTCGCGTCGCTTGGCGGTTTGTTCGCCGTCGACATTTGCCCGAAGCGTGTCGCCGGTGCGGCGATGGGCGTGATCGGCGTGTTCTCCTACATCGGCGCCGCCATTCAGGAGAACATCTCCGGCGTTCTCATCGATCAGCACTCGCACATGGTCGGCGCTGACCGCGTTTACGACTTTGGCCCAGTGATTTGGTTCTGGATCGGGTCGTCGATCGTCTCGATGCTGTTGGCGGCGACGCTTTGGCGCGCGAAGTTGCGCGACTGATGATGAGTCCGCTGCTCTCCGCCATGACTGAAGCCGCACGCGCGGCGGGTGAAGGCCTGATGCAGGATTTCACCCGTGTGCGCGCCGATCTCGGCGTCACCAACAAGGTTGGGCCTGACTTTGTCAGCCAGGCGGATCTCCGCGCGGAAGCGACGATCAAGTCGATCCTCACCGCGTTCGCGCCGGACTACGCGTTTCACGGCGAAGAGGGCGGCCGTGTCGGTGGTGAAACCTCCGACCTCACCTGGCTCGTCGATCCGCTCGACGGCACCACCAACTTTCTTTGGGCGACGCCTCTGTTTGGCACCTGCATCGCGCTCGCGCGCGGTGATGAGGTGTTGGCGGGCGTGATCAATCTTCCGGCGCTCGGGGAAATTTTGTGGGCGGAGAAGGGTGGCGGCGCCTTCATGAACGGCAAGCCGATCCACGCCAGCACGAGCACGCGTCTGGAAGATTCCGTCATCGCCGTCGGCATTCCCCACGGCGGCAAGCCCGGGCACGATCTCTTCGCCAAGGAAATGGGCCGCCTGACGCCGCGGACAGCCGGTGTACGCCGCACCGGCTCCGCCGCCGTTGATCTGGCTTACGCTGCCTGCGGACGTTGGGATGCGTATGTGGAGCGCATCGTTGCGGCTTGGGACATTGCGGCGGGCGTCGGCATCATGATCGAAGCCGGCGGAGCCGCGACCGATGTCACGGGCGCGCCACTCAAGCTCCACGGCGGCAGTGTCGTTGCGGGCGCGCCTGGCCTCATTGCGCCGCTCGCCGCCGAATTGCGCGCCGCAGACTCAGAAAGAGCCTAACTCATGACCACGCATCGTCGCTCTCTCTTGAAGCAAGCAGGCCTCGCCGCCGCCACGCTTCCGTTCATGCCGCAAGCCTGGGCGCAAACGCTCGGCTATCCCCGCGCACTGCAAGGCCCCATGGTCGGCGCTCCCACGCCAAACTCCGTGCGCGTCTGGGTGCGCACCAGCGGCACGTTCGACGTTGTGCTTGAAGTCTCCACCCGGCGCGATTTCGCTGACGTTCGCGCGTCCGCGCCGATGCAATCAAACGCCGGCAACGATTTCTGCGTCGCGCCGATCGTAGATGGTCTCGATCCCAACACGAGCTACTTCTACCGATTCAAGTTCGACGGCGTGCTCGATCGCTACCAGCCGCTCCCTGGCAGAGCCCGCACCGCGCCACGCAATCGAAGCGCGTTTCGCGCCGCTTTCGGTTCCTGTGCGCGCCTGCAGATCGATACCGACCAGCGCATCTTCAGCGTCGCTCAGGCGCTTGAGCCCGATCTGATGTTCTTCCTGGGCGACAATATCTATGCCGATAGCGTTGAACCGTCCGCGATTGCCGATCTCTATCGCCGGCAGCGCGAGATCGAGCGGGTGAAGCCGTTCATCCGCAACACGGCCTGCCTGGCAATTTGGGACGACCACGACTTCGCCATCAACGACAGCGATCGCACCAACCCGATTCGCGAACAGGCTTTCGCGCAGTTCAAAAACTATTGGGCCAACCCGTCCTATGGCACGCCCAGCACGCCAGGCATCTTCTTCAAGTACGCCTATGGCGGGGTCGACTTCTTCTTCCTCGATGGCCGCTACAATCGCGATCCTGCCGACGCGCCCGACGTTGCTGGTAAAACCATGCTCGGCTCTGAGCAAAAGGCATGGCTAAAGGACGAACTCCGCGCGAGCCGTGCGCCGTTCAAGGTGCTGGTGTCTGGCGGCGGTTTCTCCAAAGCTGAACGCGGTGGCGATTCATGGGCTGTTTACACCCACGAACGTGACGAGCTGTTCGATTACATACGTGACCACCGCATCGAAGGCGTGTTCGGTATTTCGGGCGACAGCCACATGGGCGAACTCAATTGCGTGCCGCGTTCGGAGCAGGGCGCGTATGATTTCTACGACATGTGCTCATCGCCGCTCGCGAACTTTCCGGACAGCGATTTCGTCGATCAGATGCCGGAGGTGCGTATCCGCGGCACGTTCACCCGGAGCTGCAATATCGGCCTCATGTCATTCAGCTTCGATGACGGTCCGCGAATGAGCTACACGCTGCACAACACCATCGGCGCGCCCGCTTGGGATCCGCTGGTCTTAACGCCCGCCGATCTGCGCAACGGCGCTTCGACCTGGCGGACCAAGATCGCGGCCACCGAGCTGGTGCGCCTTGAGCGCTATCGCGCCGGCGGCAGCTATTACGATCCCGAGGGCGACGGTTAGGCCTAGTCCGCCGCCGCCGGCGTTTCTTCGTCTTCTGTGGTCACGGTATCTGCGCCGCCGCAGGCTTGCTGCACGATCCGCCATTCGCGCTCGGTCAACGATGGCGCTAGCCCTTGGCGCGCCCGCGTCCGCGCCGCGTCCGCGCGTTCGCGGGAGGCCGGATGGCTTGAGAGCATAGTTGGTATATCGCTGACGCCAGCGTTCTCTTCGTAATCCTGGAAGCGCTCGAACATGCTGGCGATGCCGCCAGTGCTGATGCCTGCCGCGTCGAGATAATCCATGCCGCGGCTGTCCGCATCGGTTTCGTCACCGCGGCTATAGCGCAGACCCGCAAGGTTCACGGAAGCGATGGCGATGGCTTGGCCTGCGCCCGCGCCGCCGAACACCACGTCGAAGAAGATGCCGGCGCCGATCTGGCGGATCACGTTCTTCATGATGTGGTTGTGTTCGATGTGCGCGATTTCGTGCGCCAGCACGCCGGTGAGCTCGTCGGGATGTTCGGCCATGCCGATCAATTCGTCGGTGACGATGATGGAATTGTCCGGCAGGGCGAAGGCGTTGGGGAAGCTCGCGTCTGCGATCGTGATCCAAATGTCGTCGCGGTTTGCGACGTTGGATGCTTCCATCATCCGGTAAGCGAGATCATTGAGAACGCGCGTCGCATCATCGGCGTCGTCGCATTGGGCTGTGAACTGGTTGACCTGCGACCACGAAATATCAGCGATCTGCGTGCGGTAGCGCTCCGGCATCGCCCGCGCCAGCGGATCGGCCGCGAAGGGGATGCCAACAAGGAACGCGCCGGCCAAGGACCACGCGAGCGTCACCAGCGCAGCGACCGTTACCCGGCCCTCCACACCTTGAGCGCGCGGCGCGAGCAGGTGCGGCGCGACCGTTTTCAGTTCGTTGCGCCAAACGTCGTCCAGCATCAGCCGTTCGCCGGTGTCCGGCTTGTGGGGCCGGAGCACGATGCGGCCGTTGTGATCGTCAGCGCGCGCGAGTTTCGAATACTCCCAAGAGAGCGTCGCCTCGCCGCGCCGGATCACAAGCGCCTCCGGGCGCAACTCGACTTCAACATCAGTGAAAACCGCGGCGCGGCCGTCGGCGTAGCGGGCCTGCATCAGATCACCCCCACGCCCATGTCGAGGTCGAAGGCGTCGCCGAGGCTTTCACCGGCTTTCGACTCCGCCAGCACCGATTGGCCAATATCTGCAAAGCGTGGCGTCTCGATCAGCTCCAGCCGGTTAAGCACATACCGGACCTGCAAAAAGCCAGCGATCGGTGCGAGCAGGCCGAGGGACGCGATAATGAAAAACCAGCCGAGAAGCGTCACGCCCAGGAGCGAGAAGGTTTTCGCACGAAGCTTGAAGCGGGCGCCGTCGATCGTGATTAGCGAAGCGATCCGGTTCATTGCGGCAGCGTTATAGGGCGCCCAGCAGATGAGCCAGGCGAGGCCGTAGATCGCCAGCACGATCAGGTACATCGCGACCATGGTGCCGGTGTAGGCGCCCTGGTCGGTCGGATCGATGCCCATGTTGGTGATAATGGCGGCGGCAATCAGCGTGCCGATGACGGGCGTTACAACCGCGACCGCGGCAAAGCTGAGCCAGCCAAATGCAAACGGCCACCACATGCCTTTCTGCGGTGACTCCCCATTCTGCACCTCAAACAGGAAGGGCTGGTCGCCGAAGCGCGTGTTCTCCCATAACAGCCGGGCGCGATTGATGCGCGCGGCCGGGGTGTACCAGCCGAGCGAAAGCATCTGCAGCACCCACCATCCCCATGACGCGGACGCAAAGCTCCATCCCGAGCCCGCGAGCCCAAGCCGGATGCCCCGCCAACGCGTGCGCGAAAGTTGGTAGCGCCGCATCCAGTAGCGCGCCGCCGCAATCAGCGGCACCGAGAGCACATAGAAACCGAACGTCAGCCAGCCCGCCCACACCGGCTCGATCGCATAGGGCGCGATGTAGAAAACGAAGATCGCCGGCAGAAAGAAACACGGCAACGAAATCAGAAAGCCGCGAAAGAGTTCGGCGGCGTTGCCTGTGTATTCGAGCGGATCGCCCAGCACCCAAGTGCGTGACCACAGCCGCCGCCGCATGGAAGTGCGCGCCCAGAAGCGGTACATGGTGAGCGTGATGACGGTCAGCCCGGCGTTTTTCAACGCGAGCCCGAGCACGTTGAAGAACTTCCCGCTGTGGGCGAAAGTCTGGCTTGGCGCGGCTTCGGCCGTCATGTGGTCCCCTGGGAATGAACCTTAGCGAGGGCCGTGCGGGGGGTCGATTCGACTAGTGAACGAGAAGCAGAAACCGCCGCCAAAACGCGCAGATCGCTTGGCCGAGGCGCTCAAACGCAACATCGCCCGCCGGAAGGCGGCGAAGAAACCGGCTGACCCTAAGAAAAACTAGCGGCGAGCCATGCTTCACCGCATAGGCGCCGCCTTGCTTACGCCGCCGCCGCATCCCATAAACCGGCCGCCGGGGGGAGCCGGCGAAAGAGCTTCATGGATCGTATTGTCATCACGGGCGGCGCGCCGCTCAACGGAACTATCCCGATCTTCGGGGCCAAGAACTCGGCGTTGAAGCTGCAGGCGGCGGCTTTGCTGTCCGCCGAGCCGCTCATGCTCGAGAACATGCCCGATCTGGCCGACACGCGCTTCATGGCGCAGTTGTTGAAGACGCTGGGCGTCGAGATCACCTGGATCAAGGAAACCCACACGCTGCGCATGCACGCGGCCGAGATCGTTTCCACCATCGCCCCGTACGATCAGGTGCGGAAGATGCGGGCCTCCTTCAACGTGCTCGGCCCGCTGCTCGCCCGCGCCGGCCACGCGACGGTGTCGCTTCCCGGCGGCTGCGCCATCGGCGCCCGCCCCGTGGACCTCCACCTCAAAGCCTTCGAAGCGATGGGCGCCGATATCGTCATCGAACAAGGCTATGTGAAAGCCGCCGCGCTTCGTGGCCTGAAGGGTGCTGAGATCGAATTCCCGTTCCCGTCCGTTGGCGCCACCGAGCACGCCATGCTCGCCGCCGTGCTCGCGAATGGCGACACGGTGTTGAAGAACGCCGCCCGCGAACCCGAAATCGCCGACCTCGCCGATTGCCTCAACGCAATGGGCGCCAAGGTTGAGGGCGCCGGCACGGGCACCATCAACATCAAAGGCGTCGCCAAGCTCTCCGGCGCGAAGCACCCCGTCGTCGCCGACCGTATCGAAGCGGGCACCTACGCGATGGCCGCCGCCGCAGCGGGCGGCAACGTCTTGCTCGAACACGCCCGCTTCGAACATCTCGGCGCGATGATCAAATTCCTGCGTGACGCCGGTGTGCGCGTCGACGCCGAGGGCCGCGGCCTTCGCGTTCAACGCGCCGTGAAGGACCGCTTCAGAGCCGTGGACTTCGAAACCGAGCCATTCCCCGGCTTCCCCACCGATCTGCAAGCCCAAGCCATGGCGCTCATGTGCATGGCCGATGGCGTCTCGCGTATCAAAGAGACCATCTTCGAAAACCGTTTCATGCACGCGCCGGAACTCGCGCGCCTCGGCGCCAAGATCGAAGTGCATGCGAACGAAGCCATCGTAACCGGCGTGCCGAAGCTCTTCGGCGCCCCGGTGATGGCGACGGACTTGCGCGCCTCGGTGAGCCTCGTAGTCGCTGGCCTCGCCGCTGAAGGCGAAACCACCGTCAATCGCGTCTATCACCTCGATCGCGGCTTCGAGAAACTCGAAGCGAAACTGCAGGCCTGCGGCGCGCAAATCGTGCGTCAACGAGAAGAACAGGCGGCATGACGACGGGTCTGCTCAGATTGATGGCGGAGGACGCAGGCGATCTCGATATTATCGGGGCCGCCGTGCAAGACGCGCTCGTGCGCGTTGGCGAAATCAGCTTCGATCAAAAGCAGCGCCGTTTCATCGTGATGCTCAACCGCTTCCGCTGGGAAACCGCCGGCGAAAAGGGCCCGTATGAGCGCGTCCGTTCGGCGCTCTCATTTGATAGTGTGCTGGGGGTGAAGAGCCGCCGCGTCCGCGCCGATCTGGATGATGCCTTGGCCTCAGTCCTCTCGATCGGTTTCATCCCGGAAGAAGAGCCACCCGGCGGCGTCGTGCGCTTGTTGCTCGCTGGTGGCGGCGAAATCGCCATCGACGTCGAATGTCTCGACGCCGTCCTGATCGATACCGGCCCGAGCTGGCCCACGCCACGCCGGCCCGATCACGAGCAGAGCTGACGGCGCCGCGATGAGCGAACGCAATCGCCTCACCGAAATCACTCTCGATGAAGCCTCGGTCGCGCCCGCTTCCGCCAATGCCGAACACGATCGCCGCATCGCGCTCTTCGATCTGAAAGAGTCGAACTCCTTTGCCGTCCTCAACGAGGATCGAGGGCCTTACGTTTTGCTGCTCGGCATGTCCGAGGGACGTCTCGTCCTCGACGTCAGCGACGTCGCCGGCGTCCGCGTCATCCTGCACCAGGCGCCGTTGGGCAGCCTGCGGAAGATCGTGAAGGACTACGCCCTCATCTGCGAGAGCTACAACGCCGCCATCCGCGACGCCCCGCCCAGCCGGATCGAGGCGCTCGATATGGGCCGGCGTGGGCTTCACAACGAAGCGGCGGAGGTGCTGCAGGAAGCGCTCGCCAGCCACTTCGCTATCGACAACGAAACCGCGCGGCGTCTGTTCACGCTGGTCTGCGCGCTTCATGTCCGAGGCTGACGCTACGCCGGGATCGGTGCTGTTTGCCTGCACCCACAACGTCATCCGTTCGCCTATGGCTGCGGAACTGATGCGTATGCAGTTCGGCTCCTCCGTCCGTGTCGACAGCGTGGGCCTTCGCCCCGGCGAGGAGGTTTCCTATATGGCGGTCTTCGTCATGGACGAGGCCGGCGGCGACATCTCCGGCCATCAGCCCAAGGGCTTCGATTTCTTCGAGACCGACTATTTCGAGGACGGCCCCTTTGATTTGATTGTCTCGCTCTCCCCGGAGGCCCATCACACGGCCCTGGAACTGGTCCCCAAGCTGGCCGCCGCCGCCGAGTACTGGCCGACCTTCGACCCCTCCTTGGCGGAAGGGTCGCGCGAACAAGTGCTTATGGAGTATCGGACGGTCCGGGACGGCCTTGCGCGGCGGATCGCCCAACGCTTCCCGCGCCCATCGACGGGATAGGGCCGCCCGCCTATAAGGCCCCCCGCTAGCGCCGATTCAGGAGAAAGAATGGCCAAGGAAGAACTATTGGAATTCGCCGGGACCGTGATCGAGCTTCTGCCGAACGCGACGTTCCGGATCGAACTTGAAAACGGGCACGAGATCATTGGCCACACCGCGGGCAAGATGCGCAAGAACCGCATCCGCGTGTTGGCTGGAGACAAGGTCCTGGTTGAGATGTCGCCCTATGATCTGACCAAGGGGCGCGTAACGTATCGCTTCAAGTAATGGCAGCAGGCTCCCTCGATCGTGCGGTGGTTATCACCGGCGCCTCCACCGGCATCGGCCGCGCGGCGGTCGCCAAGGCGGTGCGCGAGGGCGCGCATGTGTTTCCGAGCGTCCGCAAGCAGGCGGATGCTGACAGCCTCAAAGCTGAATTCGGCGAAGCCGTAACGCCGCTCATCTTCGATGTTGCTGATGAGCCCGCCGTGCGCGCGGGCGCCGCGCAGGTTGCCGCCGCGCTCGGCAACCGCAGACTCTTCGGTCTCGTGAACAATGCCGGCATCGCGGTGCCCGGACCGTTGCTGCACCTCGATACGGACGAATTGCGCCGCCAGTTCGAAATCAACTTCTTCGGCGTTCACAACGTCACGCGCGCGTTCGCTGACGTGCTCGGCGCCGACAAGAACCGCACCGGCAACCCGGGCCGCATCGTGATGATCTCATCCGTCGGCGGTCAAAACGGCGCGCCGTTCGTTGGCCCGTACGCGGCGTCCAAGTTTGCGATGGAAGGGTATTCGCAGTCCCTGCGCCGCGAACTGATGCTCTACGGCATCGATGTCATCGTCATCGGCCCCGGCGCGATCGCCACCCCGATCTGGGACAAGGCCGAACAGAACGATCTCAAGCGCTACTCGAACACCGACTATGCCCCGATGGTAGAGCGCGTCGCCGACTATATGGTCAAGCAGGGCAAGGTCGGCTTGCCGCCGGAGGATGTCGGCAACCTGATTTGGCTCTGCCTTAGCGATCCCAAGCCGAAGACGCGCTATCACATCCTGCGCAACCCCTTCATGGACCGCACGCTGCCGCGCCTGATGAACCCGCGCACGGTCGATAAGATTATCGCCAAGCGCCTGGGCTTCCCGAAGCGGCCATGACCCGCCTCATTCTCGCCAGCGCGAGCCCGCGCCGGCTGGCGCTGTTGGCGCAGATCGGCATCACGCCGGACGAAGTGATCGCGGCGGACATAGACGAAACGCCGCTTGCGCAAGAAACGCCGCGCAACCTCGCGCTTCGGCTCGCGCGTCAGAAGGCAGAGGCAGTAAAGGCCGACAACGCCATCATTCTCGCTGCCGACACGGTTGTGGCCGTCGGCCGCCGCGTATTGCCGAAGGCGGAAACCGAGCAGGAGGCGCGCGAGTGCTTGCGCCTGCTCTCCGGCCGCTCGCATCGCGTTTACACGGGCGTCGCCGTCAAGACGGACACGGTGATCCGCGAGCGTCTCGTCGAAACCCGCGTTGCGTTCAAAGTGTTGAGCCCCGCAGAGGTAGAAGCCTACATCGCCAGCAATGAGTGGCAGGGCAAAGCTGGTGGCTACGCCGCGCAGGGTTTGGCAGGCCGCTACATCACCTCGATCATCGGCTCGTACTCCTCCGTCATCGGCTTGCCGCTCTACGAGACAGCCAACCTCATCGAAGCCGCGCGCTCATGAGCGAGCCGCTCGAAACTTGGCTCGACACCGCCATCGGCGAAACGCGCGAGGCCCTGGTCCGCGACGGCAAACCGATCGCGCTGCGCGTCACGCGCGCCAGTGACGAAGGCCGCCGCGCCCGTTGGGGCGAGCTTTATTGCGCCCGCATCCGCGAACTCGATAGACGCCGCCGTGGCGCTTTTCTTGATCTTGGTCTCCGCGACCAGCAGGGTTTTCTACCGCTCGGCGATGATGGCCGCGCCCGTATGCGCAAAGAGCGAGTGAACCTGCGCGAGGGCCAGGGCGTCATCGTTTCCGTGACCCGGGAAGCCGCGCGCGGTAAAAACCCTGTCGTCGAACTCACCGAAACCGGCCACGACGGCGAAGATCCGCATCGCATCGCTCAGCACGATAGCGACGCCGAACTGCTTCTCGCCAGGCCCGCGCCCGATCCACAAATCCGCGCCAAGCTCGACGCCGCTATCGAGGACGCGCTCGCCCGCACGACGCCTATTCCGGGCGGCGGCATGCTCACCATCGACGCCGTCACCGCCCTCGTTGCCATCGATGTCGACGCTGGCGCACGCCAGGGCAGCGGCGATCCCGAACGCTTCGCGCTTGACCTCAACATTGCCGCGGCGAACGAGGCCGCGCGTCAAGTTCGTCTACGCAATCTGGGCGGCATCATCGCGATTGATTTTGTGTCTCTCAGGGCCAAGTCGCATCTGAAGCAACTGGAAGATGCCGTGCGTGCCGCATTCGCAAACGATCCCTGGAGCGTACAATTCGGCGGGCTTTCGAAGTTCGGCGTCTATGAGCTTGCGCGCGCGCAGCTCCGCACGCCGTTGCACGAACAGCTCCGCGATCCCGATGGTCGCCCCAGCGCCGAGACCGTAGCGTTGATGGCGCTGCGTGCGATCGAGCGCGAGGGCCGAGCTCAAGCGGGCCGCCAAATCGCGTGCACCATAGCGCCTGAGGTGAAGGCATGGCTCGACACCGCCGAGATCGACTGGCGCGCTCAGCTTTCCAACCGCATCGGCATGCGCTGGAGCATCGATGCCGTGCCCGGCCCGCGCGATAAGATCGACGCGAGGGCGCTATGAGCAAATGCGCGATTTGCGGCAAAGAGCAGGACCCAAAGTACCGCCCGTTCTGCTCCAAACGCTGCGCCGACGTCGATCTCAATCGCTGGCTGAGTGGCGGCTACGCCATTCCTGCGGCGGAAGAGGACGAGCCAGACGACGAATCCGTCATCGCGCCGAAGACGAAGGATTGACCCGTCGCATCTCGCGCTTGTCGAGATGGCGCTTCAAAAGGCGGATATTCTTTGCGTTCGAACGGAAGGCAAAGTCGAACACATCGCCTAGCAAAGGCACCGCGCCGACGATGGCGTCGATCGCCAGATTGCCGGCCATTGCCACTTGTAAATGCGCCGGCGCGCCAAGTTCACGCGCCCTCACGATGATGTAGGCGCCCATAATCGTCGTCACCGCGTCGCCAACGCCGGGCACCAGACCAATGACGCTATCCAGTCCAAACCGCCAAGTCGTTCCCGGCAGCACCCATTTCGTATCAAGCCATTCGGCGAGCTTCTCGATATCCGCCGTATCGGTGTGATCGCGCCAACCGCGGCCAGGCTCGAGAATTTCGGGTTCGTCGTATCGTGTCGGCATAGGCAAACAACCGAGCGCGCACAGCGAAGTTCCCTTCAGCCAAACGTCGCCACGATCGGCACATGGTCCGACGCCTTCTCCAACCCGCGCGCCTTCTTGAAGATGTCGACGCCGTCCAAGCGATCCGCCGCCTGCGGTGAGAGCAGCAGATGGTCGATGCGGATGCCGTGATCCTTCTGCCAAGCGCCGGCTTGGTAGTCCCAGAACGTGTAGCGATGCGCCGCGCCATCGGCCTGCATGTACGCGTCCCGTAGCCCCAAGTTCAGCAGCGCGCGGTACGAAGCGCGCGTCTCCGGCTGAAACAGCGCATCACCCGTCCACACCGCCGGGTTATGGCAATCCACCTCACGCGGAATGACGTTGTAGTCGCCCGCGATCACGAAGCGCTCTTCCAGCGTCAGCAAGTCGCTTAGGTGCGTCTTGAGCGCATCCATGAAACGAAGCTTGAACTGAAACTTCTCCGTCCCAATCGGATTGCCGTTGGGCGCATAGATCGAAGCGACGCGCACTGGCCCATCGGGCGCGGCAATCACGCTTTCGATGTAGCGCGCCTGCTCGTGCTCGAGCCCCGGCACCCCGCGCACGGTTTCTTCGATCCGGTGCTTCGAGAGAATAGCGACGCCGTTATAGCTCTTCTGACCGAAGGTCTCGATGTTGAAGCCCATCGCCTCGAACTCAAGCCGGGGAAAGCGCGGGTCCTCGCACTTGATCTCTTGCAGACACCAGATGTCCGCGTTCACTTCCTCGAACACCTTGAGCGCCGTCGGCAGGCGCGCGAGTATGGAATTGACGTTCCAGGCAGCGATTTTCAGGGCCATCCACGCGGCTTAGCCGCGCCCGGCGCCTAGTTCAACCGAACCAGCCCAAAGCGACGGCGGCAAAGCCGATCACAACCAGCACAACGCCTGCGATCAGCACATAGCGTACGCCGACGCCAGTTTGGCCGGCGCGGACCTCTTCTTCGTTCACTTCGACGTGGTCTTCGACCTTGCGAGCGCTCATCGGTCGTCTCCGTTGCGCCCGGCGCGAACATTGTCATCCTGTCCGGCGCCGGGGGAGCCAAAATTCCAGCGCCGTGATATAGGGGCGCTATGACTGTAATTCTGTGGGCCTTCACTCTGTTCCATGTCGTAGTCGGGCTCGCGAGTTTGGGGCTCGCGCTACGGCTGCTCACGCCGCTCGAACGCTCGCATTGGCGTTCGCCGCTGGCTCTGTTGGTGGCGGAGTTTCTCTGCTGGATTTACCCGATCGCTGCGTTTGTCGGCGTGAAGTCAGCCTGGGGCGCGTACGCCACCGGCCACCACCACGCCATCCCGATGCTGCTCGCGCCGATTGGCTGGCTCGTGCTCATGGGTCTGCTCTTCGCGATCGTCGACTTTGCTGAGGATGGTGTGCTGGGCAACGCGCGCAGCAACTAGAAACCCCGAAATGTAGCGATTTCATCGACGCTCGCGCGATCGGCGCGCAGCGTGTTCACCGGTTTGCTCATGTCGGCGTAACCCAGCGCCATGCCGCAATAGATCATTTCCTCGTCGATCAGTGCAAAGTGCGCCGCGAGCGGCGTGCGCATCCGCGCCCACGCTTCCTGCATGCAGCTCTGCACCCCGCGCTCGAGCGCCGCGAGCGCGACGCTTTGCATGAACATGCCCATGTGCGCCCACTGACCGTGCCCCATGGCTTTGTCGATGACGAAGAAGAGCCCAACCGGCGCGCCGAAGAATTCGAAGTTCTGCGCCAGATGCATCAGCCGCCCCGGTTTGTTCTCGCGCGGGATGCCGAGCAACGCGTACATGTCCTCGCCGAGCTTGTAGCGCCGCGTGCGATAGGGCTCCCAAAGATTGTGCGGGTAAACCAGCCGCTCGCCTTCATCGCCCGGCAAGTTCGCCTTCGCCAGCGCCACCACAGCGTCGCGCTCGGCGCCCGCGACCGCGATCACCTTCCAAGGCTGCAAATTCCCGCCCGAAGGGGCAAAGCGCGCGACCTCAAGAATGTCGCGTACCAACGCTTCCGGGATCGGGTCGGGTTTAAACGCGCGAACCGAAATCCGCGTCTTCAGGGCTTCATCGACATTCATGCGCGTAGGTATGGACCGCTGACGCCAAACCGGCCAGCGGCGCCGCAAGGTGAGGCGCTATTTCCGCCCTTGCGTCTTATCCCTGATTTCCCGCGCATACTCGCGCCCGAACTTCTGCGCCTGCTCGATTTCCTTGGCGCTCATTTCCGCCGCCAGCGCGCCCGCGCGCTTGCGCGCCGCATCATCGGCCGAAAGCGTCACCGACGCATAAAGCCAGGAGAGCGCCTCGACCGGATCGCGCTGCATCAGCATGTCGGAGAGATGCAACATGGCCGGTGCATAGCCTAGCTCCGACGCGCGCATCAGCCAGCGCCGTGCTTCATCAGGCGGGCTCATCGTCGCAAGTTGCACCATGGCTTCGCGATCGCCGCCGCCGGCGGCTGAGCGAAACTGCGTTTCCGCCGCTGCGTTGTTCTTCACCACGCCCACGCCGGAGCGCAGCGCGATGCCATAGGCTGTCTGTGCGCCGGGGTGGCCGAACTCGGCGCCGCGCTCAAAGCAATCGACGGCCGCGGCTTTATCGACCGCGCCGCCAAGCCCGCGCCAATACAGGACACCGAGATGGTAGAACCCCGCCGGCCGGGGCTCGTCTTGCAGTGCTTCTTCGAGCAGTTTGCGTGAGCGCTTCCAGTCGCTCTTCTCGAACGCGTCGAGGCCCTTTTCGAGTGTAGAGCGGCCGCCGAACATCAAACCGAGAAGCTGACGCCGCAGCCGCAGGCTGACGTCGCGTTCGGATTTTTCACTTTGAACGAAGCGCCGATCAGCTCATCGACCCAATCGACCTCCGAGCCCAACAGAAACGGCAACGAAACCGGGTCGATAAAGAGCCGCGCGCCGTCGCGCTCGATCACCAGATCGTCGGGGTTGGCGGCGGTCGCCACACCAATCTCATACTGGAACCCTGAACACCCTCCGCCCTCGACAGCCACGCGTAATCCCGCGCCGGCGGGCTCGCCCGAAACTACGGACTTGATCCGCTCAGCGGCGGAGGCGGAGAGGGCGACGTCAGTCATTCGTTAACAGTGACCTTTGGGCGTTTCTCAAGTGGTAGGCCCTATATATGATCCCGGTCTGAACGTGAGGAGAAGCCGGTTCGTGGCTAACGGGCAGAAAGCAGTGAAAAAGGCGAGGGCCCTCAAGGAGGGGCCGCCTTTCGTGCGCCCGCCGCGCGCCCCTTATGCCACCGATCCAGCCCGTTCGCGCGGCCGTCTGCATGAAGAACCGGAAAGCAAGACGCGCACGCCCTACGAGCGCGACCGCGACCGGATTGTCCATTCCGGCGCCTTCCGGCGCTTGCGCGGCAAGACCCAAGTTTTCGTCGCCCACGAGGGCGATCATTACCGCACGCGTCTCACGCACTCCCTTGAAGTCGCCCAGATCGCCCGCAGCGTCGCCCGCGTCATGGGGCTCGACGACGATCTCGCCGAAACCCTCGGCATCGCCCACGATCTCGGTCACCCGCCGTTCGGCCACACCGGCGAAGACGTGCTCGACGCCTGCATGGACGGCTATCAGGGCTTCGATCACAATGCGCAGACGCTGCGCGTCCTCACCAAGCTCGAACGCAAGTATCCGCTGTTCGACGGTTTGAATCTCACCTGGGAAACGCTCGAAGGCGTCGTCAAACACAATGGCCCACTGATCCGCTACGGGCAAAAGCTCGAAGACCTGCCGATTGCGATCCAGGAATATAACCAAACTCACGATCTCGAACTCGACTCATGGCCGAGCCTCGAAGCGCAAGTCGCGGCCCACGCCGATGACGTCGCCTACAACAATCACGATATTGACGATGGTCTCCGCGCTGGCCTCTTCTCGCTGCAAGAGCTGCGCGAAGAGGTGCCGATGGTCGAGCGCGTGCTGCTCACAGTCGAGCGCGATCACCCTGGTGTGGACGAATTCCGCACCTCAGCCGAAACCATCCGCCGCCTGATCGGCGTCTGGATCGACGATCTCGTTTGGGAATCCGGCAACCGCATCGCCAAGGCAAAGCCCGAAAGCGTTGAAGACGTCCGCGCCGCCGGCATGCCACTGATCGGCTTTTCCGACGAAATGAACGAGCACCAAGCCGTCCTCCGTCGCTTCCTCATGGCGCGCATGTACCGTCACTGGAAGGTCAATCGCTCGCGCAGCCACGCCAAGCGCATCATCCGCCAGCTTTTCGATCTGTTTATCGCGGAGCCGGAACTTCTGCCGCCGAACTGGCAAGAGGGCGGTGACGGCCCGCGCGGCCAACGCACCGCGCGCCGCGTCTGCGACTACATCGCCGGCATGACCGACGATTTCGCCATCGACGAACACAAGCGCCTGTTCCGGCTCGAGCGCTAACCACTCCGTTACGCCTCCGGAATTATGGATTCATGCATGGCTGCTCTCCGCCCCGTTAAGCAGGGGTGAAGGTGCGCCGTGGTAAACAACGTCTTGCGATTCCGGAGAGCGCGACGTGAGCAGAAGCTACGATCCACGCATGCATGCGTACGACGACCAGTCGCGTCACGCCGGCGTGCTCTATGTGCTGATGATCGTCATCGCGGTCTGCTTCGGCGGTTTCCTGTGGCAGCTCTACAGCGCGCCGGAAGTGCCGCGCATCACCGCCCAAAGCGGCCCCTACAAGATCGAGCCACCGCCCGCGCCGCCGCCACAACAGAGTCTGGTCGAGACAACCACCGCACCGCCGGCGCCGCTCGCGCCCGCGGAAGAAGGTCCGATGGTCGAACTCAACCCGCGCCCTGAACCGTCCGCGGTCATGCCGCAGTTTGCATCGAATGGCCGCTACGTTGCGCAGCTTGCCGCGCTGCAATCGGAAGCGGCGGTCGAGCCGTCCTGGCGGCGTTTTGCGTCGCGCGCGCCTAATCTGTTCGCGGGCGCGCATATGGATGTGCAGCGCGCCGACCTCGGCTCGCGTGGCGTCTATCACCGCGTCCGCGCTGGGTATTTCGCCACCAGCGACGACGCCACGCTGTTCTGCGAGCGCATACGGCAAATGGGGCAGGACTGCATCGTCGCGGCCCGCTAAGAGGCGCTGATGCTTTCGTGTCTCCTCGGTCTCCGCCAACCAAAGCTCGATAACGAAACGCGCGCGTTCTTCCGCGACGCGAAGCCGTGGGGATTCATCCTCTTCCGCGAAGCGTGCGTCAGCCGCGACCAAGTGCGCGCGCTGAATGCTGAGCTTCGCGATACCGTCGCCCACGATCCGATTATCTGGATCGACCAAGAAGGCGGCCGCGTCGCGCGCCTGAAAGCGCCTGAGTGGCCAGTGTGGCCCGCCGCCGGGAAGTTTGGCGAGATCTACTCCAAGGACAAAGCCGCAGGCCGCGAGGCAGCGCGCCTAGGCTATCGCCTCATCGCGCACGAACTGCGCGACATCGGCATCGACGGCGATTTCGCGCCGATCCTCGATGTGCCCGTCGAAGGCTCCGACAAAATCGTCGGCGACCGCGCGTTTTCGGCTGATCCGAGGGAAGTTGCGTTGCTCGCGCGGGCCGCGCTGGAAGGCATGCACGATGGCGGCGTCGCGGGCTGCATCAAACACATGCCGGGCCATGGCCGCGCGACCGCCGACAGCCACCTCGCGCTGCCGAAAGTCGCCGCCAAGGAAATCGATCTCGCCAACGACGTCTTCCCCTTCGCGGAACTCGCGGATGCCGAAGCCGCGATGACGGCGCACATCGTCTTCGAAGCCTGGGACGCAGATCGCCCGGCCACATGTTCGCCGTTCGTGATCGACGAGATCATCCGCAAGCGCATCGGCTTCCAAGGCATGCTGATGAGCGACGATCTCGATATGCATGCGCTGCAATACGCCATGAATGGCGGCCTCAAGGAGCGCGCCGAAGCCGCCCTCGGCGCCGGCTGCGACGTGGTGCTGCAGTGCTCCGGCAATCTTCAAGAAATGCAGACAACCGCGAAGGGCTGCCGCGAACTCGACGGCCTGCCTATGGTTCGCGCCCGCGCTGTAGAAGCCTTCGCAAAACGCCCGCCGCGCGAATTCGACGCCGAAGCAGGCTGGGCGCGGTTCAAAGAATTGCTGAACACCTAGGTCAAACAAGCTAAGTCATTGCGGACGCGCGGAGCGCGATCCGGAACCCAGGGCCAATGATGGAGCCGTTGCCCTGGGTTCCAGGTCTCCGCTTCGCTCCGCCTGGAATGACTCGAAAAAGATGAGCGAAGACGCGGAAACACTGGAACTCGACCTCGGCGCCGCCGAGGAGGCGGAAGGGCGCGAAGCGCTTCTGCTGGCGCTCGATGCGTTCGAAGGTCCGCTGCATCTGCTCTTGGAGCTCGCGCGCAGCAAGAAGATCGACATCGCCAAGGTTTCTGTCGGCGAGATCGCCGATCAGTATCTCGCCTTCATCGAAGAAGCCCGCGCCCACAACATGGAGATTGCCGGCGATTATCTGGTGATGGCCGCCTGGCTAGCGCTGATCAAATCGCGGCTCCTCATCCCGAAACCGCAACTGCCAGCCGACGAGCCAGACCCCCTCCAGCTTGAAGAAGCGCTGCGTCAGAAGCTGATGAACCTCGCCACCGCCCGCGCGATGGCCAAGAAGCTCGAAGAGACGCCGCAGCTCAATCGCGACGTCTTCCTCAACGGCCAGCCGCAACCCACGGTGCTCACCAAGCAGACCGTCTGGAAGGCCGATCTCTACGAATTGCTCAACGCCTATTGCGCCGATCGCTCCAAGAGCATCCGCAAGCGCGCCTACCGCACCTTCGTGCGTCGCGCCTATCCTCTGGAAACCGCGCGTAAGAAGCTCGAACAGGCGCTGACTAAGCTCGAAGAATGGAGCGCCATCAACACCGTCGCCCAGGTCACCGAAACTGGCCCAGACGCGCCACCGGCGGAATCCTATCTCGCCTCCACCTTCGGCGCCGCCTTGGAACTCGCCCGCGAGTCCAAGCTCGAACTGCGGCAAGCCGAAGCGTTCGCGCCGCTATTCGTGCGCGCCAAGCCAGTCCAGAATGGAAGCGCAGAATGAGCGCTGAGAACGAAACCCCGGTCGCCGACCAGATGCGCCGCATCGAAGATGCCTTCGCCGAAGGCGGGGAAGAGCGCCCGCGCGCCGAACCTAGCGCCGACGCCATCCGTGCCGCCGAAGCGTTGCTTTTCGCTGGCGGCGAACCGATCACCGCTAAAGCCCTCGGCGAAAAGCTCGGCCCCGCCGTCGACGTCGCCGCGGTGTTGATGAAGCTCAAGGCCGACTATGCAGAGCGCGGCGTCCAGCTTGTCGAAGCAGGGGGCGCCTGGCGCTTCCAGTCCGCACCCGATCTTTCGAGCCTCTTCGCCGAAACCCGTGAAGCCCCCCGGAAGCTGCCCAAGGCCGCAATGGAGACGTTGGCGGTTATTGCATACCACCAACCAGTCACTCGGGCCGAAATCGAGGAAATCCGGGGCGTCAGCCTCTCGCGCGGCTCCATGGAGCTCTTGCTGGAGATCGGCTGGATCCGCCCCCGTGGCCGCCGCCGCACCCCCGGCCGGCCGCTTACCTTCGGCACATCGGACGCATTCCTGAGCCAATTCGGCCTGGCCTCGCTTGACGCTCTGCCGGGCAAGGACGATCTCAAGGCGCTAGGCCTTCTCGATCCCCGGGCCGCGCAAGCCATTGACGTGCCGCGCCCAACCGAGGACATGGCCAGCGACGAAGAACCACTGTCCCCAGGTGACGACGCGGCAAGCTTTTTCGTGGATCATCTGGAAGACGAATAGGGCGCACCCTCCCGCGCCATTTTGAGAGTTTGGAGTACCCGTTCGATGCATATGCCTGGGCTTATCCCGCTTCTGATCGTCTTGGCGCTGGCGTTCCTGCTGTTCAGCCGTCCGGGCCGTATCTCTGGTCTCATGGAAGACCTCGGCAAGGGCATCAAAGGCTTCCGCAAGGGCTTGAGCGAACCCGATACGCCGCCGGCGCAAGAGCCGCCGCCGGCCCAAGTCCGCGACCAGAGCACCAACGGAGACCGCGCGCAGTAATCTCTCGCGCGCGGGGTTAGCCGCTCATGCTTCCAAGTCTCGGTTTCAACGAGATCATCATTCTCGGCATCCTCGCCCTCGTGGTGGTGGGGCCGAAGGATTTGCCGCTCCTCTTCCGCAAGCTCGGCAAGTGGACGGCGAAGCTGCGCGGCATGGCGCAAGAATTTCGCACCGGCTTCGATGAACTCGCGCGCCAGGCCGAACTCGACGAGTTGAAGAAGGAAGTCGACGCGCTCCGCCGCACCACCTCGCTCCAGGAAATCCGCAGCGAGATCACCAAGCCGCTGCCGACGCTCGAAGACTACGCCGGCATAAAATCACAACCCGCTATCCCGGCGCCCGCAGTAACGCCGCCGCCGGCGCTCGAAGCGCCCGCCGAGCCGCTCTTGGACCGCGGGTCTTCAGACCCGCAACCATCCGCAGATCCGGCAAGCGCGTCTGAAGACGCGCAATCCAAGCCCACAGAGTCGGGCGTTCCTGAGCACGCAGACGTCGCCCCGCCAGTCGCGCGGAGCGTGCCGTGAGCACGGCAACGCAAAAGAAACTCACTGACGACGAGGAAATCGAAGCCTCGCGCGCGCCGCTGCTCGATCACCTGGCCGAATTGCGCAACCGCTTGATGACGGCCGTCGGCGCCATCGTCGTCGGTTTCATCGTTTGCTTTATTTTCGTCGATCCAATCTTCATGTTCATGGTCCAGCCGTTCCAGACGGCCATGGCCGTGGCGCATCCGGAGCGGGCAGGCGACGCGATCCAGCTGATCAACACGGGCGCCTTCGGCTTCTTCTCGGTGAAAATGCAGATCGCGCTCTTCGGCGGCATCGTGGCGGCGTTTCCGGTCATCGCCTGGCAGGCCTACGCCTTCATTGCGCCTGGGCTCTACCGGAAGGAGCGCGCCGCCGTGGCGCCGTTCCTCTTGGCCGCGCCGATCATGTTCGCGCTGGGCGGGGCGTTCGTTTTCTACGTCGCCATGCCGTTCGCGTTGAACTTCGCGCTGACGCAGGAAGTGACCGAAGGCCCAGTGCAAGTGACCTACTTGCCGAAGGTCGAAGAATATATGGGCTTGGTCACGACGCTGGTTCTGGCGTTCGGCCTCATGTTCCAACTGCCAGTCGTGCTCTCGCTTCTCGGCCGCATCGGCATCGTCTCGACCTCGCTGCTGCAGAAGGGCCGCCGCTACGCTATCGTCGGCATCGCCGCGTTCTCCGCTTTGGTCACCCCCAACGACGTCATCTCCATGTTCGTCATGGCCGTGCCGGTTTACCTGCTCTACGAAATCTCCATCTGGATCGTCGCCGCGATGGAAAAGACGCGCGCGAAAGAGGAAGCATCTGCGGACGTCCACCCGCCGGCCCCGTAGCGCTCCCGCGCACCTTCCGCTAAGCACCGCCCATGCACGATATCCGCGCCATCCGCGAAAACCCTGATCTGTACGATGCCGCCTGGGCGCGCCGTGGGCTGCCGCCCATGGCCAAGAAGATCATCGATCTCGACGCCAAGCTCCGCACCGCCTCGACCGCCAAGCAAGAAGCCGAAGCCCAGCGCAACGCCGCCTCGAAGGCGATTGGCGCCGCCAAGGCCAAGAAGGATGAAGCCGAAGCCTCACGTCTGATGGAGCAGGTGGCGGCGCTGAAGCAACGCATCGAGGAGACGGGCGCCGATGAAGCCAAGTGGCAGAAGGAGCGCGACGATCTTCTCGCCTCGATCCCAAACTTGCCCGCGCCCGACGCGCCCGAGGGCGCTGACGAACATGGCAACGTCGAAGTCCGCCGCTGGTACTTGAAAGACGGCGGCGAGCCGCCCGCGCTTGATCTCACCGCCGACCACGTCACCCTCGGCGAAGCGCTCGGCATGATGGATTTCGAAGCGGCGGCGCGCATGAGCGGCGCGCGCTTCGTGGTGTTGCGCAATCAGCTCGCGCGCCTTGAGCGTGCCCTGGCGGCGCTCATGCTCGACGTCCAAACCCTCGAGCATGGCTATGCCGAAGTGAGTCCGCCGCTGTTAGTCAAAGACCACACCATGTTCGGCACCAGCCAATTGCCGAAGTTCGTGGACGAACAATTCACAGCGGCGCGCACGCTTAGCCGCCAAGAACTGCTGAACGAAGCGCTCGCTCGTTTTGATGATGAGTTTGAGAAGCGCGGCGGCAGCGTAAAGCCGACGCAATTGCTGAATGAGATTCTGGAGAGCGCCCCGACGCGCGAAGATTTCTGGCTGATCCCGACTGCCGAAGTCGCGCTCACCAATCTCGTGCGCGAGCAAATTCTCGATGAAGCGCCGCTGCCGCTGCGCATGACGGCCGATACGCTCTGCTTCCGTGCTGAAGCGGGCGCCGCCGGCAAGGACACGCGCGGCATGATCCGTCAGCACCAATTCCGCAAAGTCGAGTTGGTCTCGATCACCACGCCCGAGCAAAGCCACGAAGAACACGAGCGTATGGTCCGCTGCGCCGAGGAAATTCTGAAACGCCTCGAACTGCCGTTCCGCACCATGCTGCTCTGCACCGGCGACATGGGTTTTAGCGCGCGCAGAACCTACGACCTCGAAGTTTGGCTCCCGAGCCAAGGCAAATACCGCGAAATCAGTTCAGTCTCGAATTGCGGCGACTTCCAAGCCCGCCGCATGAACGCCCGCTTCCGCAACAAGGACGGCAAAACCGAGTTCGTGCACACGCTCAACGGCTCCGGTCTCGCCGTCGGCCGCACGCTCGTCGCGGTGCTCGAAAACTACCAGCAGGCCGACGGCAGCATCAACGTGCCGAAAGCGCTCGTCCCGTACATGGGCGGCGTCGAACGGATCGCGAAGTGATAAGCCGGGCCCTCTCCCTCGCGGAGAGGGCGCCGCGAAGCGGCGGGTGAGGGGCGAAGACACAAGCGCGCTCTTCAGACAGCGCGAAAGCTGAACGCCCCTCATCCCTTAACCCGTTCTCCGCAAGGGAGAAGGGGAATCGCTACTTCTTCAAAATCTCCAGAACCTCCGCGCCCTTCGTCTCCACCGGCAGCGCTCGGAAATCACCGTGGGTCTCAAGCGCCAGCCCGAGCAGCGCCTGAAAAATCCGTCGCGGCAGCGTTTGCGCGCCGAACTGCTCCAAATGTGGAGTGATGAACTGGGCGTCGAGCAGCTTGAATCCGCCGCGTTTCAGCCGCGCCGCCAGATGCACCAGCGCAACCTTGCTCGCGTCCCTTTCCCACGAGAACATACTCTCGCCGAAGAACGCGCCGCCGAGCGCCACGCCATAAAGCCCGCCCACGAGTTCGCCGCCAATCCGCGCCTCGACGCTATGGGCCAGGCCACGCCGGTGCAGCTCCAAATAGAGCGTGCGGATGTCGGGATTGATCCAGGTGTCTTCGCGATCCTTCCCGGGCGCCGCGCAGCCGTCGATGACGCGATCAAACTCGTGATTGATGGTGAAACTGAATTTGTCTTGCCGCAGTGTCCGCGCCAGGCGCTTGGGCACATGAAAGCCGTCCAGCGGAAACACGCAGCGCCATTCGGGGTCGACGATAAAGAAACCTTCATCGTCGCGGCTTTCCGCCATCGGAAAGACGC
>CAYUOC010000001.1:0-1401 GCA_964446305.1 uncultured Terricaulis sp. | reverse complement strand
GGGTCGACGATAAAGAAACCTTCATCGTCGCGGCTTTCCGCCATCGGAAAGACGCCGCGCTGGTAGCAGGCCAGCAAATCCTCGGGCGTGAACGGTTTCACGCGCGCCAGAATGCCAAATTTCACGGCGCCCGTCAGCCCACGCAACGCATACCTTTGGATAGCCTCGCGGAGCGTGCGGGAAGCGCGTAAGCTCTTGCCCCATGGAAACGCCGCCGCTCCTGCCCACGCGCGAACAGCTCATTCACGCGCTCTACGAAGCCGCCGAGCTCGAGCACAATCTGATGTGCACCTACCTCTATGCGGCGTTCTCCCTGAAGGATGAAACCGAGGTCGATACGCCCGACGAGGCAGCGGCGGTGAAACGCTGGCGCCGCGCTATCCTCGATGTCGCCGTCGAAGAGATGGGCCACCTTGCCGCCGTCTGGAACATCACGTCCGCCGTTGGCGGTGCGCCGCGCTTCGGACGCGTGAACTTCCCGATTGATCCCGGCTATCTGCCGGCGGGCATCGTCGTGAAGCTCGCGCCGTTCAACGAGGACGTGCTCCAGCACTTCATCCACCTCGAACGCCCGATCGGTTCGCAAGAGCCAGATGGTAAGGGTTTCGAGCACCCGCGCGAGTTCACCCGCAATCCGCCAAAGCCGCGCCTGACGCCGATGGTGTTCGACTACGAAACCGTGGGTGAGTTCTACGAAGTCATGCAAACCGCGCTCGACGTCATGTCCGATAAGCTCGGCGAGAAAGAGCTGTTCAGCGGCGACCCCGCGTTGCAGCTATCGGAGAACGAAGTCGTCCTCGGCGGCGCCAAGTCGGTGCTCTGCACCAAGACCGCCAAGATCGCCTGCGAGTCCATCATCACACAGGGCGAAGGCGCGTCCGAAGAAAGCGAAGGCTCGCACTTCTGCCGATTCCGCCACATCCGCGACGAACTGGCTGAGCTGAAGAAGGCCAATCCGGCGTTCGTCCCTGCGCACCACGCAGCGGTAAACCCCGTACTCCGTCGCCCGCCGCAACCAGAAGGCCGTGTCTGGATCGAGGACGAGCAGGCCGCGGCCATCGTCGATGTCGCCAACGCGGCCTATCAAACCATGCTGCGGCTGCTGGCTTATTCCTACAACGTGGCTGGCCCCAGTGCTGAGAAGTCGCTCGCCGTCGATCTTGGCATCGATCTGATGAAGGCGATGACGCTGCTTGGCGAAAGCGCCGCGCGCCGCCCGTCCGGCAGCGTCAAAGGTTGCAACGCCGGCGTCTCGTTCACCGCACTGCGCGATTCCGGCATGTTGCCGCGCGGCGCCGCGGCGCGCCGGTTTTTCATCGAACGCATGGCCGAGCTGGAGAAAGGCGCATCGCGCCTCGATCAGAATGATCACCGCGTCGCGCGCGCGACCGGTCTCATCCG